>JBGXRX010000121.1:0-18502 GCA_041811795.1 Erysipelothrix sp. | reverse complement strand
GCATTAAACTTTTCAGGAATTAATTATACTTTCCATGCTTATGGAGTAGACCCTCATACAGAAGAAATTGATTATGAAGAAGTATTAAGAAGAGCACAAGAAGTTAAGCCAAAACTAATTGTTGCTGGAGCATCAGCTTATGCAAGAGCAATTGATTTTGCTAAGTTTAGAGAAATTGCAGATGAAGTAGGAGCTTACCTAATGGTAGATATGGCTCACATTGCTGGTCTTATTGCAGCAGGACTTCACCAAAACCCAGTTCCATTTGCAGATTTTGTAACATCTACAACTCATAAAACAATGCGTGGACCACGTGGTGGAATCGTTCTTTGTAAAAAAGAATTTGCAGCACGTCTAGACCGTTCAGTATTCCCAGGAATGCAAGGTGGACCGTTAATGCATGTTATTGCTGGTAAAGCAGTATGCTTCCATGAAGCATTACAAGATGAATTCAAAGTATACCAAAAGAATGTTGTAAATAATGCAGCAATCTTTGCAAAAACATTAGCTGACTTAGGGTATCGTCTAGTTTCTAATGGAACAGATAACCACTTAGTATTAGTAGATATTAAAAATTCAATTGGACTTACAGGTGCTCATGCTGAAATCATCTTAGATAAAGTTGGTATCACATGTAATAAAAACTCAATTCCATTTGATAAAGAGCGTCCAGCGGTGACATCGGGAATCCGTCTTGGAACACCTGCTATGACATCTCGAGGATTCAAATCAGATGACTTTATTAAAGTTGCTCATTGGATTCACAATGCACTTACAAACTATGAAGATGAAGGAGCATTGGCAGTAATAAGAAAAGAAGTTACTGAGTTTACATCTCAGTTTCCAGTAAGAGGAGAACATTAATGATTACAGTATTAAACCACCCTCTCATTACACATAAATTAACGATTATGCGCAAAGAGGACACAAACACAAAGAACTTTAGACAGAATCTTGACGAAATCGCAGGGCTTATGGCTTATGAAATTACGAGAGATTTACAATTGGAACCGATCACGATTCAAACTCCAGTTGTTGAATATGATACTTTTGAACTTAATAAAGATATCGTTTTAGTTCCTATTATTCGTGCAGGTCTTGGAATGGTAGATGGTATTTTAGAATTAATACCAAATGCTAAGGTAGGACATGTTGGTGTTTACCGTGATGAAGAAACATTAATGCCACATGAATATTTTGCTAAGTTTCCAGAAAACCTAGATGAAGCAGAGGTTCTTGTATTAGACCCAATGTTAGCTACAGGTGGTTCTGCAGATGCAGCAATCGAAATGGTTAAAAAACGTGGAGCGAAAAATATCAAATTAGTTTGCTTGGTTGGAGCACCAGAAGGTGTTGAACTGGTTCAAAAGGCACATCCAGATGTTGATATTTTCCTTGCGGCTTTAGATTCACATTTAAATGAAAATGGTTATATCGTTCCAGGACTTGGTGACGCTGGTGACCGTATTTTCGGAACAAAATAATAAAAAACCAGCTTAGGCTGGTTTTTGACTTTAGATATGGAGATTAGATATGGAGATTATAACTGAAGTATGTGCAGGATCTGTTTTGGATTGTATTAAGGCATATGATGCTAAAGCAGATCGTATTGAATTAAATAATGCTTTGCATTTAGGAGGCTTAACCCCTTCTATTGCAACTCTAAAGCTAGCTAAAGAAGCGGTTCCTATCCCTATAATACCTATGGTGAGACCTAGGGCGGGTGGATTTCATTACGATGATATTGAAGTATCCACGATGTTTCTTGATGCTAAAGAGTTATTAGAGGCTGGAGCTGATGGTCTTGCTTTTGGTTTCTTGGATGATGGTGTAAAGGTTGATATAGATCAAACTAAGAAAATGGTTGAACTATGTCATTCCTATCAAGCTGAAGCTGTATTCCACCGTGCATTCGATGTAGTTAAAGATTCTTATCAAGCCATAGAGTCCTTGATAGAATGTGGAGTCGATAGAATATTAACTTCAGGTTGTGCTGATAAAGCGATTGAAGGGATTGACTTACTTAAGGATCTTCAAGATAAGTTCGGTGATCGAATTGAGTTACTGATAGGTAGTGGACTTAATGCTAGCAACGTAGAACACCTCATCAAATCTACTGGCATTAATCAAGTACACTCTTCTTTTAAAGGTTGGTTTCAAGACCCGTCTACACAAAGTGATAAAGTATCTTATTCATATTCAACAGTGGGTGATTATGATGGTGTTGATTTGGATTTACTAAAATCTTTTATGAATGTAATAGAGAAAGTCTCCTAGGAGACTTTTTTACTTAGAAATTCTTCAATCATTTGGTGGCTCAGCAATGCATCTTTATTATTTGAATTATCATTGTTTCGGATTCTTTCTATATATGTATTAATTAGGTTATTAAAACCACGTCTTTCTAGAGTTGGTGTCCAATCTGAGAAAGAACTTGAGTTTACAGAAGTTTCATCATGCATGTCTAGATTATTGAGGTTAGACTCTACAGCATGACCATCAGGAGACATGACTTCGAACGTTTCAAGACGTGCACCTGATTGCATGTTCATATAAGCTAAGACCTGTGTATTTTGAGATTGAATGGAAAGTGTTGCTGTAACTACTTGATCAAATTCATCCAAAATAAGATTATGGCTATGACTAATGATCGGCTCATCTAATAGATACAATGCCGTATCAACAACATGAATCATCATATCGTAAAGTGAGAAACGAGCTTCTTGTTGAGCAGACCCTCTGTTTTTACGAACGACAATCATAGACTTCTTAGGCATGGCTTTAATCTTTTGAGTAAGTGGTGCGAATCGGCGGTTAAAGCCAACCATCAAGATAAGTCCTTTGCTTTCAGCAATTTCAAGTAATTCCTGAGTTTGCTCAATTTGGTCTGAAATCGGTTTATCCACAAAGACATGAAGCCCTCTTTGAAGTGCCTCTTTGATAAGTTGGTAGTGTGTTGATGTGGGAGTATGTATCATGATGGCTTGGATTCCTGAAGCATAAAATGATTCACGATCGTTGAATGTATATTTAAATCCATGTGCTCTTTCCAAGTCGTCTAACTTATCCTGTGAGGAAGAGTAGAAGTGCCAATCGATGTTTTGATTTTGGGATAGTATTGGTAAATATGCTTTTGAGAATATATTTCCAATGCCCATAACACCTATTTTCATAAGTATACCTCCTTTTAATTAATTGTATCATACCACAAGGGCTGTAAATCTTTCACACAATCTTCCATTTTGCAAAAGAGATACTTATGGTAATCTTTATACTTTTTTGTTATAGTTATATAGGTGAATAATTATGTTAAAAACAGCAGTTTATTTAATAAGCTTTTTCATAACCATGTATGCTATGAATGGCATTGATTTTAATAAAATAAAACGAAAACGAAGTGAGTCGCAAGTCTTCCTCTTGAGTATCTTAATGAGTATGGGGATAGCATTTCTTGTTGCTGAATTTTTACTGGGTTTAACCATTCTATAAAAAAGTTATTTTAGGAGGATTTATTATGTTTTCAAAAACAGTTGGAATTGACTTGGGAACTGCAAACGTATTAATTTACGTTAAGGGCCAAGGTGTAGTATTACACGAACCTGCAGTTGTATCTATCGACGCACATACAAAAAAATGTTTAGCAGTAGGACAAGAAGCTAAGGATATGTTAGGTCGTACACCTGGACGTGTACTTGCAATCAGACCATTAAAAGATGGTGTTATTGCTGATTTCGAAGTTACCGAAATGATGCTACAATACTTTGTTCGTAAATTAAAATTAAAAGGATTATTTTCACGTCCAACAATTTTAATCTGCTGTCCTTCAAACATTACATCAGTAGAACGTAAAGCCATCTCAGATGCTGCTTACCGTGCTGGTGCAAAACGTGTTTATATTGAAGAAGAACCAAAAGTTGCTGCAATTGGTGCACACTTAGATATATCTAAGCCTACAGGATCAATGGTTTTAGATATAGGTGGTGGAACAACAGACGTTGCTATCCTATCACTTGGTGAAATTGTTACTTCAACTTCATTAAAAATTGCTGGTGATAAAATTGATCAAGATATCATTAAATATGTTAAAGATACTTACAAACTACTTATCGGTGATCGTACAGCTGAGCGCATCAAGCAAACAATTGGTTGTGCATGGGCTGACAGTGTTGCAGAACTTGAACAACAATCAATGGAAGTTTCAGGTCGTGACTTGATTACTGGATTACCAAATACAATTGTTCTACACGCAAGTGAAACAGAAGCTGCAATTCGCGAAAGTTTAGCACAAATTTCTCGTGCTTGTCGTACTGTCTTAGAGCAAACACCTCCTGAGTTATCAGCTGATATCGTAACTCGTGGTATTGTACTAACAGGTGGTGGAGCGCTTCTGCATGGTATCGATAAACTTATCATGGACGAACTATCAATCCCTGTATACGTTGCTGAAAATGCATTAACTTCAGTTGCTGAAGGTACAGGAATCATGCTAGAAAACCTAGACTTAGTAGAGTAATTTAAAATTCTAATTATCAGGCTGCATATAAATTATGCAGTCTTTTTTATTGTTTTAGATTGATTCAGACATAATAATGTCAAGAATATCAATTTTAACGTAATTGCGGTATGGAATAACGTTCAACCGTTATGTTTGATGTGCCATCAGCCTTAGGAAATTTTATAGGAGACTCTTAGTTGAAGTAAAAGGAGGGTCTATTATGCCCTATAAAATTAGAGAAGATGCAATACCACACATGTCTAAAGCACCAATATCAAATGTCCAGATTGATTCATTTTTAAGCGAGTACCGTAGGTATCTACTAAATGATTCTTCTAAGTATGCTGCTAAGGAAATATGTTCTGGACTCAATCGTATGAAACGTTCAAGATTATGGTGTTGTGAAAGTGTGGAGTTGAAAGTTTATGTTGGTGATATTGTGTATTTGGACTATGGTCATGCATATTTAAATGAGGCAGGTTATCAACATTTTGGATTGATCATGAGTTTTTGGAATAACAAAGCTTTAGTTATTCCTATGACATCCAATAAAACATCCTCTCAAACAGCCATCAATGTATCCGACACGGGACGATGCCACTTGTATTATATTGGTTATGTAAATGGTTTAAGTAATCACTCAACACTCTTTTTAAATGATGCTAAGATGATCAATACAGCACGCATCATATCAGTTAATGGTCATATTAAAAAAGAGTCATCCATGTTTAAAGAGATTCGAAGTCATCTTATCAATGGTTTGTTTTAAGTTAATTGTGGTAAAATCATACTAGGTGATGAATTTGAAAAATGAAACATGGCTGGTTGCAGTTTCTGGTGGACCTGATTCTATGGCCCTTGTTCATATGATGAACAGAAAAGGTTATAAACTTATGGTTGCCCATGTAAACTACAAGCAAAGAAGTGTCAGTGATGATGAAGAGACAATGGTGAAAGACTTTTGCGAAAGAGAAGGTCTTTCTTTTTTCAGTGTCGTTTACGATCAAAATCTTAAAGGAAACTTCCAAGCCAATGCAAGAAATTTCAGATATCAATTTTTCTCTAAAATTATAAAAGGTGAGAAACTTATGGGTGTCATGGTGGGACATCATTATGATGACCACATTGAAACTTATCTCATTCAGAAAGAACGCTCAATTAAATCCAGTACTCTGGGTCTTAGTTCACTGAGCCACATTAAGGGTATCGATGTTTATCGACCATTATTACATTTAAAGAAGGAAGAAATTATTAAGTATTGTCATGATAACGACATTCCATATTCAATCGATGCTTCCAACTCCAATCCCAAATACACACGAAATCGTATCCGCTCAATGGATAAAGATTTAGCAAACATCGAAAAAGAATTTAAAGAAGATCTTCTCAAACATCAAGAGCATCAAGAAAAACTTGAGTCCATTTATAACTCACTATCGTGGCCAGTAATTGAATTAGATCACTACAGGGTCATTGATCCACTTTATCGTGCTGATCTTCTGAGAATGGCAACATCTAAAGCTAAAGCTCAAGTACACCATCACAGTGATCAGTTTTTTAAAGAGTTGGATCGACAAATTATGGAGGGTAAGTCTTATCATGATTTTGGATCGGTTAACTTGTATGCTGATGAACATTCATTAGGACTCTTAAAACCAAAATTAGTCAATGAGACTTTTGGTGATGTGGAGTCAATCCAATCAGAGCACATCAAAATAGCATCCCAAGGTAATTTAAACCAAGCGATTCAATTTCTAGACAGTGATTTCCCCATTACGCTTCGTAATGTTAAAGCGGGCGATAGAATCGAAAAAGAATTTGGGACAAAGAAGGTATCACGATACTTGATTGATAATAAAATCCCTCGCTATTTAAGAGAATCATGGCTGGTCATTGAAAATGCTTCAGGCAAGCTTATATATGTTGTGGGAATGGGATGTGATGTTCATCATTACGCTAACATTCCAAGCACATTTGTGGTAGAATTAAACTTATTGTAGGAGGACTTATTACATAATGCATCAAGACGTAAAAGAAATATTAATCACTGAAGAAGAGATCGAAGCTAAGAGTAAAGAGATGGGTCAAGCTCTTACAGAATATTATAAAGATTCAGAAAGAGACCTAGTACTAGTAGCACTGCTAAAGGGGTCGGTACCATTTTTGGCAAAATTAATTAAATATATCGATTTGGATATTCAATATGATTTCATGGATGTGTCCAGTTATGCAGGAACACAATCAACAAGAGATATTAAAATTTTAAAGGATTTAGACCGTTCGATAAAGGGTATGGATATTCTCTTAGTTGAAGATATTGTAGATACAGGACATACAATAGAAGCAATTATTAAATTGCTACTAAACAAAGGAGCTCATTCTGTTAAAGTTGTTACTTTACTAGATAAGCCATCACGTCGTGAAGCAAACGTCAAAGCTGAATTCATCGGTTTTGAAATCGAAGACAAATTTGTTATTGGCTTCGGATTGGATTTTGATGAACGTTACCGTCAACTTCCATATGTTGGAATATTAAAAGACGAATTATACATGTAAGGAGTGATTTCCATTGAAGAAAAAACAAAATATATTATTACCACTATTATTAGTTCTAATGGTGACATCGTTAATAACACTAACAACTAATCCTGCACCTAAGGATTTAACGATGAATGAGTTTTATAAATTAATCGAAACCAAAGAAATCCTTGAAGTGACCACAACACCAATTGCTACCTCAGGTATCGTTGAAGTTAAAGGGATATACAAGGATGGCGAAAACAAAGTAGGATTCAAATCTACTTATACTATCCAAGATGAAAAAATGGTTACTGATGCACTGATTGAAAAGGGTGCTTCTGTTAACGTAAAAAATATTAACGCATCTAATTTCTTTTTAGATTTTCTACAGGCAACACTACCATTCTTATTATTGATTGGTGGATTGTTCTTCGTCATGAATAAATTTGGCGGAGCAGGTGGAAATAACAAAGCCTTCGAGTTTTCTAAATCACGTGCTAAGCAACAAGTAAATTCAAAAGTTCGTTTTGACGATGTTGCTGGAGCAGTTGAAGAAAAACAAGAAATGAAAGAAATTATTGATTACCTAAAAATGCCTCGTAAGTTTGAAGCAATGGGAGCTCGTATTCCTAAAGGTATGTTGTTAGTTGGTCCTCCGGGAACAGGTAAGACATTACTGGCTCGTGCTGCAGCAGGTGAAGCTGATGTTCCATACTACTCAATCTCAGGTTCTGACTTTGTTGAGATGTTTGTTGGTGTTGGGGCGAGTCGTGTTCGAGACATGTTTAAAAAAGCTAAAGAAACTGCACCATGTATCATCTTCATTGATGAGATTGATGCTGTTGGGCGCCAACGTGGTGCTGGTTTAGGTGGTGGAAACGATGAGCGTGAGCAAACATTAAACCAACTTCTTGTAGAGATGGATGGAATTGATGAGAACTCAGGTGTTGTTGTTCTTGCTGCTACTAACCGTGCTGACGTATTGGACCCTGCATTACTTCGTCCAGGACGATTTGACCGTACTGTAACAGTTGGTTTACCAGATGTTAAAGGACGTACAGAGATCCTTGCAGTTCATGCACGTAATAAATTCTTAGCTGCTGATGTTACTTTAGAAAACATTGCACGTCGTACTCCTGGGTTCTCAGGGGCTGACCTAGAAAACGTATTGAACGAAGCTGCAATCCTTGCAGTTCGTGAAGATGCTAAAGTTATCGAAATGCACCACATTGATGAAGCGGTTGACCGCGTTATTATGGGGCCTGCTAAGAAATCTAAAAAATATTCTGAAAAAGAACGTTACATGGTTGCAGTCCATGAAGCGGGTCATACAATCGTAGGACTTAAACTTGAATCTGCAGACATGGTTCAAAAAGTTACAATTATACCTCGTGGGGATGCAGGTGGTTATAACCTTATGACGCCTCGTGAAGAAACATTTACACAAAGCCGATCAGACCTTATTGGTAAGATTACTGGCTACTTAGGTGGCCGTGTTGCTGAAGAACTTGTGTTTGATGAAATCTCAACAGGTGCTTATGGCGATATTCAATCCGCTACTAAGATTGCTCGTGCAATGGTAATGTCATACGGTATGAGTAATTTAGGGCCAATTCAATATCAAGATTCATCAGGAAATGTGTTCTTGGGTAGAGACTACTCATCATCACAAAACTACTCTGGTGAGATCGCATTTGAAATCGATAAAGAAGTTCGTCGTATTATTGACGATGCTAAACAAAATGCTCGTGAACTAATTACTGAACACAGAGATCTACTGGATCGTATTGTTGAAGGACTATTAGAGCATGAAACATTAACTGCTGAGCAAATCAATAATATTGTTAAAGGACGCACACCTAATGATAATGGTGATGTTAAAGAAGTAGTTACAGAAGAAGTAAAACTGGATTCACAAGGTAGTGAATCACAAACAGAGACTATCGATCAAGATATCAAAAACGATACGATTGAAGATCAGTAATCTGACCATTAAGACCCCTAGGGGTCTTAATTCTATGTAAGGGAGAATTCATATGAGTGATCAAATTGTAAGAGGGTTGGCATTAGGTAATAATGTTCGAGTTTTCGTTGGTAAAACAACCCAGCTTGTTGCACAAGCCCAAGCCATTCATCAAACTCATCCAGCAGCAACTGCAGCATTGGGACGTGTTATGTCCATTGCTTCAGTTATGGCAAGTGGATTTAAAGATGAAAGAGAAACACTAAAAATAGATATTCGTGGTAATGGACCACTTAAAAGTATTTTAGTAAATGCTAATAATAAAGGTGAGATCCGTGGTCTTGTAGGAAATCCTGAAGCACACGCAGTGAACGATTTAGGGAAATTAGATGTAGGTGGTATCCTGGGTCAGGGAACACTTATGGTTTCTAATGAGTTCAATGGCAACACGGTATTTCAATCACAAGTAGCATTACAAACAGGTGAAATTGGAGATGACTTTGCTTACTACTTCTTCCAATCTGAACAACTACCATCAGCAGTATCAGTAGGTGTTTTAGTAGGTGAAGAGGGACAAGTAATTTCAGCTGGAGTTATTCTTATCCAAGTATTACCATCAGCAACAGAAACTGATATCAAAGCAGTGGAGCATGTTTTAGCAGGTCTTAAACCAGTTTCAACCATCATGGGTGAAATGGAAGCTAAAGAAGTTGCATTAGCACTCTTTGCAGATATGGAAATCTTAAGTGAAGGACCTGTTACTTACAAATGCTCTTGTTCACTAGAGCAAATGCGTGATGCACTGTCCACACTGGATGTTAAAGACTTAGAAGAAATGATTCATGAAGATCATGGCGCTGAATTAGAGTGTCACTATTGTGCTAGCAAATACAAGTTTAGCCAAGAGGATCTACAAGCATTAATTGATGCTAAACAGTAGTCTTTTTATTTAAATTTGAAATTATGTTATTATGTAATAGATAAAACGATAAAAAACGTATTAAAGGAGAAATTATGGCACAGGAATTAACAGAGCAAGAAATTGTTCGTCGCGAAAAAATGGAAGCACTTAGAGAAAAGGGAATTGAACCTTTTTCGGCTGGCTTTAAACCTCAAGAACATTCATTAGACATTTTAAAAACATATGAAAACCGTTCTAAAGAAGAATTAGCAGAAATGGAAATCTTTACTTCGATTGCAGGACGTGTTATGACTAAACGCTTAATGGGGAAAGCTGGTTTTATTCATATTCAAGATAGAGATGGACAAATCCAAGTCTATATTCGTAAAGACACTGTAGGGGATGATCAATTTGAATATTTTGATGCATTAGACCTTGGTGATATTGTTGGGGTTGAAGGTGTTATCTTTAGAACTAACAATGGGGAGTTATCAATCAAAGCTAACAACCTTGTTCACTTAACTAAAGCACTACGCCCACTACCAGATAAATATCATGGATTACAAGATATTGAAGAACGTTACCGTCGTCGTTACTTAGACCTCATTATGTCTGAGAAATCACGAGATACAGCACGTACGCGTTCAAAAATCATGCGTGAGATTCGTAACTTCTTCGATCAAAAAGACATGATCGAAGTTGAAACACCAGTATTAACACCAATCTTATCCGGTGCTGCGGCTCGTCCATTCGTGACACACCACAACACTTTAGATATGGAGTTCTATCTACGTATCGCAACTGAATTACCATTAAAACGTCTGATTGTTGGTGGTTTGGAAGGTGTTTATGAAATTGGACGCCTCTTTAGAAATGAAGGGATGAGTCCAAAACACAACCCTGAATTTACAACTATTGAAGCCTATTTAGCATATGCTGATATGTATGACATGATGGATCTATCAGAAGGGCTTCTAGTTCACCTAGCGCACTCTGTTGTTGGTCAATCAACAATTACATACCAAGGTACTGAAATCAATTTAGAAGGACCTTACCGTCGTGTTCACATGGTTGATTTAATCAAGGAAATCACAGGTGTAGATTTATGGCCAGTGATGAGTGATGAAGCAGCTGTAGCAATTGCTAAAGAACATGGTATTCATTTAGAGAAACACCAATTATCATACGGTCATGTTGTTAATGAATTCTTTGAAACATTTGGTGAAGAATCAATTGTTCAACCAACATTCGTATATGGTCACCCAGTAGAGGTTTCACCACTTGCTAAGAAAAATGCAGAGGATGATCGATTCACAGATCGTTTTGAAATGTTTATTGATGGCCGTGAGTACTCTAACGCTTTCTCGGAACTTAATGATCCAATTGATCAAAGAGAACGTTTCGAAGCTCAACTTAAAGAAGCATCATTAGGTAATGATGAAGCTAATGAGATGGATGTCGATTATGTTGAAGCATTAGAATACGGTATGCCACCATGTGGTGGCATTGGTATTGGATTGGATCGTCTGATCATGTTATTAACTGATTCAGCATCCATTCGAGATGTACTACTATTCCCACATATGAAAAATAGATAATTAAGACTCACATTAATAGGCCCTTAGGGGTCTTTTTTCTTTAATGTGGGATAGGTAGCTCGATTAGACCACTTTTGGTCTTGTGTTCTAGGTGGAATAGACCACTATTTAGACCACTTTCACTGTAATCCAGGATTGCTCTTGAGAGTCAATAACACAATTAATAGTGAATCCTATGATTTCATTTATATTAGCTAGATCATAGGTTACTATACAATAATAACCACTCAAAAGTGGCTATTATTTGAATTAAAATTTATATTCCTAACATGAGGTAAGTCTATTCTAAAATAAGTTTGATAAATATTTATGAAATCGCTTGCACTTGTGTGAAAATATGGTATATTAGGTTTATAGTCATGGTATATACCACTTAAACATAAACATTAGTGGGGTTCTTGAATCTACAGGTAAACAAATTATGTTGAGAACTGTTAGATTCTGTTGAGCATTTAATGGTTCACGTGGTATGCCACTATAGAGGGAGAGTAAAATGGAAAACTTTACACTTTGGATGGAAAAACATTTCGTCCCAATCGCTGTTAAATTCGGTTCACAAAAGCACCTAGTTGCTATTCGTGATGCATTTATCAGTATATTACCTATTACAATGGCTGGAGCATTTGCAACAATGTTAAACGCTATTGTTCGTGACTTACCAGGAAAATTTAAGCTAAATGGAATCACAGAAGCATTTAGTTGGTTAATTGGTATTAACGGATTCGTATGGTGGGGAACTTTGGCAATGACTGCCTTAATCTTCTCATTTGCGATTGGATATCAAATCACTAAAGCATATGATATCGATCCACTTGCAGGAGGTTTGGTATCTCTAGCATCATTCTTAATTGTAACACCTCAAGTAGCTTCATTCGAAGCAACAATCGCAGCTGGTACAGCTAACGAAATTAAAGAAGTTGTTGCAGGTTGGGGATATATTGGTGTTGGTTATACTGACGCTAAGGGTCTATTTACAGCACTAATTGTTGGTGTTGTAGTTGCAATTATCTACTCTAAGTTAATGCAAAAGAAAGTAACTATTAAGTTACCAGATGAAGTACCATCAGGTGTTTCACAAGCATTCGCTACAATTTTACCGGGAATCATCTCACTTTATGCAATTTCATTAGTGGCTTGGTTACTAAGCACATACATGGGTACAAGCTTAGCTGATCTTATTGGACAGTATGTTCAAGCTCCTTTCTTAGCACTATCACAAGGACTACCAGCGGTTATCATCTTAACAATGATGGTATCAATTCTATGGTTCTTCGGGATTCACGGAACAAACGTTCTGGCTCCAGTATTAGATGGTGTTTACTTAACTGCTCTTCGTGAAAACGCTGCGGCACACGAAGCAGGAAATGCTATGAAATACTTCTGGACACGTGGATCATTCGACGCGTACGGATGGATGGGTGGAGCTGGTTGTACATTTGCTCTTATCATCGCTTTACTAATATTCTCTAAAAAACAAGAAGAGAAAACACTTGCTAAATTAGCAGCTCCAATGGGAGTGTTCAACATTAACGAACCTGTAGTCTTCGGATTGCCTATCGTTCTAAACCCAGTTTATGTAATTCCTTGGGTACTTGTTCCAACACTACTAATTGTTATTGCTTACCTGGCTTCAAAAGCAGGAATTGTTCCACCAGTATACGTTGAAACACCATGGGTAATGCCTCCAGTTCTATATGCATGGTTTGCAACAGGATTCTCATGGAAAGCAATTGTATTAGCAATTGTTAACTTGGGTATCGGTACAGCAATCTGGTCAGTGTTCGTATTACTTTCAAACTCAGTTAAGATTGAAGGCTAAAATAAAATAAATAAATGTTATACTTAGAGAGGCATTTGCCTCTCTTTATTATTGAAATGAGGAAACTATGATAAAAATCGCTATTCCAATGAAGCAAGACTTCGTTATTGAACTATTAGAAGAAACAAAGCAATATACTTTTGTTAAAAAAGAGGGAATTAACTTACTTTTTGACACAACGATTGAAAATTTAGAAGAAGCTATAAAAACTGCTAAATCAACAATCAAGGCAACTCCGACAGGGTCGGTTTTATACTTTAACGTTACGGGAGAGTAATATGAAACAATGGGGTTTATTTTTATTAACCATCGGTACCTTTCAAATTATGACATCGAGTTTATATGATGCGGGGTTTGGAATGCTTATCACAGGATTGATTTGTTGTGGTATAGGTATTAAAATGGTTTGGAGTAAGAAGAAGGGGAAATAAAAAATGAAAATTGAAAGAACAATGCAAGGATCTATGGAAGAGTGCTTTACACTTCTAGCGCAATCCTATGTCAATGATGCTAACAGTAATCAAAAACGTCAACAAAGTATAGAGGATCTAAGAGTAGGTAATAACTTTAAAAAAGAGTTAACTGCTAAATTAGGGAACTCAGGATTGGTTGAGGTCACTTTAGTGCAGTTCGATCAACCATCTATTATAGAAATCAACTTTAGAAGCGCCCAAGGTATAAATAAACTTGTTTATGAGTTATCGCCAATCGATGATAATTCATTCCATATTACATACTCTGAAGATTTTGAGTCAGAGAAAAAATCAAATTCATTAAACTATAAGTTGATGTCAAGATTATCAAAACGAAAAATTAACAAGGCGGCTAAGTTAACCTTAGACCGTTTAGAGATGATTTTGAACCAATAATTCAAAATCATTTTTATTTAAAGGAAGAGGACTTACAAATGGCAAGATTAGGTATTTCAATTTACGTGGGACATTTCCCAATTGAAAGAGATATTGAATATGTAAAGAAGGCTGCAAGTGCAGGATTTTCTAGAATATTCATGGATTTATTAGCGGTCGGTGAAAAAACGCAAGAAGAAGTAATTACAGAGTATCGTCAAATTACTGATTTAGCAGCGGATCTCAACATGGAAGTTATTCTCGATGTTGCTCCAAACATTTTTCAACAATTTAATTTATCTTATGATGATTTAAGTTTCTTTAAAGCAATGAATGTTGCTGGAATTAGACTTGATGTTGCTTTCTCAGCAGGTCAAGTGAGCCAAATGACATTCAATAAAGAAGGCTTAAAAATTGAATTAAACTCAAGTATGGGAGATGGTGCCATTGATGATATCATGTTACACTACCCTAACCCAGAAACGCTAATTACATGTCACAACTTTTATCCACAACGATATACAGGATTAAGTGTTGAACACTTTAATTTATGTAACGAGATTGTTCGTCGTAATAACCTACCGGTTGCTGCATTTGTTTCCAGTCAAAACAAAGATACCTTTGGACCATGGCCTGTAAATGAAGGTTTATGTACATTAGAAATGCACCGTGATTTACCAATCGATGTTCAGATGAGACATCTTATTGCAACTCAAGGAGTTGATGATATAATAATTGCAAACGCATATGCATCAGATGAAGAATTAGAAACGTGCGCTAAGATTCATCCAGGAATTCTTACTTTCAAAATTGATTTTGAAAAAGAATTACAAGAAACTGAAAGAAAAATTGTTTATGAACATTATCACCATGTTCGTGGTGATATGAGTAGCTACATGGCGCGTTCAACAATGCCTCGTGTAACTTATGCAGATCTATCAGTCACACCTGAAAATACTCGAGATTTAAAACGAGGAGACGTTGTCGTTGTTAATGATAACTACAGTCGATATAAAGGTGAGATTCATATCGTGCTTGAAGATATGCCAAATGATGGTCGTAAAAATGTTATTGGACGTATTCCGGAAAATGAACATGTTCTTATGGAATTTATTAAACCATGGAGACCTTTCGCATTCCTACAAGATTAATTTTTTGAAAGGAGGGTTCTATGAATAAACCTTTATATATAAAAATAAAAGAAGAAATAATCGAAATCATAGAACCTATGGAAGTTCATAGTGCCATTACGAGTGAACGTGATCTTGCTGCGCATTTTTCTGCCAGTAGGATGACTGTTCGTAAAGCAATTGATGCTCTAGTTGAAGAGGGTGTCTTATATCGTGACTCTAACCGTGGGACATTTATTGCGGATAAAGTCGTTCACCAAAAGAATACATTAGCTGACATAGGTGATGATATTCATTACTCCATGATTTACTTTGATGTTAAGACCAGCTCGAGTGAAGAGGTGTGGCGAGCATTAAATATTTCAAAACACGATTCAATTGTTAGGATGATTCGCTTAAAACTAGAAGGTAAGGATCCAATTGGTGTAGAGGAGATCTATATTAAGAGGAACAATCTTACCGACAAGGAAGTGAATAATATGGCAAAGTGGCGAGTATTCAACGATTTCGTTGATGCACAAGGTACCATTCACCATGTGTTTAATCCTGAACTCGTCCCAATTAAGTATGCAAATCTTTTGGAAATGAAAATAGGAACACCCATTATTGTTGTCAACTCTATCATTAGAAGCAAACGTGGGGAACCTTTGGTATATCGAAAAACATACAATAATACCAATACAAAGATGATTGAAATATCATCTTCAATCTAAACTCGGCTCCGGTCGAGTTTTTATATATATGTAACTTTGTGATATATAAGATAATATAAGTTTTAATAAAGTCACGTTTATGCTAAAATATTCGAAAAGGTGGGGGACATATGAAATATTCAGTACTAATAGTTGCAGCTGGAAAACAAGCTGGCCAAGGTTTAAGTTATGCTAAAGCACATGCATCTTTTAACAACTCAAATTCAGTTTTAAATCAATCAATTTCAGTATTTATGGATGATGAAAAATGTCAGCAAATTGTAATCGTAACAAGTGCTGCTGATATGACACAGGTTGTTAGAGCAAGTGAAAGTGGAAAAATCGTTTATGTTAAGGGAGGATCGACAAGACAGGAATCTGTTCTTATCGGTTTAACAGCGGTTGGGGAAGATCTTGTTTTAATTCATGATGGTGTTAGACCTTGGATTAAGCAATTCTTAATTGATCGATTACTGGCAGGTTCTGTTGGGGAGAAGGCCTGTGTATTAGCTCATAAAGCAAGTAGCTCAGTGAGAAAAGTAGTGGATGGTTATTTAGTTGAAGAAGTAGATAACAAAGACCTTGTTATCCTTGAGACACCTCAAGCTTATGATACTTCATTCATCATTGACTGCTATAAAAAGGCAATTCAAAAGGGCATCAATTGCCTGGATGATGCTGAGATTGTATCAGCAGTATCTGATCAACGTATTAAATGCGTTGAAGGCGATATTAGAAACGTTAGATTTTTATTAAAAGAAGCTTAGGGAGAAGCTTCTTTTCCTTATACTTAATAGAGATGTATTAGTTTACATTCGTTCTAAGCTTTGTTATACTTGGAGATGGATAATAAAAAACTATCCTTGCCTGTAAAGGCCATAGACCAAAAGGAGGTGTACACATGCGTAAATATGAATTAATGTACATCGTAAAACCATCATTAGATGAAGAAGCTCGTTCAGCTGTAATTGAAAAATTACACACGATTCTTTCTGACAATGGAGCAACTATCGATTCTGTCGACGAGTTGGGATTACGAGAATTAGCATATGAAATCAAAGATTTAACAAAAGGTTACTACGTTGTAACTAACTTTACATCAGACGATAAAGCATTAAACGAATTTGATCGTTTAACTCGAATCAATAACGATGTTCTTCGTTTCATGATTGTTCGTTTAGATGGACAAGAATAGAGGTGAATACAAATGGTTAACCGTACAGTATTAGTGGGTCGTCTTACTCGTGACCCAGAACTTCGCAAAACAGCAACAGGTAAATCAGTATTGAGTTTCTCAGTAGCGATTAACAGACAATTTAATAAAGATCAAACTGACTTTGTAAATTGTGTTGCATGGGAACAAACTGCTGACTTTATGTCAACTTACTTAACTAAGGGTAGTTTGATTAGTGTTGAAGGTCGAATCCAATCGGGTAGTTATGAAGATACAACTGGTAAAAAAGTATATACACAAGATGTCGTGGCTGAACGCGTTCAGGCTCTAGAATCTCGTGCACAAAGAGAACAAGCAAGACCTGTGGCATTTGAGCAATCATACCAAGCAAGTCCTAGCCCAGCGCCAACATACTCTAATGATGATGAGCCGGTTCTTGATATTACTAGTGACGATCTTCCATTCTAGCAAAGGAGATTCATTATGTCATTCAAAAAATTCCGTGGCCCACGTAGAAAAGTGTGCTACTTTACAAAGAATAAAGTAACTGAAATTGACTACAAAGATGTTGAATTACTAAAACGTTTCGTTTCATCTAACGGGAAAATTATTCCTCGTCGTGTAACAGGAACTAAAGCTAAATACCAACGTCCATTAGCGATCGCAATCAAACGCGCACGTCACATGGCTTTGTTACCATTCGTTTCAGAAAATTAATCAGTAAAAGCTCTCCGCATTGGAGGGCTTTCTTTTATTTAAGGAGTGTTTTATATGAATAGTGTTAAATCAGTCACCTATGGTGCTATGGTCGTAGGCCTGGCTTCAATCATTTTACTAGCAGACCGTTTACTATTAGGGAACTTAGGTTTTTTGTTTTCTTTAATTATTCCTATCCACCTAGTTGTTTATGGAACTAAGTTTTCACTGAAGGAAAGTGTAGCCGTGTATTTTACTATGATTGTTGCAAGCTTTATATTCAATGGTCTTTTACCTGCAATTATATCTACTGTATGTTTTGGTTTGATTGGACTTATTATGATTTATACTCAAAAACAAAGCTATGCATTCCTGAAGAGGAATTTGATTTTGTTTTTTAGTATGAGTTTAGCTTATTTCATCATGATCAGATTTTTTAGTGTTTATTTTGGTGTATCTATTGAAGATAGAATTACCTTCATCAAAGAACATGCTCCTCAACTGGCTTATAATATAACTATTATATTTACATATGGATCCATTTTAGTAACTATTCTAATGGAGATGTATATCTTGAATACGGCATCCAGTATACTTCAAAACAGACTTTTCAAGGGTCCGAATAAATAGGAATAAAGGCTTAAATATGTTACTATTATACTAATG
>JBGXRX010000120.1:0-9965 GCA_041811795.1 Erysipelothrix sp. | reverse complement strand
ATGATATCATCGTTATTAAAGATTTAAAGGTTAAAGGCGCAAGCCAACCTGTCAAGTTAGGAACTAAAGTTAAAAATATTAAACTTGTAGATTCTGACCACAATATTGACTGTAGAATCGATGGATTCGGTGCAATGAGTTTAAAATCAGAATTTGTAAAGAAGGCTTAGGCCTTCTTTTTGCATTAAAAAAGCACTTCCTGAAGGAAATGCTTAATTAATAATAGTAATTAGTTGTTGTATTTTGAAGCGTCTAGTTTAGAAGCTGCTTCTTTATCAATAATAACAATAACATCATCATGGTTTTGTAGTGCTGATGCTGGTAAATCTGTAGTTGGAGCTTCCTCTAACATTTTGTAGATTGCATCTGCTTTAGCTGCACCATAAGCGAATAGAACAATTTTCTTAGCGCCTAGGATTGACTTGATTCCCATTGAGTATGCAAATTTTGGAACTTCATCAATGCTATCAAAGAAACGTGCGTTTGCTTGGATTGTTTCCGGAGCAAGAGCCACTTTTTCTGTGTATGAGTCAAATGATGCACCTGGTTCGTTAAAACCGATGTGTCCATTTGATCCGATTCCTAAGATTTGAACATCGATAGGATTTTCTTTAATGATTGCATCGTATGCTGCACATTCTGCCGCTGCATCTTCATTTAATCCATCAGGTAAGTAAGTTTTTTTAAATGGTTTTGCATTGAATAAGTTTTGACGCATGAAGTGGTCATAAGATTGTTCGTGGTCATGACCAATCCCGATATATTCATCAAGGTTAATTGCGATCGTGTTTGAGAAATCAATGTCACTTTCAGTAAATCTTTTATACAATGTAACAGGTGTGCTTCCTGTTGCTAAACCAAAAACATTAAGGTTTCCTTGGTCAAATTCTTTACGGATTAGAGTGTAGCCTAATTCTGCTCCTGCATTCATATCTTCAACAATATATACTTTCATAATATACCTTCTTTCCGCTTAATTTTACCTTCAATAGTCGATAATTGCAAGGTGATAACTGTTTTCTATAAGTGACTAGTGATATAATTATGGTATGGTCACGGAGGTCCAAGTATGTTAATTACAAACGGAAAAATTTATTTACAAGATCGTGTAATCGATAACGGTTATGTCCTTATTGATAAAGAAACGATCGTTGATGTAGGTTCAATGGAATTTGTTCCTCATCATGATGGGGAAACAATTGATGCACAAGGTAATAATGTATTACCAGGTTTTATTGATCAACATATTCATGGTGCATTTGGTGCGGATAATATGGATGCAACGACTGAAGCTGTATCTACAATTGCACGTTTTATTCCTAAAGAGGGAACAACAAGTTACCTTGCTACAACGATGACACAATCGGTTGAAGCGGTATCTAAAGCACTGGAAGTTATTGCAGAATACGCTGAAAATGACAACAAGCCAGGTGAAGCTGAAATTGTTGGGATTCACTTAGAGGGGCCTTTTATTTCAAAAAAACATGTTGGGGCACAAAACCCAGCATTCGTATTAAAACCTTCAGTTAAAGATTTTGATACCTTCTATGCTG
This sequence comes from Erysipelothrix sp., assembly GCA_041811795.1. GTDB lineage: Bacteria > Bacillota_I > Bacilli_A > Erysipelotrichales > Erysipelotrichaceae > Erysipelothrix. Next base: position 8,412 of record JBGXRX010000120.1, on the reverse strand, counting down.
CATCAAAAAATCGTATTCGTATGATTACTTATGCACCAGAAGAAGCTGAACTAGGATTTACATCTTACTTAAGATCTAAGAATGTTATTCCATCTGCTGGACATACAGATTCTTACTATGAAGATATTATGAGAGAAATTCCTCAAGGGCTTTCTAACTTAACACACTTCCATAATGCAATGACACCGCATCACCACAGAAATCCAGGTGCAGTGACTGCAGGATTTGTATCAAGTGCTTTAAAAGCTGAGTTAATTGTAGATGGTGTACACGTACATCCAGATTCAGTTAAAGCTACGGTACAAATTAAAGGTGTTGATCATGTTATTGCCATTACAGATGCAATGCGTGCTAAAGGATTACCTGATGGGAAATATGACTTGGGTGGTCAAGAAGTTACTAAGATTGGTAAAGAATGCCGTATTGAAACGGGTTCACTTGCTGGTTCAGTAGCTGAGATGGACTTTGTTGTTAGAAACTTAAAAGAATTTACAGGGGCTTCAATGGAAGATCTTGTTAAGATGTCTTCTTACAACTCAGCATTACACCTTGGGATTACTGATCGTAAAGGATCAATCGCTGTTGGTTTAGATGCTGATATCGTTATCGTTGATGAAGATATCAATGTATTCCACACAATCTGTCGTGGAGTAGTTGCTTACAGTAAATAGTTAGCAAAGCTGTAATAGGAGTGACTTTAATAAGTTGCTCTTGTTACAGTTTTTTTTTTGTCTAAAAATCACTTATGAACACTAAGAGATAATACAATTGTTAACACGAAGAGCCTTGATCTAGATTTAGTTGATAACTTTTAATCTAGAAAACGGGCTCTTTTTGCTATTAAATACTAACATTTCAAAATTTAACCTATAGAAATGAACCGTATATTGACATTTTGTCTTTTAGTTATATAGAACTCTAAGGAGAATGGAAAGTTCATTATGAAAAAAGTATTAATTGTACTTGTCAGTTTGCTTCTTACCTTAATTACGGTAACGAAAGTAGATGCTGATAACTCATTTGTAATGACGAAAAGCTGACTAGTTTTGGAATTAGTAAATCAAATTGGGATCATGTTCCGATTATAAAAGATTATGAACTCTTGACCAATGAGGATGGAAGTCCAATTGTCATTCGTGAGAAGGACGGCTTCTCCATTGATATAGATGCAGAGTTTACTGGTAAACCTAGTTATCCAGGAAATTTTGAATTTATACTACCATCAGGTGTACACTTCTCTTTTTCATCTCAAAATAAAGATATTCCATTGACTGCCATAGTTGGAAGAAATGGTCTAGAAGAATCTATTGAGATTAGTACTTATAGAATTGTAAATGTTGACGGGGCGCTAAGGTTGTTTATACCTTTAATGAGACTGTTAACGATATCGACAGCTTAGAAGGTGTTTATTTTAGAGGTAGTGGTGAAGTTAAGCTAAGTGGTGAAGATGTCACTATTATTGATGGGATCAATAGCGATGTTGAGGTAGGTACAGATTTTAATTGGGATCCTGTAGATGCGGGGAATCAAAAAGATTTGACAAAATATGGAGTTGCGAATCGAACTGAAGGTGGTATTAGTTGGTGGGCTAGAATAAATCAAACAGCAGGTATCAAGTATTACAATACAGGTGAGAAACCTGATATGAAGAATTTAATGATCTATGATGATTTAGTTGATGGTCTTCGTACGAATGCTTCTAGTATTAATCTTTATGGAGTTTTCCGTTTAGCCTCAAATGATGGTGCAAACACTGCTTCAAATAATACTGTCAATCTTCAAGTTGATCAGAAAGATCCATCTATTGTTGGTCGTATAGATGTTAGTTCTGTTGAAATGACCTATGAAGAATTTGAGACAGAAGTGAAAAATGCGGATAAACCAACAATCGGGGTCTACGATGAAAGTCGAGTGATTATTTCTTATAAAGATTTACCTGGTTTAGGGTATGAGTTATATCCAGAAGATGATGCAAAGTATACCTCAGAAGCCAACTTGTAGGGTTTTACAAGATGTCTGCTGATGGGGCTGAGGTACACTTAAATCAATTAGAAGATAAGTATTTTGGAATTGATAATAGTAAGCAATATATAGAACTTTTAATTGAAATAAAATCAAGAGCAGATGACGTTGGATCATATGATAATAAAATTTATATGACCTATGATGATATGGTAGAAGACCAATCATTAAAGACAGGAAAGGATACTATCGACACCATCAGCAGTGGTGCTAAAGGATCTGTTAATGGATCAATCAAGATTGTCAAAAAAGATAGTTTAACAAAATAGCTTTAGTTAATGTTGGATTTAAACTACAAAAAGAGAATGTCGCTACAGGTTTATTTGAAGATTATATTGCTCCTGGTCAAAGTCTAATAAAATACTCAGATCTTGATGGTGTTATTATATTGAATAGAGTGGAAACCGGAGAATGCTTATTCATAACAAACTGCGGTTTTTATGTATGGGTATTGAGTAATTGGGATAAACTCTGGTAATTTAACTTAAATCGAATCACTCTAATTCAACTATCTTTACAATAAACCTAGATTCTAAATTATATGTGCTATTATTAAAATATGATATTGATTAATTTAAAAGGAAGAATGTTATTGTTTAAACATCTTGTTTAGTTCAGACTTATTAATTTATACTATGTAGAATACAACTTGAAAGGGTAAGAATAGATATGGTAAAGCTAGAAAGATTACAAGTTTTAGGTTTGGCACTTATAATTATTGGTTTTCAGCTCACTTCTTTACCAACCAGTATAACAATCATCTTAGGAATGATTGCTTCATTAATTGGTTTAGTTTTAGTAATTATAGGATTAGGGGATGACGAGTAATAAAAAAATGCTATTCCCTTAGAGGGTGTAGGATAATATCTTAAGATAAGGTATTTGGATTAATTCTTGATCCTAGTAATATTTTTGATGAAAAAAGGAGAAACCAGATTAGGTTTCTCCTTCAAAAGAAAAGTAACCCTAGGGTTACTGTGGGAAATAAGTTAATACAACATTATTCCTAAACATTTCAAGCACAGACTGACGCGTTTGTGTTTTTTCTTTTATGTCACATCCACTGTCGATCAGTAATCCAAAGACGGTCTCTACATCTTCGTCAAATTCATCATCAGTAATGCTAAGGTCAATTGCTAATGCATCCAATACGGCACGCATGACAGGTAGGTTTCCATAAGTATCCTCTGCACTCATGTCTGCTCCCATCGCAATGATTTTTTTAAGAATTGCCAACTGAGATTCAAATACTGAACCATCATTTTTTGGTCCTTCTGCTGCTGGTCTTGGAAATCTTGAATTCATTAATGTTGAAGTAATTGCAATGTGCAATAATGGCATTTGCCAACCTTCAATTGAACCATCAACCATTGAGTTAATATCTTTCAATTTATCTAATGCTTTATCAGCTATTTCACAAGCACTTTCGCTGAGTGCCAATTGTATTAAAGAAGGCAATTCAGAATGATTGATGTTATGTATTTCATCAATACTATTATTAGTAACTATTTGTTGCAAGTTAATCACGCTCTTCCCTCCGAATACAATCTACATTATAGCATAGATTTCAGTTTTATATAAGTAAAGCTCTGTAATGTGCCTAATAATTATTATATTATGATGTGTCTTAGGCCCAATCTATAGTGGCTCAGTGCCAATTTATGAAAGTAAATTCACCGTAATTAGTCATGTAAGTGCTTCGATTGTTCCATCAGCACTTATAGGTCCTTCTACTATCATGGTATAATACACTGGAGGTCTTTGTCGAGACATCTAATCGTATATTAATTAAGAAAATGTAATATGAGGGGGTAATTATGAAAAAGGTAGCAATAATTGGTGGGGGGATTGTAGGATCAGTTGCAGCCTTCTATCTCAGTAAATCTGGTATTAATGTTACTCTCTTTGATCAATCACAAGGGCAAGCAACATCTGCTGCTGTTGGAATCATTTGTCCCTGGGTTAGTCAAAGGAGAAACAAAGAATGGTATCAGTTGGTTGAAAAAGGGGCTGATTTCTATAATGAGTTAATAAGTGATCTTGAACAAGATGACTTTTACTCTAAATCAGGCGCTTTGTTACTCCATCAAAATCCTGAGAAGTTATTAAACCTTGCTCAATCTAGAGCTCAGGCTCAAGATTCTATGGGTCATGTATCTATACTTGCAGGAGAAGCATTAGCACAACATCTTATGGATGGAGTAGAAATTGATCAAGCACTTCATATTACAGGTGCTGCTTGTGTAGATGGTGCCCTTATGGTTAAGGCACTTCAAGAAAAGTCTAAGTCTTGTGGTGCTGAAGTCATTGATAAGAAAGTCTATTTGAATTCTCACTTACCTAAAGTTATTGATGGTGTTGAGTATGATGCTGTCATAGTTTCTTCTGGTGCTTGGATTAATGATGTGTTTAAGGATCTGAACTTTGATATTGATGTTTATCCACAAAAAGGACAACTGATTGAATTTAAGAATATGTTTGATGTTGATGCTAAACATTATCCTTATATTATTCCTCAAGGGGAGTTGGATATTATGTTTGATTTAAGAGGTTCTATAATAGTAGGTGCCAGCCATGAAAAAGAGAAGGGGTTTGATTTAAGTCCTGACTCTACTGTAGCTCAAAGACTCTATGAAGAAGCTTTAGAATATTTGCCCTTCTTAGAAGGAAAAGAATACTCTAGTCGAGTAGGTACAAGAGCTCATTCAAGTGATTTCAATCCCTTCTACGGGCCTGTTACTGGTTTAAAGGACATTTATGCTGCAAGTGCATTAGGAAGTTCTGGGCTGACCTCTGGACCCCTAATAGGTTATCGTTTAGCTCAAGCAATCATTCATGATATGGATGTTGAGTTAGCAACTGATATGAGTAAATACATGAAAAAAAGAGACTGATCCAATGGGTCAGTCTTTTCTTAAGGTTTAGTAGATTCTATAAACCATCGATTGCGTTCTAAATAGAGATGTCTAATTTGATGTTGAATTTTACATTTGTATAATACACCATTGCCACCCACTCTAGAATTACTTTGTTTAATTTCAAGTATGCGACCAATGGGGAATTGGTGACTATCAAAAATGATAGATAGTGGAACGATGGTACCGTACTTATCAAATCTTACGATAACATCGATATATTTCTTGTAGAGTTGGGTCATTTTTGAAATCCTCCAGGGAATATTGTGTGTTCACCCTTGGGGTTAAATCCCGTCAAATCTTCTCTTAATAACATATTGGCTCGTTTGATGGAGTCATGTCCAAATTGATCCCTAATGTCATCCATGACATTATCAAGATTGAGTTCTTGGTTGGGTCTGTGTTCCTCTTGAAACATATTGATTTGGTTTTGCTTGAGTGCACTTACCATTTTTGAACCGGTTATGGTGATGCTTCTTAGGGGCTTAGTGAAGTAATAGTTATCTTTTAAGAGTTGTAAGACAACAGGCATAATCTCTCCAACCACATGGCTTGGATATTGTAGTGTGATTTGTCGAGAGATGGTAATTAGGTTAGTATCCCTCATACGTAGTGCTATCACACTGGCCATCAATCCTGCTTCCTTCATGCGAGAACATATAGATTCTGTAAGGACATAGAGTACTAATTTAGTCTCATCAAATGATGTCATATCTTTAGGTGGTGTAATTCCATTGCCGATTGATTTAGCTTGTGGACGATCAATAGAAACATCACTATCTTCCAATCCATTGGCATAGTTCCATAAGATAGCTCCCATCTTACCCAGTTGTTTGTCCAGTGTTATCGGGTCTGCTTGAGCAATGTCTCCAATGGTATATATCTGCATCGCGTTTAAGTGCTTTTGTGTAGATGGTCCTACATTAAGTAAATCCTGACATGGTAAAGGCCATACAATTTTCTTAAAGTTATCTTTAGTAATGACTGTCAGTCCAGCTGGCTTTCTATAATCCGACCCTAGTTTTGAAAATATTTTATTATAACTAAGTCCGATAGAAACAGTTAATCCAATTTCATCAAGAACTCTTTGCTGAATTTCCTGTGCTACTTCTATAGGTGTTCCAAATAGATGACAAGAGTGAGTTAAATCAACCCATGCTTCATCAATACCAAAGGACTCAACTAAATCTGTATACTCTCTATAAATATCCTTAACTCTATCTGCTGTATATTGATAGTAATCATAATCAGGTTGAATAACAATTAATTGAGGGCATTTCTTAAAAGAATCTCGTAAAGGTTCTGCAGTAGTAACTTTAAACTTCTTAGCATGTAGATTACGTGCTAAAACAATCCCTGAACGGGTCTTTTCACTACCGCCAACACACATAGGAACATCTTTCAATTGAGGGTGTCTTGCTTCTTCCATTTGAGCATAACAATGGTTGATATCGATATGTAATATTATTTTTTCTCTCATGATACCCTCCTTTTCTTCCATTATACAAAGCAATGTTGCATATATCAAGGTAATTATGCAACTTAAGCAATGCTACCTTGTCAAACATTGCATAATTTTGTTAAAATAGTATGAAAGAGGTATCTTATATGACACTTGCAGAATTAATTGGAATCTATCGATCAAAGAATGGCTACTCACTTGAAGAGGTGGGTGATTTTTGTGGCGTCAGTAAATCAACTGTATCGCGCTGGGAATCAGGGGCCATCAAAAACATTCAAGCAGATAAAAAAGAGAGCTTATCCAAACTCTTTAATATTGATGTTGAAGATTATCTAAAACATCGATTCTTCAAACCTGTACTAGGTAGTGTTAGAGCTGGTTACTCTCATTTGGTAAATCCACAGTACGATGATTATCTTGAAGTATCCAAAGAAGACTATGATCGCGGCGATTATTATTTAGAAGTAGTAGGGGATTCCATGATCAATGCACGTATTCATGATGGAGACTATGTCCTTATCAAACAAACGTCTTCCGTCCAATCTGGTGATATTGCTCTAATTCTAATTGAGGATGAGGAAGTTACCATCAAGAAGATTATAATAAAAAAGGACTTGCTGATCCTTGAGGCAGCAAATCCTAGTTACGAAACGCAATACTTTACACCATCTGAAGTTCAAAGCCTTCCTGTTAAAATACTGGGTAAGGTCTTAAGTGTCAGCATGGAATTCTAACTCCCTAGTGGAGTTTTTTTACAGTAAATCTTTCTTTTTCATATAGATAGTAGCAATCCACATCAAGACCGTGGAAGAAACTAATATGAAGAGTAATATGAGTGGGTGTCTTTGTCCTGGTATATCAATGTTCATTCCAAAGAATCCTGTCATAAATATAGGTACAGAGAATATCAAAGTAATGGATGTCAAACGTTTCATCGTTTCATTCAGACTATTAGAAAACAGGCTTTCTGAAGAGTTTAGAAGGGTTTCTATCATCATTCGATAAACTTTAATGTTAGAAGAGATTTGATTGGTTTCAATAAAGATTGAAGCATAATCAGTTAGATCCTCTTCTCTGTAAAGTCCTTTTGAGTGACTATCACGAATGGTTGTAAGAATGTTATCCAATGATTGAACTTCACTTTCAATGATAATCATTTGTTTTTGAAGTTGATAAAGTCCTAAGACATGATCCTTGTCGACCAAGCTTTCAACATTACTCTCATAAGACTCAACCTTTTTATAAATACCTTTAGTAATAATTTCATAGTGGGTAACAATTCCCATCATGATTTCTGTTAGTGAATTAAAGTTGTCTAATAAATCTTTCAGTGTCACTGGTGCATAAAGGTTTAACTCCTTATCATCAGCTTGAATACAGATTGTACGATCACTTTGTTCAAGTGAAGGGAAATTCAAAACAAGATAGAGTTGACCATTAATATGTCTTAAATGAGCCATCTCAAATTCATCCTCAAAGGACTCCTTAATTAAATCGGGTAACTGTGTATCATCAATTATTTCAAAATAGTGGTGTTTCATCGTTATCTCCTTTGCTTCTATTCTATAGGATATAGTAGTGTAAAGATAGCCAAAAGAAAACCAAGTCTCTCGACTTGGTTGATTATCTTTAATGGCGGTCCAGACGGGGATCGAACCCGCGATCTCCTGCGTGACAGGCAGGCATGTTAACCGCTACACCACTGGACCACTTCTTACTGCTCATAGATTATAGCATTATGAAATCTAAAAGGAAAGTCTTTTTGCATAAAAGATTTAATCTTTTCGATTTATATTTAAAAACCATCAAATACCCACTTAAATGGGTACTTTGGACTATAAATACTTTCAATAAATATGACATTTCCACACTTTCATTAATACAGCGAACTGTAGAATGCTGGGAAACTCTCAGCAAAGGCTGCAATAGCATTAACCCCTTTAAGGAACAACCAAACTAATAATGATCCTACTACTATATAGAATAATACGGTAACAATAATGGAAAGAACCT
>JBGXRX010000119.1:0-10166 GCA_041811795.1 Erysipelothrix sp. | reverse complement strand
CCAACAATGCCCTTGCTTACAGCTTACCTTCCATATTTTGTAGTGAGGTGGTAGGGTGTCTTTCAACCCATCGGCTCGGCAACATGCCCAACAAACAAGAAAGAGTCCCTGATGGAGGGACTCTAACTAGAAAAGAAAGTATATCTATGACATGCATAATATACCATAATGTAAGCGTTCACACAAGTCTATCTGGAATTACTATCTTAAGATATTATCCTAATACAATGTGATCCAATAGCGGCGAACCATCTCACCTTCAAATTCAACTGTATCTTCAAGCTGACCACCTAAAGATTTGATGGTTGCAGCAGAAGGCTGATTATCATCATCACAGGTGATTAATACTTGGTTAAGATTCAAATCATCTTTACAATAAGCTAGAGCTAATTTAAGTTGTGCTTTACCTATACCACATCTGAAATGATCAGGCTTAACACTATAACCAATATGGCCACCAACTTGTTTAAGGTAATCATTGAGTTGATGGCGTATATTGACAATGCCCACCATTTCATCCGTATCAGAATCAATAGTTAGGAAAGTTGAAGCATTAACACGCCCTGCCGCTAGTTTATTACTATGCTTCTGGTTATAACAAGCTTGAATCCACTCAGAAATATGATCGTAGCCAACAAGGTAAGCTGAACCTGGAATACCATTTACTAAAGTATCAGGATTATATTCAAAATATGCATCTTTATAGTTTTGAATAGTTTCAGAATAATCCTGATGGGGTTCTACTAAATGTATCATAGGGTCTCCTTATTATATTTGAGCAAGCCTTTCAACTTCAGCGTGTATCGCTTTGAATTTATTTTGAGCTTGGTCTAATGTAGCAGCAACGATACAGTAATATATTTTTAATTTAGGTTCTGTTCCAGAAGGTCTAATAGCAATCCAAGATCCATCTTCCAGTACATATTTCAATACATTGGATTTAGGGAAATCTAAGTTTTCACCAGTACTTCTTTTTGATTTAAGGAAGTCATCAAAGTAAGAGACTTTAATATCACTGATTGATTCAACCTTAGATTCTCTGAACGTTTTTAGAATGGTTTGAATCTTCTCTAAACCTTCTGCTCCAACAAATGAATACGCGATGGTTTCTTCATGGTGAGCTCCATATTTTTCATAGAGTTCATCAAGAACATCAACTAGTGTCTTAGATTGAGCTTTATAGTAGTTTGCTGCCTCAGCTAGAGATAGACATGCTTGAATAGCATCTTTGTCTCTTGCAAAGTCTTTTAATAGATAACCATAACTCTCTTCATAACCAAATACAAAATTACTTTCACCTGATAGTTTAGCTTCTTGGATTTTCTCACCAATATATTTAAAGCCCGTTAAAGTCTTTTCAACTTTAACACCATAGTTATTAGCAATCTTCTCACCTAAATCAGATGTTACAACTGTATTGTACATAACTGGGTTTGAAGGCATGGTTTTAGTTTCGATAAGACTCATATATAAGTACTCTTGTAATATGGAGCCTCCTTGGTTACCTGTTAGGTAAACAAATTCTCCATTATGTTTCACAACAATACCCATACGATCCGCATCAGGGTCGCAAGACAGAACCATGTCTGCATCATGTTTTTTAGCGTACTCTATCGCTAAATTATAACTGGCTTTATCTTCAGGGTTAGGTGTTTCAGTATTTGAGAAGTCTGGATCATATGATTTTTGCTCTTCAACAACGATAACATCATAGCCACAATCCTTAAACAAATCACTCATGATAGGATATGCAGTTCCATGTTGTGATGAAAATACAATCTTGATGGTTTTTGGATCTTGTGATCTTAGTTGCACGGTCTTAACAGCCTCTTTATAGATCTCATCGTAATCACTTCGAATCCAGTGGATTAATGATTCAATCGCTTGATCAAAAACAACTGTTGTTTCATCTTCATGTTCTTGAATTAATTCAATGACTCGAGCGATCTTATGGTCTACTAACTGACACCCTTTTTCATCATAAACCTTAAAGCCATTATATTCTTTAGGGTTATGGGATGCAGTAATGACAATTCCACCAATACACTCCATTTGCGCAACGGCAAATGAGAGCTCCGGGGTTGGTCGTGGTTGATCAAAGATATAGGATGCAATTCCCATTTGAGATAATACTTTTGCAGCCACCTGAGCGAACTCTAGGGACATGTGTCGATTATCATAAGCAATTGCTATCTTTTTATCAAAACCTTCATATGTTTCCAACAAATACTTTCCAAAACCAAGAGATGCTTTAGCTACCGTATAAATATTCATACGATTTGGACCTACACCCAATATGCCGCGCATACCCGCAGTTCCGAATTCTAACGATTTATAAAACGAATCTTGAAAAGACTCTTCACTTAATGAACCCATTGCTTCTTTGATAGTTGGGTCAATACTTGCTAAACGATTCCAATTTTCTAATTTCATAGTGTCCTCCAGTAAAAAAAAGTAGAAGCCTTGCTTCTACGATTATTATAAATTATCCAATAACTTTTTGAGTTTTTAGAACATCAACGATTGTTGCTACTGCGTCATCTTGATCTTCACCTTCAGCAGAAATAACGATTTCTGACTGAGTTGGGATTCCTAATGACATCACACCCATAATTGATTTCATGTTTACAGCTTTTCCTTTATAAGCAATTTTGATTTCGCTTTTAAATTTGCTTGCTGCATTTACTGCTACTGTTGCTGGTCTAGCGTGTAATCCTACTGGATCGATAACTGTTACTGTAACTTCTTTCATGGTAGTACCTCCTACTTTTCTTCTTAATTCTATACTATTTACTTGTACATTTCAATCGTTTAGTATCATTACTTATGATAAGGATGCTTATTTCTTATCATAAACATACGATATATCTGTTCTACTAGTAAAACCCTTACAAATTGATGGGGCATCGTCAAATTAGATAACTTCCAAAGGTAATGAGAGCGGTCTCTTAATTCCTGCGAAACACCATGTGATCCTCCTATTATGAAAGTCACCGGTAAACTTTTATCCAACTTATCCATCAGGTATTCAGACATAGCAGGAGAGGATACATCCTTTCCTTTTAGGTCTAACAAGATTACAAAATCTTTAGGGGTCAATTTTGCCATAATGCGTTGGCTCTCATCTTCAATGATCGAATTGACTTCTCCTTCTGGTTTATTTGAATTATTCAGCTCGATGATTTCCAAAGGATGAATGGTCTTCATCCTTTTGGTAAACTCAGAAATCATCGCCACCATGGATTTCTCTTTAATTCGTCCAATGGCAATAACTTTAATCACCTAATACTACCTCAACTTCAATAACTTTATTATCACGTGTAATCGTTAGGGTCACTTTATCCCCTGGACGATATTCGTATAATTTCTTACGGAATGCTTTAAAATCACTCACTTCTAAATCTTCAAATTTATTAATAACATCACCTGCAACGATTCGCGCAGATTCTGCAGGACTTAAAGGAGTCACTTCAACGACTAGGATTCCCTTATCGATGGAATCATCCAGCCCATACTTTTGTCTTGAGAATGGTGATAAATCACCAACAGATATCATACTTACACCAATAATTGGATAAGCTACTTTACCCGTTTCTTCAATTTGTTGAATGATCGGAATCATTTCACTTACTGGAATTGAGAATCCCATTCCTTCAATATTATTTGAAGCTAATTTTAATGAGTTAATTCCAATTAATTCTCCAGCCATATTTACTAATGCACCACCTGAGTTACCAGGGTTGATTGCAGCATCGGTTTGTAAAACCAACATATCCCAATCAGATTTCCCTGAGGCATCCGTTGAAACGGGCACAAGGCGGTTTACACCAGAAATGATACCGTAGGTTACCGAATTCTCAAATTCAACGCCTAAGGGACTCCCTATAGCGATAACGTATTCTCCTACTTTAGTTTTAGTTGAATCACCCATTGCAAATGGTTCTACATCCATATCCGCCATAACTTCTAATAAAGCAAGATCTGTAAACTGATCACTTCCTAAAAGTTTAGCTTCTATTTCTTGTCCATTTGAGAATCGAACAATAGCACCTGTTCCACCATCAATAACATGATGGTTGGTAACAATAAGGATTCGACCATTGCTATTTTTATAAACAACCCCTGATCCTGAACCAACTTGTTGTTCACCTTTAACATTAATAACTGATACTACTTTATTTTGTGTTTTTTCTACCAGCTGAGTAATGTCAGAAGAAATATCCATAACTCCTTGAGTTACATTACCACCTGATTCTTGTACTTGCGGGTTTGTATCTTTCTTATAGAGTAAATGACTCACATAAAAATTAGATGTTAATAAAGCAGCAATTACAATTAATAAAAATATTTCTTTTTTACTTGATTTCATTGACATTCCCTCCACTTACAATTTCAAATTGTTTGGCCACTTGAATCACGATGTCTTGATGATCAATGTGTTCTAAGTGTTTTACTATAGTATCCAAAACCACAGCCTCAGTGTTAGCCTCAAGGCTCATGTGGGCTAAAGTGATGGATTTAGTATTTTTGGCTACAACCTGAGCCAGAACCCTTCCTGCTTTATCATTAGAAAGGTGACCTGTATCAGATAGTATTCTTTGTTTTAGATAGTAAGGACGATTGGTTTGCATCAACAACTCTGGATCATGATTACTTTCAAGGATGTAATGATCAGCCCCCTTAAGATATTCATAATCAGACTCTCTTACATAACCCGTATCAGTCATGTAGATAAGTTTAGTCACACCATCTTCAATCACATATCCAACTGAATATTCAGCATCATGTGATGTTTTTAATGGTGTAATCTTTAAATGATGAATCTCAAAAGATTCATAAGGTACAACCAACTCATATTCATATGCAATCTCTGAAGGTGAATAGATTGGTAGATGCCTAAACATTCTCAATTGCTTTGTATGATCTGAGTGATCATGAGTAATTAAAAGGGCATCAAATTCGAAATAATCGACTCCAAGATCGATAAATCCAGCCTTTAAGTATTTTTGTGTCATACCACAATCAATGAGCAGATTAATTCCCTGCGATTGAATTAAACAAGCATTTCCCTTGGACCCTGAAGCTAAAATATGATATTTCATCAGCAGCCCAGTACGCTACATGGATTTATGAATTTTCCATTATATTTAATTTCTAAGTGAACATGGGGTCCGGTCGTAATACCAGTCATCCCTACATATCCAATCTCATCACCACTTCGCACAGTAGATCCTGTCCTGAAGTTTCCAGGGGCGCGCATATGCCCGTATCTAGATGTATAGCCATTATTATGGTTAATGGTCACGTAGTAACCAGAGTATTGATTATATGTGTTCTCAACAACAACACCACGGTCAATCGCATAGATAGGACCATACTTAACTCCACGTGCTTGAATATCAAGAGCGTTATGGTTTCTATAACATTGCCATCCACAAGAGATGATCGCATTGTTCATTGGCCATCTGAAGTTTCCAGATCCAATCTTAGGTTCTACATAAGTTCCATATCGAATAACACCTTGAATTGGTTCTACAATTGTTTTTGAAGAAATCTTCTGTGTCGCTGTAGATTCCCCATTAACATAGGTATCCACGTAAGTTACATCAGCAAAACCATTCTTCTCTTCGACATCAACTACTTGAACACCCTGCTTTAAGGTCGCATCTGCTTTAAGTAATGTTGATGGTGGATAAACTTGTTCCGATACCATTCGCTCTGTATCTACAGTAACGGTAAATGGTGAATTGAATTTTGTTACGTTCAGTGTTGAACCAACTTCTAGAAGTTGATTCTCACTCTTTAACTTATCTGAGTTAATAGAAACAATTTGCGAAGCGGACATTCCATAGAAATATCCTACCCCAGCTACTGTGTCATATTCTTTAATGGTATATTCTTCCATCTGAGGATCATAACCATAACTCAAGAAAGTCAGAACTTCCATCTCATCCAGTTTAATATCTTCACTTGAAGCTAAACCTTTAGAAATTTTTAGACTTTCAGGTTCAACCTTAATTGAAACATCCCTAGACCCATATGATAAAAGGGGTGGTAATGGAATGTTGTTTTTAAGTGATCGATAAGACGTTTCAGATATAAAGTTCAGTGTAAATTTCTCCACAGCATTATTAAAGTCTGCCATGTCTTTTACATATATAATAGCGCCATTTGAAAACTCTACTTTATTAACCTCAACTGCAAAAAGATTCTCATCTTTAATGTAGTTGAATATATCTTCATCTTTATCTTCATAGACGTTGTAACTTAAAGTTTTAACTTGGAATAAATCGTCCTTAAAACCCAGCTTTGAATCTGGGAATGATTCTTCATAGGACTCTTTATAAACCTCATCAAATAGAAGATCAAGTTTACTCTGATCGTGAATAATCCCAATTAATTTATCATCTCGATAAAGTTTGGTAATTTCAGTTGGATCAACTGCTTGGAAATCTACCTTTTGCTTAAACAATGAATCACTTGTATCAACAATCTCATAGAGTTGTTCTTGAGAATTTCTATCTTTACTTCCACTCAGCATCAAACCTAAGAAAACACTTAGGATCAACGCTCCAGCAATCACTATCGACGGCCTTTTCATTAGTATCGCTCCTCATTCTCCGCAGTTCCATAGAATGCCGATTTAGAGGCATTGAATTGCAGAATTATATCATCCAGGGCACCCTGACGGTGTTTGGATATTTTAACCATAACTTCGCTTATTTCTTCTTGGACTTTTTCCTGTCCTAAGTCATCCCCTTCACGATCGGTATAGTAATCCTCTCGGTAAAGGAACATAACAATATCGGCATCCTGCTCAATTGAACCGGACTCTCTAAGGTCACTTAGTTGGGGAACCTTATTTTCACGACGCTCAACTAAACGTGATAGCTGTGAAAGTGCAATAACCGGAACTTCCATCTCACGCGCTAACTGTTTTAAAGAACGTGAAATTTCAGAAACTTCTTGTTGCCTACTATCTGCAGTACCACTACCTGATATCAGCTGAATATAGTCAATAATGATGATATCTAACTTACCTTCTGCTGAAAGTTTACGACATTTAGAGAAAATCTCTGGCACCGTAATTGTAGATGAGTCATCAATAAAGATATTAAGTTGTGACATAATTGCCGCTGCGGTATTAAGGTTATTCAAGCGTTCATCATTTAGGTTACCTGATCTTAAATACTCAGATTTAACAGATGACATTGCTGATAACATACGAGACATTAAGTGTGTTGCAGGCATCTCCAGTGAGAAGATTGCTGCTCCAGCTTTACCATTTGAATTTCGACGCGCAACGTTTAATGCAATATTAAGTGCAAAAGCCGTTTTACCTACTGATGGACGAGCAGCTAGGATGATTAAGTCACCTTTTTGCAAACCATTGGTAATCAAGTCTAGTTTTCTAAACCCAGTATGTAAACCCGTCATGGTGTTTTTATTTTTACGAATTTCTTCAAGGTTTCTCATGAACTCATTAACAACTTCACGAGATGTTAGCATATCGGTTGTTCGTCTGATACGAGTAACTTCCAGAATCGACTTTTCAGCCAAATCTAGTAAGTTATCCATTTGAACAGAGGTATCGAATCCTTGTTCAGTGATCAATTGACCTACTCCGATTAATCGGCGAATCTGGGCTTTCTCTTGAACAACTTCAACATAGTGTTTAATACTCGCTGGTGTAGCTGAGTTTTGCGTTAAATTAAATAAAGCATCCATACCACCAACAGTATCAAGGTCATTATGATCCTTTAATCTAACAACTAAAGTGTTAGCATCCAACATACGGCCACTATCTATAATCACCATCATATGCTCAAAAATAGTGCGGTGCGCACCTATGTAAAAATCATCAACTCGTAAGTTGTACTCACCCATGCCACGTACCGCTTCAGGATAAACTAAAAGAGTTCCTAAAAGCGCTATTTCCGCATCTATACTAAATGGTAATTGTCTCATGCTAAACCCCTTCTTATTCTTGTACTAATACAACGTGAATTTCTGCTGTTACATCTGGAAACAAGGTTACTTGAATACGTGTAGATCCTAAGTTAGTAACTGGTCCTGCAGGTTTAAATTTACGCTTATCAACTGTGATAGAGTGTTCCTTCTTCAATGTTTCTTCAATTAGTTTTGTAGAAACTGAACCGAAAACACGTCCATCTTTACCTACTTTAACTTTGAACTCAAGTTTAAGTGCATTAATCTCTTCAGCTAGTTTTTCAGCAATTGCTTTTTCTTTAGCTGTTTCAATCGCTCTATCTTCTTTTTGCTGTGACAGGATCTCTTTACCCTTACCACTTGCTGCTACTGCTAATTTCCCAGGGAATAAAAAGTTGCGTGCATAACCATCCGCTACTTCTACAATATCGTCCTTTTTCCCTAATTTCTTGACATCTTTCAATAAAATAACTTTCATATTAACCCATCTCCTTCTTTACATGTGTAATAGCTTCCTCTAAGAGTGAAACAACCTCATTGACTGATTGGCCCCTAAGTTGAACTGCTGCTCCTGTAAAGTGACCCCCGCCACCCATACGTTCCATAACAGTTTGAACATTAAGTTTCCCATTCGATCGAGCAGAGACTGCTACAACATCATCCTCCACATTTGCTATAACAAATGAAGCCTCAACATCACGCACTGATAAAATAACATCAGCAACCTGTGACATGAGTGAGCGAGGTAAGTCGCTATCTTTATAAGCTGCAAGTACATAGTCATTATCGAAGACTTTACACTGAGCTAAAACTTTATTCTTTAATTCAAAATCTAAATAATCAGCCTTTAACATTTCTTCTGCTAAATCAAGATCAGCACCAAACTTTCTAAGTTCAGCTGCTGCTTCGAAAGTTCTTGAACCCGATCGATTTCTGAAATGATTAGTATCAATCAACATCCCTGTATACATGAAAGTTGCTTGAATTCTAGAAATTACAACGTTTCTTCTGTGATATGGGAAGAGTTCGATAATCAGCTCTGAAGCTGATGATGCCGAAGACTCGATATAGGTCAATTTAGGACCAAAGGTAAAATCACCACTTCGTCTATGATGATCGATAACAACTATATTGTCACACTTCTCAACAAGTTCTGGAAATTGTGTTTGATTCATTGAATGATGGTCAACCATAATTAACAAAGTTGACTTGTCTATTATAGATAAGGCATGTGAAAGCGAGATGAAATTGTGATCCCTTTTCATTTCGTTTTCATGTTCTAATATTGCCTTTTGAAGATTTGCTTCAACATCCTCAAAATCAATTACGATGTTGACATCTTGTTTGTATACATTAGCAATAGATGATACTCCTAGTGAAGATCCAAAACTATCAAAGTCAATATTCTTATGTCCTACTATTAAGACATTTGATGCAGCACCAATATGTTCAGCTAGGTTTTGCGCCATAACACGAACACGAACCTTGGAACGCTTCTCAATCGCTTCAGTATTACCACCATAGTATTTCATAGGCGCTTCTTTAGTATTAATAGCAACCTGGTCACCACCACGACTTTGTCCCATCTCTAAAGCTTTATTAGACATATCTTCTAACTCTTTAAAGTTTTCTGACTTACGTGCAAATGCCAGTGTTAATGTAATGTTGGTATCAATTTTTGCAGCTTCCTTACGGACATCGTGCAAGATTGAAAAACGCTCTTTAGTAATATCCTGGAAGGACTTCTCAGTCAGTACGAGCAAGAATCTGTCCGGTCGAATACGTCGAACGAACATTTGGTACTTATCAGCCCAGTTAACAACACTTTGACGAATGTTAGCATCGATCAGGGCAATGGTTTGTTCTTCCTCATATTGAGTCGTTTCATCATAGTTATCCAAGTGAGCAATCCCTAAAACCAATTGGTTGTTGCGGTTGATCCCTTCTAGATAATTAAGTTCTGTTATGTTCTTAAAATAAAGAATATCATCAGAGCCCATCATACTTACTAAGTAAATATCCTGACCTAGAGAAACTTTAACTTCTTCTTCCGTCTTATCAACAAGTGGAATGAGGGGTGGAAATGTAACTCCAACAGCCTCCCCAATAACTAGCTCAGGGTATTGTAAAAACAATTCACTCATCCAAGTAATGTTCTGTTTACTATTGATGGTTATCATACCAACCTGACCATACTCTAAAGCGTGTTTTGACTT
>JBGXRX010000118.1:0-2930 GCA_041811795.1 Erysipelothrix sp. | reverse complement strand
TTTGTGCAGATATTGCATAACCACCATGATCAACAACATTAAAGCCAAGATTTTCAGCTATCGTTGTGAATTCATCCATGGCTTTTCGAATCCCTAAACCAAAGGGAACATTCTCTTCTTTTGACTTTAAATCTCTTACACTATTGATAGCAACCAACTTTGAGATATCCTCTAATACTTTTTCTTTTATACTTTCGATTTCTTTATTTATCATATTATCACTCTTTCTATATGTTACAATATCACCAAAGAGGTGACATTTACTTATGAACAAACGACTTGCAGAAATCATCCTTATTTTACTTAAATACGACGACTTCATTACCATAGACCTGATTGCTGAAACACTTAAAGTTTCCAATCGAACCATTCGTAATGATCTTAAAATTTTAGACTCACTCTTACCTGATATGGGACTTTCTCTTCTTAAGAAAACTGGTATGGGAATCCTATTAGAGGGTAAAGCATCTGATAAACTAAAAGTTTATGATACCTTCAAGCATACAAAAATCGAACAAAGCATCGATACACCAATTGATCGTCACCATTACATTATTTTAAAGTTAACTACTCTTAAATACTATAGAATTTTCGAATTCGTTGACGAACTCTTTGTATCACGAGCAACCCTACATAAAGACCTAGTTGTTATTGAAGAAATTCTCGAGAAATTTAATATCACTCTTGAACGATCAAACACTTTAGGACTTTCACTTAGTGGTAAAGAAAGAGACATCAGAAATCTAATGTTTGATATTTGTGCATCGACCGGATCCAATGCTTTTGCTTCTATTATTAAGAACAAAGAAAAAGCCTGTAGTGGACAATTCATTTATCAAGGACTTGATTTAACAGACGATGAAATTAATCATTTTATAGCCGTTTCAAGAATTAAGTATGTCAGTAGTTTTACAAACCTATCCTTAGAAGCACTATCACAAATAGCAATTTTGCTTCTGATATCTTTAATTAGAAATCAATCTGGTAATGAGATTACATTTAGTAATGAATTCATCTCAGAACTCCTTGAAAAACCTTATATTAAAGAATCTAACTTTTTGCTTTCAAACATATCCAAAGCTTATCATCTGGAATTATATCCAAGTGAGGTATACTACATTCAAATTCACCTACTCGCTTATCAATTGAATCA
Source organism: Erysipelothrix sp. (assembly GCA_041811795.1). GTDB lineage: Bacteria > Bacillota_I > Bacilli_A > Erysipelotrichales > Erysipelotrichaceae > Erysipelothrix. The sequence goes on along the minus strand of JBGXRX010000118.1, from coordinate 1,777 downwards.
AGATTCAATTAATTACGACGATATTGAAAGTTTCACTTTGGACCTAATTCAGTCATGGAGCAAATATTTTAATCTTCCTTTGGATCAAGATGAGACACTTAGAAAAATGCTAATAACTCATATGATTCCCGTCCACACTCGAATTCTTCACGAAATATCTGTAGAGAATGATCTCATGCATGAAATCCATCAACGATATCCAAATACCTTCAAGGTGGTTCAAGATACCATTCAGACTTTCCCATTTTGGAAAGATATGAGAGATGAAGACATTGGATTCATTGCCCTTCACCTTGCAGCGGCTTTAGAGCGTAACAAGCAAACTTTAAAGACTCTACTCGTTCATGGTACCTCTCTTGGAGCACAACTCCTGCTCAAGAGTAAAATCAATAATAACCTAGCCGAAATAGAAATCGTGAAGGAAGTGAACATTGCTGAGTTTCATAACGAAATGGCTCTAGATTACGACCTCATCATCTCAACTGTTCAACTATCAACTAATGTAAAACCAAATATTATTATCAATAATATCATTACTGATAACGATATTATTCGACTTAAGAACTACATTACACCTTTAGTAAAAAATAAAAACAACCCAAGAGAAAGTGTCTAAGCCACTGATCTTGGGTTTGTGCATATTTTAATGGTTTGTATAATGACCAAAAGAGACACTAATGAAAATATAGATATCATCCAATTAGAAGTTACAATACCAGAGCTAATGATGATTAGTCCATCCAACATCAAAATAATATTTGATAGCTTAGCATTTTTAATGAAGTACTGAATAATCAAAGCTAAGACATCAGTTCCACCCGTTGCACATTCAGCATTTAAAGCAATTGATATTCCAATACCAATAAGAATACCAGCAATAGTACCTGATACTAGGTATTCTAGAATTGGACTTATACTCACTAATGACTTTGTTACCCAAATAGCAGGGACCACCTTCATAAAGAGTGGTGTCATTATTGTAATGTATAAAGTTTTTAGACCAAAGTTTTTACCTAATAAGAAAACTGCAATTGCTAACATAGGAATGGAAATAACCAAACTCATTGTTTCTACTTTTATTTTTGTAATACTTGATGTAACCAAAGCTAAACCAGTTATCCCACCTGGAGCTAATCCATTATGGATAAAGAAGAACTTTACTGCAATTGCCGTAACAATTGCAGAAAGTGTTATCTTTAAATAATCTTTCACTATTTAAGGTCGAACTTTTTCGCTGCTGCATCAATTGCTTCGCGGCACTTTCTAAGTCCTTCTGCAGCTCCACCTTCATCTTTGAAGATTGCTGATGATAGGATGATAACATCTGGGTTACATTCGATTAGTGGTTCCATGTTATCAAAACGCAATCCACCATCTAGTGCTAGTTCACACTTAGGATTTTTTTCATCAATCATTTTACGTGCACGTTTGATTAGATCTAGTGAAGAACGTCTCCATCCCCAGTTGTCTAATCCATCCGTTTCGTCTACACCATGTGTAACTACGTGAAGTCTGTCAATATCGTAGATTGACTCTTCAACAAAGCTCAGTGGTGTGTAGCATCCGATTGTAAGACCAAACTTAAGACCACGTTCACGACACCAGTTAATGATGTATGCGAGTTGTGCCCCAATGAAATGTTCCGCAGGTAAAATTAGCATTTGTGCTCCTGCATCTGCGATTTGATCAATGAACATTTTGTCCATTGTTACTGTATAAATATGACACTCAATGGGTGCATCTGTTTCTGGTCTAATACCAGCAATAATTTGATGTC
>JBGXRX010000117.1:0-10302 GCA_041811795.1 Erysipelothrix sp. | reverse complement strand
TTTTTTTGAATTCTTCATTGAAACTATCCATTTTAATCACCTTTTCCAATTTTATCATACTTTTTTGTAAAGCACGACTGTTCCAAGTTTCATTCTAACATCACAAGATTCTGGACTTGACTAGTAATAATTGGTAGTGTCAAGAATCTTGTGTAAACTCTTTTTAGGTAGGTTACCTTCTTTATGTCTGATTTATTCTTCTCTGTATCTAGAATTGAATAATTCGCCAAGTTCCATTGTTACTTCACTAAATCCAAGATGTACTCTAGATCCTAACCTAGAATTGTAATCAAGTACGAAGTTGCATACGAATCGTTCTAGCGAATCCTCATTCGGAAACTGTTCCTTTTTCTTGGTTTGTCTTTTTAATTGCTTATTAAGTCCCTCGACAATATTTGTCGTGTAGAGACTTCTTCTAATTTGAAGTGGATATTTATAGAATGAAAATAGACTTTCATTTGATTCAAGTGAAGTAATTACTTTGGGATATCTTTTACCATATAAAGCTTTTAAATTTTCATACTCTATTAGAGTTTGCTTCAGAGTGGTTGATCTATATAAGGGTTTAACTGGATTCATTATTTCCTTTCGATCAGTGGCTCTAACTAGTTTGGCAATATTTCTTTGCACGTGAACCCAGCATGATTGGTGATCAGCTTTTGGATACACCTCTAGACAAGCATCGCGGATTCCCTTCAGACCATCTGATATAATGATAAGAACCTCTTTAACACCTCTGTCATAAAGGTCTAGCAGCATATCAGTGTAATTTGAAGCCGCTTCATGAGGAAATAGACGATAATCTAGAATGTCTTTATGACCATCTTCGCTAATTCCTACAATAATATGTAAAGCTTCTTTAGCGACTGTATCTCGTCTGACATTAATCATAGTCGCATCACAGTATAGTGCAACGTAACGCTTATCAAATGTTCGTTTATGATAAGATTCTACATTGACCTCTACGGGTTTAGTAATATTGGAAATTGTTTGTTTACTATATGCGTGTCCGTACATTTTTTCGATTAGGTCAGCAATTTCAGAAGTAGTTACACCTCTTGAGTATAGCTGTAATACTGTAGTCTCTAGACTGTCCGTGCGTCTATCATATGCAGGAATTGTTTGTTGTGTAAATTCTCCTTTACGATCGCGTGGAACCTTTACTTCAATCTCACCATACTTGGTAAGAATATGTCTAGAATAAAAACCATTACGGGAATTACCAGAGTTATAACCAATAACGTCATGCTTTTCGTAATCTAAAAATATCGTTAATTCATTAACCAATAATTGGTTAACAACATCTTCAAGTTCTTGTCTAATTATTTCGTCTATAGTAATACCTTGTGATAGTGCTTCGATAATATCTGTGTTAAAATTGGACATGAGAGAGCCTCCTTTAGCTTAAGTGTCGTAACTTTATTCTAAAAGATTGGCTCTCTTTTTGCTAGCCTAGTTTACACAAGATATTTTACACTACGCCCAAAGCTAAACGAAAAACAAAAAAAGTAAAAAAATATAAACAGGAGTTAAAGATATCACTTTAACTTTGGAACTTAAGGATTTGAAGCATAAATTAGATATTATCGACCACTTTCACCCCCACCCTAGAAGAACAAGATGTGCAATCTTTGGTGAAATGATTCAAACGGACGTATCAGAACATATTTGGTTAGATTTAACTAATACTCATCTACACCTTGCAATCCATAATGCAACAAGAACTGTAGTTAACCCTACTTCGACTTACAAGAGACCTTACAAGGCTACTATAACGTTTGTAATCTGACACTAAATGACTATGGAATACCTTTCATGTCATTAGCTGACAAGAGAACAGTGTTTGAATATAAATTAAAAAACGCACCCTCCGATAAAGAAGATACGTTACAAAATCCGCATATGCCTGTTTTGAATTAGGTACATAAATTAATATCACTAGTTAACCACAAGTTAAAGGTAAAGTTGATCCCTTAAATCAATTGTTACAATCTAGACTTATAACCGAATTTATTTATCACGGAATCAAAACAATTGAAGAAACTAATATTAACCTTGCGGAATTTATTATAAAAGTACAACCAAAAGTTTGTTATACCTATTTCAATGAACAAAACAGTCTTTGAAACGTCACCACTACTACTGAAAATAATTAATTCTTGTGATAATTTCAAAGAGAGTGATAGATAGTGGGTACTGTGTTAAATATAAAAATAACCAGCTCAATCGATGACACAAGCAGGTACACATGTCTCCCCCACAAAATACTACTGCATAAGTCATAGAATCTTTTAACGGTATCCAATATACGAGTATGAATGATAACGTGTAATTAATGAATTTGGTTGAGCCCGAAAACGAGTTTTTTATAAATTTCGATATTATCCCGAATACAAAATCTAAAAAAGTTTATGTCCCTCCGATTTCATATCCTTAGAGAAATTAATCTTAGAAAAAAATCATAATTAAACAGCACCATCGGAAAAATGATGGTGCTGATATTTGATCTTTTTTAAGACAAATTACGACATTGTAGACCTTATAAAGGCTATGTAAACTTTAGCGTTGAACGTCTATGCAGTACAGTTTAGCGTTGATTATGTGAATATGTCCCTGGTAAACTTTAGCGTTGATTCAAAAAATGTAAAGAACTCCATGTTATTATAATCTTGCTGAGATATAAAAGAATGGAGGTATTTATATTATAGAACAATTTGTATTAGATTTACTAGAAATTAAGAAAGACCAGATTAAAGACATTTATATGCAAACCGATTTATATGGAAACAATAATTTTTACGTTTCACTACGTAAACAAAAAATGTGTTGTCCGTCCTGCAATACCTGTCCACAAATACAAACGGAACGCAGGTCGTAAAGGTGAGACACCCCATCGCTAAAGAGAAATCTAGAATTTCAGATCATGCAAAACGCAGAATAATGCAACTTGCACTTGATCCTCGAATGACTTTCAAATTAATTGCGGAAGAGGTAAGACTATCAAGGACTTCTGTTATTAAGATTTTCTATGAGACCCTTCCCCATCATAATCCAATACTACCATACGTATTAAGTTTAGACGAAGTTTACCTCGGTAGGAAATCCAAGAGGAAATTTTCAGTCGTATTAATGAATTTTCAAACACACGAAGTCATAGATTTAATTTATGGACGTAGCGTGGATGACTGTATAAGTGCTTTAGATTCTTTCACACCAGAAGAACGGTCAGTGGTACGATACATAAGTAGTGATATGTATAAAGGCTTCTTTAAACTAGCCGCAAGACGCTTTCCTAATGCATTAATATGTGTCGATAGTTTTCATATTATTAAACTAATAAATGATGCTTTTAGAAATCATATTGTATCAATAATGAAAAAGCATGATAACAAAAGTATTGAGTACTACTTACTGAAAAATTACAGATACCTTTTGTTCAAGGACTCTTCAGAAATAGAATGGATAAATCGAAACTACAATCGAAAACTTAAATATTACATTTCGAATACAAAACTATTGGAGTTGGTTGTTGATACTGATTCGAATATAAAAATTTCGTATTTACTAAAAAATAGATATATTAAGTTCAATAAGATGCGTTTTGATAAAGATAACGGGAGTTTGAAAATTAGAGCAGAATTAAAGGAATTAATTACTGAATTTGCAAATAGTGAACTTAGTGATTTTAGAAGGATTTCTAATACATTGAATCAAAATTCTGAATATATTATAAACTCATTTACAAGAATTAATGGGAAGAGAATTTCTAATGGCCCGATTGAATCAAGAAACGCAACAATAAAAATGATTCTGAAAACGTCTGGCGGTTATCGAAACTTCGAGCACTTGAGAAGAAGGGCTTTATACGTATTGAACAAAAAATAAATTTATAGATTCACTACAATTAAAATTTCTTAGCAAAAACAGGACCAAAAAGTCCTGTTTTAATTTTGGAATTTAAAGCTGGAATTTCTAATCAACGCTAAAGTGGACTGTGCTCCTTTTCAGTCAACGCTAAAGTTTACAAATTATGTGAGTGATCAACGCTAAAGTTTACCAACCCCTTATAAATTATAGAGTAACCAATACTCCAAACTAATATTTTCTATTGTTTTAAAACCTATTGAATCAATGCAATCACAAATAGTGATGGGCATTTTGGTTCAAATGAAGTGGACTTGGGTGGCAAAATAATATCTTTATCTGCATACATTTGGAACTCTTCTTTTGACATAGGCCATGTTTTAAAAGCAACTTCATTGTCATTAAGTGTCATCTCAGAGGATGAGTATGTCAGTGACATGGAGTCATACTGTTTAAAACCTTGAGAAATGATTTGTGTATGGAGTCGGTAGATATCATGATTACCAAAGATATCATTTTCCATGTTTTGAAACTCATAGAAATAAGACTTACCTCGATGTTGAATCTCTACTAAACCTTTTCTTAAAGGACCTTGAACTCTTACAAAGCCTTCTTGGTCAAGATAATCAATAGAATCTTGAAAGCTTTCTACTAATTGCATTTTACGATTAATAGCATCAATTCTAACATCATCTAAATTTGATATCATAGCAAGACATCCTTGTTTATTGATGATGTGCTGTGATGCTAAGTAGCGATGATGACCATCAGCAAGATAATATTCCTGATTCATATCAACCTTGTCTAAGATAGACTCAGCCTTATCATCCTTAAACACATAAACTTTAGCTTGATCGTAATGAACTAAATTATCATAATCAATTGAGTTTAGAATAGACTCAAAATCAACTCGACTTCCTGTCAATACTGAGATGGGAGCTGCTTCAGCATTATAATGCTGATAGTTTAATACCATACCCTGCACTACATCAGGTATTACAAACTCATGTTTCTTAATGTTCCCTTTCAAATCGAAGTTAGCAATAAGAGAGTAGATACCATTATATTCAATAATAAAACAGGCATTCTCATAATGATTCAAAACATCAAGTTTAAGGCGATTCTTAGTATCCTCATCAAGAAAAGTTGTTCTTTTAGGATAATTGATAGAGCCATCAACAATACTTGTTAAATTAGCAAAATCAGGATTATAGAATTCTTTCTTCTGATTTAAGTAGGCATTAGTGATTGTTTTAAGCATTTCTCTGAGCCACAAAATCCAATAGGCCTTGAACGAGTTCATCATTTTCATGGGGTAACTTAACTGCTACACGAATGAATTGACCATGGAATCCTTGTTTCGATGACAAATCTTTAATCAACATATTATGGTGCTCTAACAAGTAGTAACAAACATCCAACGATTGGATTCCATCTAATAGTTCTATCATAATATAGTTAGCTTGTGATGGTAATACTTTGATCGATGGTACTGTCTTAAGTGCTTGAGAATAGTTGTTACGAACTTGATAGAACTGATTCAATGCTTTTCTGAAAGTATTCTTGTACTTACCTGCAATTTGCATATAATACTCTCCAAATGAGTTGATATTCCAAATGGAAACATCCTTTTTGATAGTAGCTACAAGTTTTTCATCAGAAGTTACTAAAACTCCTAAACGAACTCCTGGTACTCCATGAGACTTAGATATTGATTTAATAATAATCATATTTGGATAAGCATCAATAAGGTCTTGACTCATGCAAGTCCCTGGTACTTCTGTATCCATAAAATCGATAAATGATTCATCAAGAACTAATTTCATTCCCATTTGATGACACCATGAAGCTATTTTAACAACTTCATCTTGCTCTAAATAATGACCACTTGGATTATCAGGATTAATTAAGATCAGTTGCGATAGATCTTTATCTTTAAAGAAACCAATAATATCATCAGCACTGTAACGATAATCTACTAAACTTGAATCATAAACAACTCTATCCTCTTCTTTAATGCGATTTGGATATTCCTCAAATGTTGGTGCAATAAATCCAGTCTTTCCTTCAAAGGACTCAACTAATGATTTAATTAACTCTGAAGCACCATTACCAACTACAATATGCTCAGGATCAATTCCAAAGTACTTTCCTACAAGTGATGTATTAACATTGAGTCCTGATGGATAATCTCTTAATAGTCGCTCAAAGTTATAAATCATTTCATCCATTAAAGCCTTATCTGGGTAGAATGGATTCACTAAGTAGCAAAAGTCTTTCATCCCACTATATCGCCAGTAACCTCCAAATTTAGACATTAATTTATCAAACTTATGTTTTATACTTGGAGCAAAGATAACTTCAGCAATATCAAGATCGTTAACATCATCAACCTCATACCATTTGCAATCTTCTAAGATTAATCCCTTAATAGCACGATCATCCATATGGGCAATTACTTTTAATACTTGCTCATAATACTCATTGTTCCCCATTGCTTTACAGTAGGCTTCTAGGAATGGTACATAAGTACCTTGAGAGAATGACTTTGAGAACTTATAAATATTGACTGTCTTATAGTATCCATCAACTTTGTCATAATCAAAGTCTGGCTTTGACACGAATGATTGAATATCATAATCATCGTTTAGTGTTACAACAGTTCCATCCATCCAAATATCATATTTAGCAACTAATGCTAAAGTATCAAATGAAGAATTTAAGACCTGGTCAATTGCCGTCTCTTCATAGATTAAATCAGATTCCATAAGTAGAGTATCTTGATCCAACAGGTAATCCTTAGCTTTATAAAGTGAATATATATTATTGGTAGTTGAATATACCTCATTCTCAACAAAGACAATTTCAGTTTTAATATTCAGACCTGCAATGAAATCAATCAGTACCTGTCCTTTAAATCCAACAACCACAACAATTCGTTTCAAAGACTTAGTATCTAAAATTCTTAGTGATCGCTCAATCATCGATACACCATTTACTTCAACCATACATTTAGGAATGGATTGTGTTAATCTACCTAAACGTGTACCATTACCTGCTGCCAAAATTATAGCTTGCATCATGATACCTCCTTTATTAGTAAATTTAGTATATCACAGTTTTGTTCAATAATATCACAACTTACATATTTTTGAACACTTAACCAAAACTTAACAAAGACAAAGCCCTTTATTAATAAAGGGCTTTGTTTATTTACTTTCGATAAATTCTTCGTATGTTCCTAGATAATCTTGGATACTTCCATCAGCATTGATAGAGATAACACGATTCACTGTAGAGTTTAGAAGTTGGTAGTCGTGTGATGCCATTAAGATAACACCTGGGAACTTCATTAAAGCGTTGTTTAATGCAGTAATTGATTCCATGTCCAAGTGATTCGTAGGATCATCCAGTAGTAATGTATTCGTTCCTTGAATCATCATTTTTGACATCATACAACGAACTTTCTCACCACCTGATAATACTTTTAATTGTTTCAATGCATCATCACCCGAGAAAATCATACGTCCTAAGAAACCACGTACAAATGACTCATCTTTTTCTGGTGAATATTGCATCAACCAATCAACAATTCTTTCTTCACTTTCGAAATCTTCATCAAAGTTCTTGTTGAAGTATCCGTATTCTACAGACGCTCCCCAGTGAACTTTACCTGAATCAGGTTGAACTTTTTCAGCTAATAGATCGAAGAATAATGATTTAACCATTTCATCTTCACAGACAACAGCAACTTTATCATCATTGTTAAGTGTTAATGAAACATTCTTCAATACTTCAACACCATTAAAACTTAAAGTAACATCTTCTAAAGACATGACTGATTGCCCTAAACTACGAGCTGGTTTAAAGTCGATGAATGGATATTTACGGTTTGATGGTTTAACATCATCAATGGTAATTTTAGATAATTGTTGTTTACGTGATGTCGCTTGCTTAGATTTAGAAGCGTTAGCAGAGAATCGAGCAATAAAGTCTTGTAACTCTTTGATCTTCTCTTCTTTCTTCTTGTTTGAATCACCCATTTGCTTAAGAATAAGTTGACTTGATTCATACCAGAAATCGTAGTTTCCAACAAATAATTGAATTTTTTGGAAATCAATATCAGCAATGTGTGTACATGTCTTGTTTAAGAATGCACGGTCATGCGATACAAGAATAACTGTAGCATCGATCTCAATTAAGAATTCTTCCAACCAGTGAATCGCATCGATGTCAAGGTGGTTTGTTGGCTCATCCAGCAATAGAATATCTGGATTACCAAATAATGCTTGAGCCAGTAAAACCTTAACTTTATCCGATGGATTAACATCAGCCATTTTAACATCATGTAATGCATGATCAATACCCAATCCTTTTAATAGAATTGCAGCATCTGACTCAGCATTCCAACCATCCATATCTGCAAACATTTCTTCTAACTCACCAGCACGAATTCCATCCGCATCTGTAAAGTCTTCTTTTGCATAAATAAGATCTTTTTCTTTCATAATTTCATAAAGACGATCATTACCCATGATTACTGCTTCTAGAACACTATAAGCATCATAAGCAAAATGATCCTGTTTTAGGAATGATAAACGTTTCCCATTTTGAATGGAAACATTTCCTGAACTTGGCTCTAACTCTCCTGAAAGCAATTTAAGGAATGTCGATTTACCAGCACCATTAGCACCAATAACCCCATAACAATTCCCGTGTAAAAAACTAATATTAACATCTTCAAACAATGGTACTCCACCGAATAAAAGAGACAAATTATGTGTACTTATCATATTTAAAACTCCTTAATAATTGTATTTAACCTGTATCATTGTATCACAGGACTACTATTAAAAGTAGTCAAAGTCTTTAATGCATAGGAAAACACAACCTTTCGGTTGTGTTTGAGTAAGTATCTTCTATTCAGCCCACTGGTATCCTTTACCTCGGACTGATGCAATGGAGAAAATCCCCATCTTCGTTCTTAAATTCTTTATGTGAACATCCACTTTACGAATGGTATTCTCATTATCTGAAAATGGCCAAATCGTTTCTAGAATATCCTCACGAGTTAATAGTTGATTCTTGTGTTTAAGGAAATTTTCCAATAAACCAAATTCAATTGGTGTCAGTATATATTCGATACCATCCTTAGTTACTAAACGTGTTTTAAGATCCATTACGATCCCCTCACGCTCTGAAGTAAGTCTACTATCATCATGAGTCACTGCTTCATGATTTACGAATAGTGCATGTACAAAGCGAACCAGAGTACGTGCATCTGTATCAGGACTAATGACCTGATCAATGTCTGATACTAAATCCTCTAGGTGTACTTCTTTGTAGAATGGCGTAGCAATTACTAAGATACGAATGTTTGGTGTTAGTTTACGCGCTAACTTAATTAGGCGCTCCAATAATTCACTGTGAAACTCCGTATGTAAAATTAAAAGACTATAATCACCTGCTGTTATTGCCTCAATTCCTTCAAGTACATCGTGTGAGGATTCTACTTTATAAGAAGTCACTTTTAAAGCTTCAATTATATTTTCATTGCTTTTTTTATTCTCATCTACTACTAATATCTTTTTCATAACAACCTCCTTAAATATCTTTTCAAACCCCTCAAAACAATTATATCACAAACTGTCTTTTGGCATTTACAAAATACTCCAGCTTTCCTACATATAATTAACATTTCAAACTATATGTTCTCCATAGGTAACTTTATTTCATTATAACAGATAATTGATTTAATGAGGAAGTAAAAAATTGTCATTTCATGAACTTTACAATTCTTCTTAACAATATTTTCACAATTATACTTGATAAAAGACCATTTATTTTATAGTAGGTAATTTTTAAATATCATCGTAATGCACCCTTGTTCCATTAAACCTTTTTCAATATTTAAAAAACCATTAACTATGGTTAATGGTTTGAAATTTATAATATGGTGCCTATGGTCCGTGGTACACGAACTATAAGCTCAGATAATAGGATGTTTTCCATCCGTTATAAATGTTATATCACACTTACTAACATGAGTAAACCACTATTTTAACTGTACAAATTAATTTTTGTATTAATAACTTTCCCAACTGTAAGGGGAGAAGTATTTTCTCTAAAACCACAACAGTACACGTCGCAAGTTACCATGCTCACTAGCCATTGTGATTGTTGTATTTAATAACCTTCCTGTATTTGTTACTCTAATAGTGGTCCATTATTCAGTTGACAAATACAATCAAGTTAGAACAATCTGTATCGACATGTACGCACCAAACATAGAGCTGATTAAGTCTTGTTTTCCTAAAGCAAGGATCATCACTGACCGCTTTCACGTAGTACAACTCATCAACCGATCTCTAAACAGTTCAAGAATCCAAACAATGAAGGACTATAAACCGATGTATGCGCGACTTAAACGATATTGGA
>JBGXRX010000116.1:0-3933 GCA_041811795.1 Erysipelothrix sp. | reverse complement strand
TCTTTAAAAATGTGGAATAAGAACAAGGTATTACGATTACTTCTAATCTTTATTGTAACCAATGTGGTTTCCTCAATTGGAACATTCATCGCCTTAGGTGGAATTATTTCTAAACTACTATCATAACAAAACAGGACCGACATTATAGTCGGTCCTGTTTTGTTAATCCTTGTATTTAAGCAGTCCGTAGATTACGGAGGCTAGCGCCAAGAAGAATAGTATACCCGCTACAAAGAAAGTAGCACGTGGGTTAATTGAATAGATTAAAGAGGTTAATAGTGCCCCTAAGATTCTACCCAACATATTAAATGCGTTATATACACCTGCAAGTTGGTTTCCTTCTTCAGGTGTTTTTCTATTTTGTACAAATAAGTTTTGCATAACTGGAATTAGTACAGTATCCGACCCAAACCAGATAAGACCCATAATCACGAAGATCCACATGCTTGTTTGTAGTGAAATCAGTACTGAGAATACAGTCATGATAATTAGCACTGTAGTAAGCACCATTCTTTGATTTGATATTTTTCTACGTATTAAGTAGATATTAAATATCAAGGCAAGAACACCTGTAGTTGCTTTAACCATACCAAATTGTGATGGCAAGAAATTAAATGCTTCTTTAACATAGTAGCCAAATGATTGATCAAATAGAGTTACAGCCATGGCTGCTACCAATACTGATGATAGTAACACTAAAGTGAATTCTTTAATTAAAGGTTTAGCATCTTTAATGATCGTTATTGGGTTAGACTTCTTAATAACATTAAGATCAAACGATTCCTTGATATCCTCTAGAGGTCCTAAGACTAAATAGAATAGTATCCCCATTCCAGAGCTCAATAGTATCTGAACATAGAATGTTAGACGTACTGAAATATCTCCTAAGAATCCCCCAATAAAGAATCCTAGCGCTGCACCAACTGATACAACAATTGATGAATAGGTTATGTAACGAGCTTGATCTTCATGAGCTGCCTCATTAACAATATAGGATAAGAACCCTACTTGGAAACCTCCAGCAAACACTCCTGATAATAGACGTGCAAAGTAAATTACATACTCACTTTGAGCATAAGCAAAGATCAACTGTGCCAATCCATAACCTAATCCTGAGATCAGCAGAATTCGTGTCTTCTTACTTGTATGAGCAATGTTAGACCACACTAACGCAAAGATAAAGTTGGTTGTACACATCGCCGCAAATGATATCCCAAAGACATGAGACCCCATATTAAGCGATGTTAGTAAACTTGGAGTTACAGCATGTCCTAAGTTCATCGATATAGTCATGAGTAAGTTAAACAATACAAAGATTGTCATTTTATGTTTTTTAATAAATTCTGTCATAATTCCTCCAAAAATACTTGTCTAGTATAACAGATGGCTATCAATAAAGATATTGATAGCCTTTCATATAAACAAAGCCCATTGCATTAAGCAACGGGCCTATATTTAAATAATTATGACCAGAGTTTTTCTGGGTAAGTTCCATCAGTTTGGAACTTTTCAAATTGTGCAAGAACACCAGGTTTGTCTTCTTGATAAGTAACACCAAACCAACGATCTGGCGTGTTAAGAATTCTTACTTTAAGCACACCATCTTCGATTAATGAACCCACATCATTTGGAAGTAGAGCTTCACTCTTCTCAGGATTTTGTGCTACATCATTTTTAAGGAATGCCTCAAACTTAGATTCCATTTGTTGGAAAATAGCAGTTGAGAATCCCCAGAAGTTCATTGATACCTGTGTGCCATCAGCAATCGGAGATTGATCAGGTCCACCAACAACACCATTTTCAGTGCGCTTGATACCATCAGTTTCAACGATTTCAGCAAGGTATCCGTCAACGTTTTTACAAACACCACGAGTAACTGTACCGTTTTCTGTCATTGTATTATCAACAACATAACCCATCATAGATGCTTCAGTTTCAGAAACTGATTCATTTAAGAATTGAGCCATTTCAACAAATGCTTGACGACCGTAGTAGTCATCAGCGTTGATGATTGCAAAAGGTCCCTTAACAATATTACGAGCAGCTAATAAAGCATGTGTTGTTCCCCAAGGTTTCTCTCGGCCTTCAACACCTTCAAACCACTCAGGTACATCATTAATTGATTGGAATGCATATTCAACTTCGATATGTGGTCTGATTTTCGCAACCAGCGACTCTTCGAAAATTGCTTCATGTTCTTCTCTAATGATTAATACCAATTTTTTAAATCCTGCTTGGATTGCATCATAGATAGAAAACTCAATGATTGCTTCTCCACTTTTACCAAATTTATCAATTTGTTTTAAACCACCGTAACGGCTCCCCATTCCAGCAGCTAAGATTACTAAAGTTAAGTCTTTCATAATAGCCTCCTTGTTTCTATATTATTGTATCACAAGAAATACTTAATCATAGTCAAAAAAGTGTTGACATCTCTGTATCGGTGTATTATTGTATTACTGTGCTAACACAAGGAGGCAAATATGATTCAAATATCAAATATTTCAAAAAAATATAAAGACTTTTTTGCGGTCAATGATGTATCAATGAAACTAGAAGCAGGACAAGTTTATGGACTTGTAGGAAAAAACGGTGCTGGTAAGTCTACCTTATTTAAACTAATCCTAGGCTTAGCTCAAGCCAACCAAGGTTCAGTTCAAATTAATGGATCAAGTAATATCCAAGAGCTTAACAATGAGAAGAAATCGATTGGGTTCTACATGGGAGCTTCTTTCTATCCCTACCTTAACGCTCAAGACAACCTTAAGTATGTCGCAACAATGAAGAACATTAAGAGTCAAGAGGAGATCGACCGCGTTCTAAAACTAGTCGATTTATACGGTGTTAAGAAACCTTTCAAATCATTCTCTTTAGGTATGAAACAACGATTAGGTATTGCTAACGCTTTAATAGGTGATCCAGAGATTGTAATGTTGGATGAACCGATCAACGGATTGGATCCTCAAGGTATCTTAGAAATTAGAAAAATTATTAGTGATCTGGGTAGAATCCACAACAAAACTGTGGTTGTATCATCCCATATCTTAAGTGAGTTAGAGTTGGTAGCAGATCGTTTTGGTATCATCGATCACGGTATTCTCCTTAAAGAATTTGACAAAGAAGACAACCAAAATGAAAACCAATCAGTTCAACTTAGAACCAATAATAATGTCTTGGCGATGGAAGTTTTAAATCATTTAAACCCACAAGTATTAGAAGAGAAAATTTTCTTACCATTAGTCATTCTAGATAACCAAGATATTCAATTACTACTTAATAACAATGTTCAAATTATAGAAATCAAAACACAGAAACAAAATCTAGAGCAACAATACTTCGCTCTAACAGGAGGTAAATAATGATTGCATACATGAAGGCAGAGTTTTATCGTTTTACTAAAAAGAAAAGTTTTGCACTATTACTGATTCTATTCACCATCGTTTATTCAAGTGCTGCATTCTTCACTCGCAGTAATGCAGGTGATTTAAACAATTTCAATAATATACTAATTCAAATGTCACCGATGTTAATTGGTATCGCCATCTTTGTAATGGTCTATACAGATGACATCAGTGCTTACAGTTTACAAATCCCTATCGGATATGGATTACAACGTTGGAAGATTGTAATCGCAAAACTATTAGAAGTTATTATTACCTTTTCCTTGGTGATGGCATATGCACTTGCATTAGCTGGTATTATTAATATCATCATGCCTTATCAATTGGACTATAGTCAGTTAGTTTCACCCATCCTATACGCTTTGCTAACAGTTGCGTTATTCTCAAGTTTTGCTGGATTCTTAGCACTTGTAGTACAGAAGTCTTCAGTTTCTATCATCGCATTTGTAATGTTGATATCTAATCTTGTAGATAGTTTATTATCACTATTATTCAGCATTCCATTTATTGGTAATAATTTCCCTTGGCTTGC
>JBGXRX010000115.1:0-9565 GCA_041811795.1 Erysipelothrix sp. | reverse complement strand
TGCTAATTTCTAACACTATGTTAGAATTGGATTTATAAAAAAACCATCATTTTTCAATGATGGCTATATAGCTCTTCTAATTTATAAATGTCGTCACCAACACCAGATTACAAAGAACCAAATAAACACCAATATAATAAAAAAGCAAGACTCTTATGTCTTGCTTAGAATGTCATTCTTAAATTTAAAAGTTATATTGATGATTTCGATATCAAATGGTAATTACCAACTACCACTTCCACCGCCACCAAAGCTACCACCACCAGATCCAGAGGATACAGGGATTGAAGTCAGTGTTGATGACATGGATGACATAGAACGATTGAGATGGTTCATCATCATAAATGTAGTTAAGTTTGGATTGCTAGATACATACCAATCTGGTGCTTGAACTGCAATACTTTCAAACTTTTTAGTCCAGATATCAGTTACACCTAGTACATAGGCATAAGGTAGAATATCGTAGAAAATATATGGTGTCTCTTCAACGAGTTGAATGAGACGATCTTTTTCAGCTACTTGAATAAAGCGTTTAAGCCCTCGAATTTGTCCAACCCAATCGGCTCCCTTTTGTGTTCTACGGCTAGTATTAGCAGCAAAGAACAGAGCAATCGAATAAACTAAAAGCGAAGAAATTACATATACACTGTTATCTTTTGCTCCAAAGATACTTGCTAAAGTGATTCCAATTAAGAAGACTGGTCCAAGTATCAGGAAGGTATTAATGATTCTAGATTGTACTTTATAGACTCTATCAAATGCCAGTATGGATGAACCAATTACAGAGAGAATAAAGAATATACCGTATCCAACAAAGAAGCCAACCATCGCATCACCTGTATAAGATGTTTTTAATAGAATAACTGCATATCCCATTGCTCCTGGAATCAGTGGTAATAGGAATATCGATAGTAGCTTAATCATTGATGATTTTCGATCATAAATATGCATCGATTTATCTTTAGTAAACCTTCTAGGAATTGAAGCCTGTAGATGGAGTACTGTTTCACCGATCTTATTGTCTAGGCTACTCAATGTAACTTGCATTTCTTCTCCGAAGATTTTTCTGAATAAACGAATCTCTTCAATATTCCAGTTTGCTGGTAAGTCTTGTATTTTTTCTAAAGTGATGTCTCCATCTTCTTCTATTATTTTGATGAAACCTTTGGATGCCCAATAAACGATTAGAGATACAATATCTTTAGAAGTAGTAATACCTCTATAAATATAACCAACTTCTGCTGATGAAATACCTTCTGGCGGTCCAAATTCAACACTCTCAACCACTATTGGGTCTTTACCAAAAAGAACATATCCAAGTAAAATCAGTACTGCAACCCCAACACCTAAAATAAAGGCGTCTTTGACATAATCAACTCTTGGGAAAGTAAAATAATCATTCCCTAGTGGGACTTCAACAGTAACTGTTTCACGAGCTAACTCTTTGTTATAAGAGCCTTTAATTTCATTATTAGAAAGTGTGTACTCTTGAGTATCGTTGTTTGGATTGTATACAAAGTAAGATCCCGAAACTGGTTTTTCGAATCTGATAGTATATTCCAAATTACCTACAACATAATCTCGATCGACACCAGGTAGTAGGTCAAAGTAGAACATATCTAATCCATTCAAATTAAGTTCTCTAGTATGTATCGTATATTTCAGGTTAAAGTTTTGTCTTCCTTCTAAAAACACACCTTGAGTACCCATTCGAATCTTAACTGCTGTACGATTTGAATCAACATCTATTTCATGTGTAGATGACGATATAGAATCGACTGGGAAGAAATATTCGCGCTTCACTTCTTCACCATTGATTACGAAATCTTTAGTGTCTTTTTGAGGCACAGTAAAATAAATCCCTTGTCGTTGTTCATTAAATGTTACGGTTAAATCAATATCAAAATCAACTGAACCATCCTCACGCACAAAGATATCAACAGAATAGTTGTCACCATAAACATCATGACCTTGACTACCCTGAGCAAAAACAGGTGTACCCAATAGGACCATGATTATTAAAGATAAAATAAGTCTTTTAAAATGTTTCATCATCTCACTCCCAAACTTTAAAAAAGAGGCATTGCCTCTTTAGAATGATACTTTAACGTTTTCGCGTTCTTCGGCATTCGTAACTTCGAACATTGGTTTTTTAGTAAATCCAAACATTCCAGCAAACAAGTTGTTTGGGAACACTTCGATTTTAGTGTTATATGTTCTAACGCTACCATTATAGTATTTACGTGATTGAGCAATCTCTGTTTCAATAGTTTGTAGTTGCTTTTGTAAATCCATAAAGTTTGTATTAGCTTTAAGATCTGGATATGACTCAGTTAATGCGAAGAGTCTTCCCATTACTTGAGATAAGTCGCCTTCTGCAGCAATTTGTGCTTCTGGTGAAGTTGCAGATTGAGCTTTATTACGAGCTGCAATAACCGCTTCTAAGGTCTCTGACTCATGTTTTGCATAACCCTTAACCGTTTCAACAAGATTAGGAATTAGGTCATATCTCTTTTTCATGTAAACATCCATTGTTGAGAATGCTTCTTCGACAATATTTCTTAAACGAATCAATCCGTTATAGATTGATATTACAAACAATACGAGTAGTGCTACTACCGCTAAACCGATTATTAGTTCCATATTTGAACCTCCATGTGTTAACTACATAATACACCCAGATACCTTTTAAATCAAATCATATGTTCGAATACTCATGCTATGTCGAGTGTTTTTTTAGACTACACTTAAGTTTCAAATGATAATAATTGAATCATTGAATATCTTCACAAAGAGACTGATATTTTATTAATATAATATCAGTAATAATAGAATAAAACTGAGCCCAGGGACTCAGTGTATTTTAGTAATTATTTTTCATTGCTTTTTGAATATCTCTTTGCATGCTTCTTTCCTTCTCAACCTGACGTTTATCATAAAGGTGCTTCCCTTTCGCTTCTGCGATGGAGACTTTAGCGCGTCCCTTAGATAAATGGATTCCTAAAGGAACGATAGTATAGCCTTGAAGTTGAACTGCTTTTTGCATTTTAGATATTTCATGACGATGTAAGAGTAGTTTTCGATCACGGGTTTCATCATGATTGAATCGATTCCCTTGATCGTACTTATCGATATAAAGTCCTTTGATGTATGCCTCATTATTAATGAAAGTAATATAGGCATCTTTCAATTGAACTTTACCCTCTCTTAAAGATTTAATTTCAGATCCCTGCAGAACAATTCCTGCTTCATAAGTATCTTCAATAAAATAATCATGAAAAGCTTTACGATTTTTTGCGATGTTTGACATTTTTGGTACCTCGTTTTTTACTAGATAGAGTGCGATGATCTTTGCGATTTCGTCCAGTTTGTGATGATTTGTGTTTGAATGGTTTACGTTCTCTAATAAGCTCAAAGTTTATGACATTTTCATCCATATCTACCGATACAAGTTTAACTTTAACTTTTTGCCCAATAGCATAAACGTTGCGACCTGATTCTCCAATCAGTTTTTGAGCCATAGCACCAATTGTGTAGAAGTCATCTCGCATCGTACGAACATGAACTAAACCTTCAACAGTGTTATCAAGTTCTACAAACATTGCAAAGCCAGAAATACCTCAAATGAATCCAACGTAGCGCTCTCCAACTTTATCTTCCATGAATTGACATTTCTTTATCTTCTCAACAGTTCGTTCTGCATCTAAGATAACGCGTTCACGTTCAGAAATATGAAGCCCTGCTTTTTCAGCAAACTCTTCATCAGCTGCACGTACTTTATCGGATACTTTACCACGATATTTTTTTATACGTTGGTGTAGTAGTAGATCTGAATAACGTCGAATAGGTGAAGTGAAGTGTGTATAATCTTCAAGGGCTAAACCAAAGTGACCAATTGCTTCTGGTGCATAGCGTGCTTTTGACATTGATCTCAACATCAATCGAGAGACGACTGGGTATTCTGGTTTGTCTTTAAAGTAATCTAAAGCCTTTTGTAATGTTTGAGGGTGAACTTTTTCAAGTTGACCTTTAAGTGTATATCCTAAGATACGAAGTGTATGCGATAAATCCTGCATTTTTTCTTTTGATGGGTGTTCATGGACTCGATAAACACTTGGCAAGAATTGATATTTGGCATATTGAGCAACTACCTCATTAGCTGATACCATGAAGCTTTCAATCATTGCTTCACCCTCACCACTGGTGCGTTTATAAACATCCAATACTTTACCATCAGCATCAATTAAGAATTGACTCTCATCAGAATCAAATCCGATTGAACCTGCTTGTTCGCGTTTGTATTGTAAGCGACCTGCACACTCCAACATCAATTCAACCATCTCTTGAGCTTCCCCAAGATCTTCATTTGAATTCACTTGGTTGTATGACAGTCTTTGTTTGGATTGAATTACAGAATCATAGATATGGTAATCATCAATTCTACCATTTATATCGAAATCAATTTGAACCGTCATGGTTAAACGATCCACATTGGGGTGTAATGAACATATCCCATTGGATAAAACCTGAGGTAACATTGGAACAACACGATCCACCATATAGACGGATGATGCTCGATCAAAAGCAGTTTCGTCAATTACAGAACCTTGAGTTACATAATGAGAAACATCGGCTATATGAACATAGAGGCGATATCCCTTGTTTTTACGTTCCATATAAATAGCATCATCAAGATCTTTAGCGTCTTCACCATCAATGGTAATAACATATTGATCACGATGATCTACACGACCCTTGATATCACTTGTAGAAATTGAATCAGGAACTTTTGCTGCCGCTTCTAAAACTTCAGGATCAAATTCAGTTGGTATATTATTTTCAACTAGAACACTTAATACATCCATTCCTGGTGCATCAGCTTGACCCAATACAGACTCCAATGACACTTTAAGTGGATTGTCATAGCTTTCGATTCTAACAATCACGCGATCATTGTTGGCAACACCTTTAGGTTGTTGAGCAAACTCTACATCCCTAAATATTTTCTTATCAAAGGTTTTGAATTGGAATTCACCATTCAATGAAACCAATGTACCTAAGATAAACTCTTTATTATGTTTAATGATCGCTTCAACCACACCATACTCTTTTTCGGAAGATACGATTTTAACCAGAACATGATCCAAATCTATAACACCGTTAAAATCATCTTTACCAATATAAATAGATGATTGTCCAGTCTCAACAAATCCAAAGTTCTCACGGACTGCTTTAAATTGACCATAAGCATAAGGTTTTCCATTTAATAAATAAAACTGATCATTAACAAGAATTGCAGTCTCATCATGAATCATTTCATCCATTACCTGTTTCACATCACTCATGCTTAAAGAAAGTGTCTTAGCGATATCCTCTATCAGAGTATCAAACACTTGAATTTCATTATAGGTTTCAAAGTAAGCTTGAACCTTTGTATAGATTTTATTATCCATAAGAAAAGAAAAACCGCCTTGTGCGGTTTCTACTGAAGTTTAAGTGCAACGATAACTAAAGTAATGAATAAAATACCCACGACCATTGTTATGTTAGAGATCACTCTCTCAGCACCACGTTCTTTCGTATTTGAGAATAAATCTAGACTTGATGAACCAGAGAATGCTCCAGTAAATCCTTCTGATTTCCCACTTTGTAATAATGATAGAATTATTAAAAGCGCAGAACATATTAATAATAGAACTTTAATCATGTTTTCTACCTCATCTATTGCATCCATAAGAGATGCAAACTAACCATGTCTTATTATACACTTTTTTTGCCCTTATTTACAAGTGGCTCTACTCATATAAACTTTATATATCATAAACAAACTCAAGGATATCTCGAGGTTGGCATTTAAGTTCAGTGCAAATCGAATTTAATGTTGAAAAACGGATGGCTTTCACTCTAGAATTCTTTAGTTTTGACAAATTAACTTCTGATAATCCTGTTGCTTCACTCAGTTCTCTTAATGACATTTTACGATCTGCCATAACACGATCTAATCTTACAATTATCATAGTAATTCCTCCTAATCGCATTATAGCATATTTTTGTGAATATTTCGGATAATTTACCAATGGTATAACGCTAATCGTTAATTCCTTATCGTTTTAATTTGTGAAGTTCAATACTATCAAATTTTTATGGGTTTAATCTTGAACTTCTGTAGAGCCAATATTATGATGATGTTAACAAAGGAGATTCCAATTATGACACAAATTACAATACTCAAACGCGATAATCAAAAAGCTGACTTTAACGGTGAAAAAATAGCCGTAGCTATTAAAAAAGGTTTCGATTCCATTTCAAATCCAAAATATACAGGTGAAGATGTTAATAGGGTCTATTCTTCTGTTTTGAATCAGATTGATATTATTTCTTTATCAGATGAATTCATTTCAATTGAACACATTCAAGATTTAATTGAACGCGAACTCTTAAGACAGAATTATATCGATATTTATGAATCTTTTACTCAATATAGAAATAGACGTAATGAATCTCGTAAGATTTTTATTTCCAAGCAACATAAATTTCTAAAGGCTATTGAAAAACTTAACCAGAATGAAGCTAAAGAAGAAGATTCCAAGAGAGAGAATGCCAACGTTGATGGTAACTCACCAATGGGTATGATGTTACAATTTGGTTCAACAGTTTCTAAAGAATTCGCTAAGGCTTATCAAATGGCTCAAGATTTCTATGAAGCACATGACTCTGGACAGATTCATATTCATGATATGGATTTCCTTCCAATGGGTACAACTACATGTAACCAAATTAACTTAGAGCAACTCTTTGAAGAAGGGTTTTCTACGGGACATGGTCACCTACGTAAACCAAAGGATATAGTTTCATATGCTGCATTAGCTGCTATTGCAATTCAATCCAACCAAAACGATCAACATGGTGGGCAATCGATCCCTGCTTTTGATTACTATATGGCACCTGGTGTACTCTATACATTTAAGAAACAGTTTAAGCAAAAACTTTATGACTTTTTAGAGTTACAAGAACTACTAACTAAAACCACTTGGGATAAAACGATTCGTCTCATCGATAAGCAAAAATCCATCACAATGGATATTAAAGATTTCTACAGTCTCTATAAAGAAGATCCAAAAGCAATTAAAATTCTTGATTTGGCTTATGATAAAGCACTTCGAATTACAGATCGTATTACTTACCAAGCAATGGAAGCATTTATTCACAACCTAAACACCATGCATTCACGCGCCGGTGCTCAAGTACCTTTCTCATCAATTAACTTTGGTACTGATCTTACTCCAGAGGGACGTATGGTACTGGAAAACTACTTAAAAGCACTGGATGCAGGATTAGGAAAAGGAGAAACTCCAATTTTCCCTATCTCAATCTTTAAGGTAAAAGAAGGTGTTAACTACTTCCCAGAAGATCCTAACTACGACTTATTTAAATTAGCAATTAAGGTATCAGCAAAACGCTTATTCCCTAACTTCTCATTCATCGACTCACCTTTCAATAAAGAATTCTATAAAGAAGGTCGTTACGAAACCGAAGTTACTTATATGGGTTGTAGAACCCGAGTTATGTCAGATATCAATGATCCTGACAACGAAGAAGTTATTGGTCGTGGAAACTTGAGTTTCACATCAATTAACCTTGTACGTCTTGGAATTAAACACGGAATTCTAAACAATGATAAACCTGATTTCGATGGTTTCTTCCGTGAACTGGATCATCTTTTAGAACTGGTTAAAGATCAACTTCTTGAACGCTATGAAGTTCAATGTGCTAAGTCAGTTTCTAACTTCAAGTTCTTATTA
Organism: Erysipelothrix sp.; assembly: GCA_041811795.1. Classification (GTDB taxonomy): domain Bacteria; phylum Bacillota_I; class Bacilli_A; order Erysipelotrichales; family Erysipelotrichaceae; genus Erysipelothrix. The sequence goes on along the minus strand of JBGXRX010000115.1, from coordinate 1,763 downwards.
GGTCAAGGTGTCTGGAAAAATTCCAAATCATTAAAACCAAATGACAGTCTTCATAAAGTCTATAAGCACGGTTCATTAGCATTTGGATTTATAGGACTTGCAGAATGTTTAAAAGCACTCATTGGAAAACATCATGGTGAAAGTTCTGAAGCTCAAGAATTAGGATTAAAAATTGTTAAACACATGCGTGATAAAGCTGATGCTTACACTTTAGAAACCAAACTTAACTTCTCATTAATTGCTACTCCTGCTGAAGGATTATCAGGTCGATTCGTATCAATTGATCGCTCAATATTTGGAAACATTCCAAATGTTACCAATCATGACTACTACACAAACTCATTCCATATTCCTGTTTATTTCGATATTACCATTCAAGAGAAATTGGATTTAGAAGCACCTTATCATGCACTAACAAATGGTGGCCATATCTCCTATGTCGAACTTGATGGTGATACTACTCAGAACCTGGATGCATTTGAACAAGTAGTTCGTATGATGCATGACGCTCAAATAGGTTATGGAGCAATCAACCACCCTGTTGACCGTGATCCTATCTGTGGTTATACAGGTATTATTAATGAAACATGCCCTTCATGTGGAAGAACTGAAACTGAAGGTGATTATGGATTTGAACGAATTCGTCGTATTACCGGATATCTAGTAGGTACATTAGATCGATTTAATAACGCTAAACAAGCTGAAGAGAAAGAGAGAGTGAAGCATAGTCTATGAAAATAAGACTGGCCTCATTCATACATGACTCTATAGTAGATGGACAAGGAATCCGCTCCGTTGTATTTACCCAAGGTTGCCCACACAATTGTCCTGGCTGCCATAATCAAAAATCTATTCCTTTTGATGGTGGTGACTTAGTAAGTGTTGAAGAGGTAATTGAAGCCATATTAGAGAAGGACCTTAAAAAGGTAACTTTCTCAGGTGGCGAACCCTTTGTCCAAGCAGAACAGTTATACACTATAGCTAAAAGACTAAAAGAAGAAGGATATAATCTTTGGTCCTATACAGGATTTACTTTCGAAGCACTTATGAGACATCGAGACCCATTCGTGGCAAAACTATTATCTCAATTGGACATACTCATTGATGGTAGATTCTACATGCGAAAGAAGAATCTAGAAATTCTATATCGTGGTTCTACCAATCAGAGGATTATTGATGTACCAGCCTCTTTAGCAGCAGGTAAGTGTATAAAATCAAGTGAATTTGTTGATCCTCAAAATCTAGAAGAAACAGAAGATCGAACAGATGACATTTTCATATAAAAAAGGTTCCCTTGGGAACCATTCAGGCTGTTGACAAATGTGTCAACAGCTTTTTCATTTCTATTGTTAAGAAATGAAACCGTTTATCATAGTTAAATGACATATTTAACCACAGTAGAAGTCATAAAATTGGCTATATAGTATCATATATTTAGGTGATAAATAGGGCAAAAAATACATAAATAAGAATGAAGTCTTCGTTATGGACTCTCTTGATAATCTAGTACCAGCTGACCATCTTGTTCGTAAACTTGATGAATTTGTCGACTGGTCTTTTATTAATACATTAACAGATTCACTTTACTCAGATACAGGACGAGGACGAATCGATCCAGTTATTCTATTCAAGATGATCTTCATTAATAAACTTTTCGGAATTAACTCAATGAGGAAGACTTGTGATGAGATTAAAGTTAATCTTGCCTATCGTTGGTTTCTTGGTTTAAGTTTTGAAGTGCAAGTTCCAAACCATTCGACATA
>JBGXRX010000114.1:0-25481 GCA_041811795.1 Erysipelothrix sp. | reverse complement strand
AAGTATAAAAATACTCCGCTAGGATAATCTCTTAGCGGAGTATTTTTATTGTGTGGATGCATTATGTTTTTTGTTGGCCATGATAAGTTCATATAGTAAACCTAAGAGAACACCTAAACCATTCAAGATCATCCACATTAGAATTGTACCTAGATCTCTAAATGCTTCCTGGTTTGGTCCCATATTGAAACCTAAATAAGCAGTGGCAGCTAAGAAGAAAAGTAAGTATGTATGCCAAGCATATTTCAGATTAAAATAATCCAATATCCATGTGTATCCAGCAATGATTGCAGCTACTAAAAGATATCGAAGGGACATATCCACTGTTATGGGATTGCCAAGTCGAACTTGGAGAAAGTAGATTAAAGAAGCCCAGGATACAAGTCCAAATGCTAAAGCCTTTAGAATCTTTTTCATAGTCTCACCTCTACATTAAATATACCACTCTCTTAACAAATTAGCATCATATGATGCATTGAAAAAACCAGCCCTAAGGCTGGTTTGATTAATTTAAGTAACCTGGTTTAACTAGGTCAAACATCGCTCTGATTTCAGGATCATAGATCTTGAAATTTGCTTCTTTGAATTGAGTTGCTGTATAAGCATCAGCATAAACTTCAAATTGAAGTAGTGTTGCCATTACTGCATCTAATTCAGATGCTAAGTCTGTATCATGAATATTTACAATGTAGTAAATATTCGCTTCTTCATCGAAGATGATTTCAGAAATACCTGGTGTTGAATTACTTGCTAGGTATTTATTAAGGACAGCACTTTTTGTATCATAGCTTTTTGAAGTGATAGCTTCTGTTAAAGTAGCTTTCTCTTCAAGGTCAATCTCGGATGGTTTTACATCTGATTTAAGGGAAGCAAGAATTTTGTCTGCTAATGTTTTATCATCAGTAGCAAAGATTGAAACATCTTTGATTTGATATTCTTTTGTAATCGTTTCTAAGTTTTCTTTAACATAAACACCTAGATCAATTTCGAATATAATAGAAGGTCTAAGTTGATTATCAATAAAATCTTTTAAGGATTTATGACCTGCATTCATGATTACAATTTCGAGTTGCTCTCCGAATGTTTCCTTAAGTGCAGCAACTTCTTCTTCAACACGTTTGTTTACACTGTCCATGTCGACTTCAGATTTTTTATTTGCTTCATTAAGTTCATTAACGATTGAAGTATAAATAGAGATTGCTTGATCATTTTTGACTAGTAAATCATAAATGTCAGATGTCTTTGTTTCTTTGTTTCCAATAGTATATAGTACTGCATCATCTTTGAATGGTAATTTCTTACTTGATGAGCATGCTGTGAGTAGACCCAAAGCAAGTATTAGTGTTAATATTTTCTTCATTTAGGCCACACTTTCTATAATTTCATTAAGACGAGCTTCAAATGCTTCATCACTAAATTTAACATCTGCATCTACCATAATTTTTTGCATTATAGTAACTGAGATTTTTGGTGTGGATTGAACCATCATTGATGCAAGTCCATCCATTTTCTTAATAACATCAGGATCAGTATCATTTACAAGGATTAAGTGGAATCCATATTCAGATTGAACCCAATCGTAAATTTGACCAGCTTCTTGCTCTAAAGCAGCTTTAAGGAACTGAGGTACGAATGGTGTAGATGCATCCATAAGTCCTAATGCTCCACCCTGTTCTTTAGATGTATCAACAGACACTTCTTTAGCTACAGTAGCGAAGTCTTCACCATCAAGAATTCTTTGACGAATTGCTTTTAGGTTTGCAGTTTCTTCTGCAGTTGGATTATTAACATCTTCAACCTTAATAAGAACGTGGCTTACTGTACGAGCTTTGCTTTCTTCTTGGTAAGCTGGGAATAAAGCATCCATATTTTCTGTTACATATTCTGTTGCAACACGATCACGATACATCATGTTTTCGAAGAATGTTTGCATTGCTTTGTCACCATAGTAACCCATGGCTTCAAGTTCGGCTTTCATGCCATCTAAATCTTCTGATTTGCTATTTTCTAAAACAAGGCCTACTTGTTTCTTAGCGTCTTCTATAATGCCTTCATCCTTCTTGATGCTTGATAGTAAGTCATTTTCAAACTTAGCATAGATTATGACATCAGCTTCAGAGGTATTGAGCATATCATAATATTCTTTTTGGGAGACTTGTCCAAAGTCAGATTCAAAGATTACTGGTGAGCCATCCTTGAGTGGGGCTTTTGGCGATTTATTAAGTGAGCTTCCGATAAGAAGGACAACTACTAAACCAACACTGAAAGCTAAAATTAGCTTTGATTTATTCATTTTTTTCATAAGTTCCTCTTTCTAACCTCATTATCATACATGAAAAATATAACGATGTCTTAGGAGTCTTGAAAATACCACAGCATTCACAGAATCTTCATTATGGGTCTTTAGAGTGAATTAAGATTTAATTTCACTATAACTTCACTCTGACTTACGAGTGATAATTGAAAATTCATACTAAAATGGTATAATTACCAAGTACAGCCAAGGAAAAGGACTGTAAAAAGGGGAGTGAAGCACTTGAAAAACAAGTATCGTTTGATTCTTGTAGTAATGTCTTTGGTTCTCATGGTGTTTAACCTTCCAAACGGATTTGGTTTTGCACTTGGGAGTCTGATTATTACAGGGTTAAGTCTTGTTAGAGAACAATATTATAAATTACTATTAAGTGGTTCCAAATTTAAGACTGGGTCTTATCTAGGATATATCTTCTTTTTATTCTTGCTCTTGTGGGTGCCATTAGGTATAGCTTTCTACTATCCTAATATAATAGGTCCTTATGGTTATGCTGGTGCAATCTTTATTGATCGCATGGCAGTCTATGTCATAGGGCTATTTGAAGAAAAGGCAGGTGTTGAATAATGAGTGGAGAAGTGATTTCTATAATCATTTTGACGTGTTTCTTGTCAATACTCTTTATCACCGTGGGAAGAAGATTAAAAAATCTTGATCCGGATACGGTTCCTAAAGGATTAACACGTAACTTGATCTTTTATGTTGAAACACTGAACAACTATACTGTAGAAAGTATGGGGGAAAAACATGGAAAGACAATGGCGGCATATATAGGTGCAGTATTTACTTATATTCTGCTAGCTAACATGATGGGTTTAATGGGACTTGAAACTCCAACGTCATCATTAAGTGTTACCTTGGTATTTGCTATTATTTCTTTTGTTTTAGTACAAAGAGCAAGTATCAAAAGCAATGGTTTTAAAGGATATATCAAAGGGTTCTTTCAACCTATATTTCTATTCTTTATACCAAACTTCTTTGGTGCGATAGCGCCATTGATCTCACTGTCACTACGACTCTTTGGTAACGTGTTATCAGGGACTGTTATTATGACTTTGGTTTATACATTTGCAGCATGGGTTTCATCGCTCTTCTTCGGAACAGCATTTAACTGGTTTGGTGTTGTAATAGCACCAGTATTGCATCTGTATTTTGATTTGATTTCTGCATTCTTGCAGGCATTTATATTTATTAGCTTAACGCAAATATTAATTGCAGTTGAGTATCAGGATTAAACAATAAGGAGGACATCACGATGGATGTTAGTGTAGGTAAAGGGTTAATTGCAATTGGAGCAGCTTTAGCTGTTATGACAGGTATTTTCTCAACAATTGGACAAGGGTTTGCAGCTGCTAAAGCGGTTGAAGCAGTTGGTAAGAATCCAGATGCTGAAAAAGAAATTCGCGCAATGTTAATTCTAGGTGCTGGTATTGCTGAGACAGCGGCTATTTACGGTATGTTAATTGCGTTCATTATTTTATTCATATTCTAATCGGAGGTCACAATGGATATCGATATTGCAGGTAAACTGATTCCCAATATCTTGACGATGGCAGCACAACTTTGTGCAACTGGAGTAATAGTATTTATTTATACTAAGTATATGCATGCACCGGTTATGAAATATTTAGATGCTAGAGCATCAAAAATGGTAGATGACCTGGCTATTGCAGCTCAGAATAAAGCGGAGAGCCAAACATTATTGGAAGAAGCGAAATTAACACAAAGAGAATTGCTTGCTAAATCAAAAGTATTGGAAGAACAAATGCGCCTTTCAGCAATGAAAGAGCGTCAAGAAATAATTGATTCAGCACAAGATGAAATACAAGCGCAACGTGCTCGTAATCAAGCAATGATTCAGGAAGAAAGAGAAACATTATTGAAGGATCAAAATAAACATGTTCTGGAATTAGCTTTGTTACTGAATGAAAAAGTCTTGCTGCAAAAAGAATTCAACCATGATGGGGCCATTGATGATTTAGCATCAGCATTGGAAACCATTCATGATTAAGATTGAAACTTATGCACAAGCGCTATATGAAGTTGTTTCAAATCCTTTAGAGGTCTATGAAGAAATTAAATCTTTTAACACTTTGTTAGAAGATGAAGAGGTTCGTAATGTATTTCAAAGGAATTATGGCCAAGCGGAAGTTTTAGATCCGTTATGGGATCTTTTAAACATGTCTGCAGAGCTTAAAAGATTACTTAAAATTTTACAAAAAGATCAACGAATTATTGATTTTGATCGCTTTATTGAAAGTTATCAAGAACAACTAACGGCTCATAAACTGATATCTAAAGCAGATGTTAGAACGGCTCATCAATTGGATGACCAAGCTAAAGAGAGGCTTAAGACCATGTTGGCTCAGCGCTATCCTGGAGTGATTGAAATTTCAGTTACTGAGGAACCTGAGTTGATAAAAGGTATGGTAGTTAAAATTAATAATGATGTGATTGATACTAGTATAAAAAATAAACTTCAACAAATTAGAAATCAAGGGGGCAAATAAGATGAGTGAAACAATGTTAGAAATGTTAAAAGACCAGATTAAAACTCTTGATTTTAATAGTGTCGATATTGATGTTGGAACAGTTTTTAAAGTCGGGGATGGAATTGCTTTCGTTCGTGGTTTAGATAATGTTCTAGCTGGAGAAATGTTAAAATTTGATAATGATGTTTTTGGATTAGCACTGAACCTTGAAGAAAGTCAGGTTGGTGTTGTATTAATGGGTAACGATATCTCAGTTCGTGAGGGTGACCCAGTATACCGTACAAAACATGTTATCGAAGTTGGTGTTGGTGATGCTTTACTGGGCCGTGTAGTTAACGCTTTAGGTCAACCTATTGATGGATTGGGTTCTATTAAAACAACAGATACTCGTCCTATCGAACGTGTTGCACCGGGTGTTATGACGCGTCAATCAGTATATGAACCAATGCTTACAGGTATCAAGTTAATTGATGCCATGGTTCCAATTGGTAAGGGACAGCGTGAGTTAATCATTGGGGACCGTCAAACGGGTAAAACTTCAATTGCTCTTAACGCCATCATTAACCAAAAGGGACAAAATGTTAAATGTATCTATGTTGCTATTGGACAAAAAGCTTCAACAGTAGCTATGGTTGTTGATAAGTTGCGTGAACATGATTGCTTAGACTATACATTAATTGTATCTTCATCAGCATCAGAACAAGCACCATTACAATACATTGCACCTTATGCAGGTGTTGCAATGGGTGAGTACTGGATGGATCAAGGGGATGATGTTCTAATCATCTATGATGACCTATCTAAACATGCGGTTGCTTATCGTACAATTTCTCTATTACTGAGAAGACCAGCAGGTCGTGAAGCGTATCCAGGGGATGTATTCTACCTACACTCACGTCTGTTAGAGCGTTCAGCAAAATTAAATGATAATTACGGTGGTGGGTCAATGACTGCATTACCAATTATTGAAACTCAAGCTGGAGATATTTCAGCTTATATTCCTACAAACGTTATCTCTATTACGGATGGTCAGCTATTCTTAGAGATGGATGCTTTCAACTCGGGTCAAAGACCTGCTGTTGATTCAGGTATGTCAGTATCACGTGTTGGATCAAGTGCTCAAACAAGTGCTATGAAACATGTTGCTTCATCATTAAAGATGGAATTAGCAAGTTATCATGAACTATTAAGTTTTGCACAGTTCTCAAGTGATATCGATCCAGCAACACAATACACCATCGATCATGGTGCACGTTTGATGCAACTTTTAAAACAGCCAGCTGTTTCTAAGATGCCACAGGAATTAATGATTCTATCCATGTTCCTTAACAAATACGGATACTTAGATCAAATTAAGGTTGATCAAGTATTAGAATTTGAAAAGTTAATGCATTCAACATTTACTGTAAACCATCAAGATCTACTTGATCGATTGATGGCTGAGTGGAAACTTGATGATCAACTTATTGAAGACATTAAGCTTGTTATTGATAACTTAATGAGTGGATATAATGCCTAATACAGCAAAAATTAAAGGAAGAATGAAAACCATTACTTCCACACAGAAGATCACCAAAGCCATGAAACTTGTATCTTTGTCTAAGTTACAACAGTATAAGCGTCGAATGGCCTCTTTTGATGTGTATTTTGATGCACTTCAAAAGAACAATGAAAAGTTTATTGGATTTAGTCAAAGTGATCAGGATTTAGCAAGTGTCTATCTTATTTTCATGCCTGATTTAGGATTGTGTTCATCTTATACAAATGGGATGAACCGATTCGTTCATGAAAATTTAAAAGAAGATGATGTGGCAATTCTTGTGGGAACACAACACTATGATTTACTCCAAAAACAAGGTATTAACATTCTTAACCCAATGATCTCTTCGGAGAAGTTTGAAATTGAAGACGCTTTAGAATACTTGAAGGATATGCAAGAGACACATCACATATGTGCTCTGTTGCCAGACTATCAAGGACTTAATTTGGTTTTTGAAAAAGTTCAATTACATACTAAAGCAGTTCAACTTAGAGATGATGTTATCTTTGAACCTAACTTTAAGGAAGCCAGTCAACGTTTGATTTCGGTTTCTGTTATTGCAATGGTACAAAATACTTATTTTCAATCTAAAGTTGCAGAACATACGACACGTCGTATCGCTATGGAGAAAGCAACAGATTCAGCACAAGATATGCTGGATGAATTATTAAGACTATACAACAAAGCGAGACAAGAGGCGATCACACAAGAGATTGCAGAGATTGTTTCAGGAATGGAGGCTAACTAATGGAAGGAAGAATTGTTCAGGTCGTAGGACCGGTTATTGATGTTCGATTTGATAAAGAATCAATTCCTGGACTCTATAATGCTCTAGAAGTTGAACTTGAAGGAAATCTATTAACCATGGAAGTTTCCCAACATATTGGAAATGACTTGGTTCGATGCATTTCAATGGGTGCAACTGAAGGGTTATCACGAGGAATGAAGGTTATTAATACAGGTGCTTCAATCCAAGTTCCTGTAGGTAAAGAAGTATTGGGCCGTATGTTTAACGTACTGGGACAACCTATTGATGAATTACCATTTGATACAAGTGAAGTTACAATGAAACCAATTCATCGAGAAGCACCAGCTTTTAAAGATCAAAAATCAATTCATGATGTTCTGGAGACAGGTATTAAAGTTATCGACTTATTATGTCCATATCCAGAAGGTGGAAAGATTGGATTATTTGGAGGAGCGGGTGTTGGTAAAACTGTACTGATGCAAGAGCTTATCCATAACATTGCTAAAGAACACTCAGGACTATCAGTAGTTGCTGGTGTTGGAGAGCGTACTCGTGAGGGGAATGACCTTTATCATGAGATGAAGGATTCAGGAGTTCTTCCGAATACAGTATTAGTATATGGACAGATGAATGAGTCACCAGGGGCGCGTATGCGTGTTGCTTTAAGTGGTTTAACCATGGCAGAGCACTTCCGTGATGAGTCACATCAAGATGTACTTCTCTTTATTGATAATATTTTCCGCTTTACACAAGCTGGATCTGAAGTATCAGCACTTCTTGGACGTATGCCATCAGCTGTAGGTTACCAGCCAACACTGGCTACAGAAATGGGACAATTACAAGAGCGCATCACATCAACTAAGACAGGTTCCATTACATCCATTCAAGCAATTTATGTACCAGCGGATGACTTAACTGACCCAGCTGCTGCCATTACATTTACTCACCTTGATGCGCAAACAGTATTGGATCGTAATATTGCTGCTTTAGGAATTTATCCTGCAGTTGATCCATTAGCATCAACATCAACACTACTTAACGAAGATATCGTTGGGGCAGAACATGTTGCTGTTGCATTGGGTGTTCAAAACATTTTACAAAAATATAAAGACTTACAAGATATCATTGCTATTTTAGGGATGGATGAGTTAAGTGATGAAGATAAGATTGCGGTAAGTAGAGCACGTCGTGTACGTAACTTCCTATCACAACCATTCTTCGTTGGTGAAACATTCCTAGGTATACCAGGAGCTTATGTTCCAATTAAAGATACGATTCGAAGTTTTAAAATGATTCTCGATGGTGAAGTGGATCATCTGCCAGAGCAAGCGTTCCTTTATTGTGCAACAATAGAAGAAGTTATTAAAAAAGCCGAAGGCATAAACTAATGTTCAGACTGCGAATCATGACTCCTGCAGGAGTTTACTTTGATGAAGATGTGATACGCATCAACATTAAAAGTACTGATGGTCGTCGCACAATATTACCCAATCACATGCCCTTAGTATTGCCAACTGACATTGGATCTCTTTCCATCAAGACATCCAATGAAAGTCGCCAATACTTTGCATTTGAAGGTATTTTTACCTTTGAAAATAATGAGGCAGATTTAATGGTTACCGTAATTGAACGTGAAGACCAAATAGACTTTATTCGTGCTGAGAAAGCTAAGGAAAGAGCCTTAAAACGTTTAGAACAACAACAAGAATCCTTAGATTTAGTAAGAGCAGAAGCTGCTCTAAGACGCGCAATTGAGCGCTTGAGGCTAAGAGAATGATTAAAAAGAAAAGAAGATTATCGATCTCACACTTAATTGCATTGGGTTTCGCAAGTGTCATCCTATCAGGGACACTTCTGCTTATGTTACCCATTGCAAGTCAAAGTGGGACCATTACTCCATTCATGGATGCATTATTTACAGCTACCTCTGCGGTCTGTGTAACGGGTCAAGTAACCCTTAACACTGCCAGTCATTGGACCTATTTTGGTAAAACTGTAATTATCATCCTTATTGAAATCGGGGGTCTTGGTTTTATGAGTGTGATAGTACTTCTTTCTTTGTTTTTTGGGAAGAAGCTATCGCTGGTTCAAAGAAAAACAGTAGCCGATGCAATCAATTCAGATTCTGTTTCGGATGCACAAAAACTCATACGATATATTATTAAGTTTTCCATCACAATTCAAATGTTAGGGGCGCTTATATTATCTATTGATTTTATACCTCGATTTGGTTTTTTAAAGGGAATCTACTTCTCAATCTTCCATGCTATCTCAGCCTTCTGTAATGCTGGATTTGATTTGTTTGGAAACTCATTGGAAGGATTTCAGACCAATCCCTTAGTTTTACTTACCATTGGAGGGCTTATCTTCTTTGGTGGGTTAGGATTTATTGTATGGCGTGATATCTTAAGTTATCGACATGATCGAAGACTTCTATTGCATACACGCATTACATTAATAACAACAGGATCTATTTTACTATTCTCATTCCTTCTATTTTGGATTAGTGAGAGTCGTGCTGGAACCTTTGCTCATTTAGGATTCTTTGATCATCTGACCAATACACTCTTCATGGCTATTACGCCGCGTACTGCAGGGTATGCTAATGTCAACTATGCCATGGTATCACCAATGGGAATCTTACTAACATTAATCTTGATGTTCATTGGGGCATCATCAGGTTCAACAGGTGGTGGTGTTAAAGTAACTACGGTTGCTACTGCATTCATCTACCTTAAATCGAAATTCTTAGGACAAGATACCCACTTTGGGAATCGATCCATTCCTAAGGAAAAGATTGTTAGATCCTTTATGATTCTATTCTTTGGTATCTTATTGATTATAGGAGCATCCATGATTCTTATGATCACAGAAACCATCCCTAAAGGGTTTGGAATGGAATATATATTAATGGAAGTTTTCTCTTGTTTTGGAACGGTAGGATTGACTATGGGTCTGACACCACACCTAACTGCCATTGGTAAGGTTGTATTAATCATTGTTATGTTTGCAGGAAGAATTGGTCTCTTGACCTTCTTCGTAAGTCTTTCTGGTCGTACAAACGATAAGGAAGATACCATCAAATACCCAGAGGGTAGTATCTTAATAGGATAGGAAAAGTATATGAAAAAAACTGTAGCAATATTAGGTTTAGGATTATTTGGAGCATCTGTTGCTAAATCCTTAGCAAAACAAGATGTTGATGTTATTGCAATTGATTCTAATATGGAACGTGTTGAAGAGGTTATGGAATGGGTGGAACATGCTGTTAAGGGTGATTTCACTAAAGTAGACCACTTAATTGAAGCTGGTGTTGATGGGGCTGATATTGCCATCATTGCATCTGGTGAAAGATTAGAGTCTTCTATCATGGCCATTTTAAACCTTAAGAAAATTGGTGTTCAAGAGGTTGTTGTTAAAACTAAGAATACTGATTATTTAGAAGTATTAAAAAAGGTAGGGGCCGATCGTGTCTTACTACCTGAAGTGGAGATGGGGAAACGTGTTGCTAATGAGATTGCAAAACACTCTATTATTGATACTTTAGCGATTGATGAAAACTACAATATTGCTGAGGTTCATCCACTTAAAGAATGGATTGGAAAAACATTACAAGATGCTGATATTAGAAACCGTTATGGCTTTAATGTATTAGCTATTAAGATTGAAGGATCCAATAACATGGAGACTCGTATCCTACCAGATCGTGTTATCTTAGAAGGTGACTTATTTGTTGTTCTTAGTGACAATGAAGATTTGGAAAAATTCGATTTACTATAAAGTAGCTTAAACTAAAGACCTTAAGGTCTTTTTTTTCTGGGTTAAATGACTTCACATTATATACCCCCTAGGGTATACTATAAACATTGGAGGAAATTGTATGACTAAAACATTAATTATTGGTGGTGTAGCTGGAGGAATGTCTGCAGCTACCCGTTTAAGACGATTGAATGAAACTATGGAAATAATAATTTTGGAGAAGGGTCCTTATGTATCTTTTGCAAACTGCGGTTTACCTTACCATATTTCCGGGGAAATAATTGAGCGTAAAGAATTGATTCTACAAACACCAGAATCACTTGCATCACGCTTTCAACTTGATGTAAGGATCAATACTGAAGCGATTGCTATTGATGGGGAGAAAAAGGAAGTTAAGGTTCTTCATGAAGGTATAGAATCAGTAATTACTTATGATAATTTAATTCTATCACCTGGTGCTAAACCATTTATCCCACCATTAAAGGGAATTGATCAAGCAAAGAATGTATTTACTCTTAGAAACGTTCCAGATACAGATGCAATCTTAAAGTATGTGGAAGAACACAAACCTAAAACAGCTGCTGTTATTGGTGCTGGGTTTATTGGAATTGAAATGGCTGAATCGCTAAAGAATATTGGTATGGATGTAACGCTTATCGAAAGAGCACCTCATATCTTGCCACCATTAGATGTAGAAATGGCTGCATTTATTGATAAAGAGTTGGTAAGCAATGGTGTAAAGGTCATGACTGATAGTTCAGTAGTTGAGATTAAAGATAATCAATTAGTCTTGGATACAGGTCAAGAAGTCAGTGGTGATTTAGTAATCCTATCTGTAGGAGTACAACCAGAATCTCATTTAGCGAAAATGGCAGGCATTAAACTTGGTATGCGAGATGGTATTCTTGTTGATGACAATTATGAAACGTCCATCAAAGGTATTTATGCTGTTGGAGATGCTACCATCACGAAAAACACCATTACTCAAGAAGATGCATTAATTGCACTAGCTTCACCAGCCAACCGCCAAGGTCGCCAAGTAGCTGATGTTATCTCAGGACTCAAGAGAAAAAACAAGGGTTCTATGGGTACAGCAATTGTACGTGTATTTGATAAGGCAATTGCATCGACGGGTCTTAATGAAAGGCAAGTACAGGCGCTTAACTATGACTATGCTGCAATCCATATTCGTATTAATAACCATGCGGGATATTTCCCAGGTGCTACACCTTTAGTTCTTAAGATTATTTTCAATAAGGTGACAGGTCAAATTTATGGTGGTCAAGGATTTGGACAAGAAGGTGTTGATAAGCGAATTGATGTTCTATCAACAGCTATTAAAGCGGGTCTCACTGTAGAAGATTTAATGGAACTTGAATTTACATATGCTCCACCATTTGGTTCTGCTAAAGATCCTATCAATATGTTAGGTTATGCAGCAAGTAATATTGTTGAAGGTTTATCCGATAATATTCAATGGCATGAATTGGAAAGTGTTGATAAGTCAAAGACAATCTTATTGGATGTCTCTTTAGAAACAGAATTCAGTGCAGGTAATATTAAGGGGTTCATTAACATTCCACTTGATGATTTAAGATGTCGAATGAATGAATTGGATGCAAGTAAGGATATCATCGTAAGTTGCCGTTCTGGTCAGAGATCTTATATGGCTGAGCGAATCCTAAAACAATCAGGATTCAATGTTAAAAACTTAGATGGAGCTTATGGTATCTACTCAATGGCACTACCTGGAGGTGTTAATAATGTTCGATAGTATATTAATGCAAGAACTCCAAAGTAAAATGAATCGCGAAAAAGTTCAAGTCTTAGATGTTAGAGAAGGATTTGAAACAGCTCAGGGCCATATCAAAGGTGCTGTCTTACTTCCTTTAACAGGATTGAAAGCAGCTGATGAGGTTCTGAATAAAGATGAGACTTATTATGTTGTCTGCCATAGTGGGGGACGCTCTACACGAGCTGCTAAGAAGTTATCCAAAAAAGGATATAAGATGGTAAACGTACTGGGTGGTATGAGTGCTTATAAAGGTCCTTTAAGTCATGAATAACAAAGCAATGATCAATCGATTGAAACGTGCCCAAGGTCAGTTGGGCGCGGTCATTCGAATGATTGAAGAAGAGAATACTTGCAGTGATGTTCTAACACAACTCTCTGCAGTAAGATCTTCAGTAGATAAAGCAGTCTCCATTATTGGAGTCAATAATCTACTCAACTGTGTTGATATGAAAGATGAAAAACAGATTCAAGAAGCTGTCGATCTCCTACTTAAATCCAAGTAGAAGCCGACAGCTTCTTTTACTTATGAGTTTGTGATATCCGCAGTATTAAGAATTAAGTCATTAATCAATAAGTTGAATCAATTAAAATTGCATAATTTTAAGTATGTGACATATTTGATATTTGGCGATAAGCCACTATATGTGGTAAAATGACTAAGAGAAAGAGGTGTTTGTATGATTGAAGATATTATTGAAGATGAAATGGTAGAGGAACACGAGAGTGACTATAGACCACGTCGTAATCGTTCAGATTTCGGTTGGGAAAGTCTAGCCTCAATCGAACAATCAAGACAAAATGAGATTATTTCAGAAATCTATGACATGATGAGTAATCCTAACGATGACAAGTTAAAAATGTTAAAAGCAGAATGGGCTCAACTACCAGTTGATGCCGAAGAAGTCGTTGCCCGTTTTAATAAGGCTGTTGAGACTTATGAATCACGCTCTAAAAACATTGAGAATGCACTTCGTATTAAGAAGGACTTATTGAACCAAGCAAAAATGCTTGAAGACAACAAGAACTTTAAAGATACAGCAAATAGACTGAAAGAACTTCAAAGCCAATGGAAAGCTGCTGGTTTTGCTGGTAAGGATGATGACCAAACATTATGGGCAGAATTCCGTAAAGCAAACGATTCATTCTTTGAACGCCGTGCGGCACACTTTGAAGAAATGAACCAACAACGTTCAAGTGCTAAAGAAGCTAAAGAAGCTCTGATTGAAGAAGTTAAAGAATTATCTGATTCAACAGATTGGAAAAGAACTTCAAGAGCTATGAATGAATTAATGAACCGTTGGAAAAAAGCTGGTTTTGCAGGTCGTGAAGTAGATGACCAATTGTGGGAAGTCTTTAACCAAGCGCGTCAAGTATTCTATTCAGCACAAAAAGTACACTTTGATGAACTGAATGCACTTTATGACAAAGCACGTCTTAAGAAAGAAGAGTTGGTAGAAAAGGCTCAAGCCCTAGTAGCATCAGCAAACTTCTTAAATGATCGTGGTAACATGGATGCATTATTTGAAGAGTGGAAAGCTGCAGGACATAGTGGTCGTGCTCATGAGTCTAAATTGTGGGAAGCATTCAAGTCTGCACAAGATGCATTCTTTAATGGTTTTAAAGCCCAAGAATCACAAGACTTTGAAACACGTCGTAATGTCTTAGAAGAAGAAGTTGAACGATTGGATGTTCGTATCTCAGCATTAGAAAACCTAAATGCAATGATCGACATTAAATTAGAAGCGCTTAATAATCCATCTCTACCCGAATCTGTTAAGGAAGAGAATAAAGAGGAAATTGAACAACTTGAAGCATCAAAAGAAGCTAACAATAAAAACTTAGATACTTACTATGCTCAACAAGATGACATCAACAGAAAACTATAATATGAAAAAAAGTCTTACTAGCATTAATTGCTAGTAAGACTTTTTTGTATGATTGCAATAAAAAAGACAGCCGAGGCTGTCTATAGTTAATTAGATAACTTGTACGTTGATCGCTTGTGGTCCACGTGGTCCATTTTCGATATCGAATGAAACTGATTCACCGTCTTCTAAAGTTTTGTAACCGTCAGCTACAATCCCTGAAAAGTGTACGAATAGTTCTTCGTTGTTTGCTTCGTTAATGATGAAACCGAAACCTTTTTCACCGTTAAAGAATTTTACTTTACCTTTTTCCATTAATTTTTCCTCCTAGCTAGTTGAACAATAAATTTCTATGAGAAAAAACCATAAAATTTATTACCTTTACCACTTAATGATAACCTATTTACAAACATAAGTCTAGCCATATCATGTGTAGTTGGGTGGTTTGGCCCTAAAAGGGCTAAATAAGACATAAAACTAACTCAATAGTTACAATAAAGATAAATTGTGGACAATCCTACTATTTAGTCATAAGAGTAAAAGAAAACCTACACGAATGTAGGTTGAATGATATATGGCGGAGAACAAGAGATTCGAACTCTCGGAAGCTTGCGCTTCGCCACCTTTCCAAGATGGTGCCTTAAGCCGCTCGGCCAATTCTCCAAGACCATACTCATTATACATAAATCTTAACTCTTAAACAAGAAGCAAAGAGACTATTTTAGATAGTTCTTGATAAAGGTCATTACACCCAGTTCATTATGGTGAGGGGCAATATGATCAGCTGCAGATTGAACTTCTTCAATCGCATTAGCCATAGCAACTCCAACTTTAGCACCCTTTACAAGTTCTAAGTCATTTCCATTGTCTCCAAATGAAATAGACTCTAAGTGGTGAAGATTATACTTATTAAGGAAGTATTGGACTCCTACCCATTTATCGATACGTGGATCCATAAATTCAACTAATTCTGCTTGGGACATAAAACCAACATATCCAGGATGTGGGTTATCTTGAGCATGGTCTAAAATGATTGGTCGTGTTGTATCATTAACTGAGAATATAATCTTCTCATGGTAATCATCAAGGTGGTCTCTAACATCCACATATTCAATTACGAATCCACGCTCTAACATAGATTGATGATAGACCGTTTCTTCTCTAGTATACATAACACCATTCTTAAACAAGATAGGGTTAGCACCCAGTGGTTCATAGACATCGAGTATGTTAACAATTAAATCTTTAGATAAAGGGAATTGATCATGTTCTTCCTCATCCTTAAAATCAATAAAGTTAGCACCGTTATTAAATACACCAAAATCAAAGAGTTCTTTGATATCAGGTACTGCATTGAGTGCTGAGTAGAATGGTCGTCCGGTTGCAATACCAAAGATATGACCTTCTTTTCTTAATTCTTTAATATAATCACGCATTTCTTCATCAAGGACGTGTTCCTCATTTAATAGGGTCCCATCAAGATCACTTACAAATAATTTCATAGCATCCTCCAAATGTTTACCGTAACATTATAACATAAGTAGATGGTCTTAACCCTTGCATGAATTATGGTACAATAAGACCAAACGGAGGGTGATTATGAAGATATTATTAGGTACTTATACACGTCGTAACTCAAAAGGTATTTACAGTGTTGAATTAGAAAATGATCAATTGAGCAATTTAAACTTGGTAGCTGAAGCGACCAATCCAACTTACTTAGATTATGATCTTGATACTTCTAGACTATACTCAGTCTATCAAGAAGGAGAACAAGGTGGTTTGGCTGTTTGGGACTACAAGGGTGGCTCTGCTAGCCTGATTAAGACTTATCTTGATGATGGTGTTCAACCATGTTATGTTCGCTATGACAAGGTTAATAAGGTCGTTTACGATGCTAACTATCATTTGGGTAGAATGCGTGTTTATGATGAAGAGGGAGTTTCTAAAGAATTTCAATATGCTCCAGGTGCTAAGGCACATTATGTTAATATGGATCCTAAAAGTGAAGATCTCTATGTCTGTGACCTAGGATTAGATACAGTTCATAAATATCGCTTACTCAATGAAATAGCAACTTATAAAACGGCTGAAGGTATGGGACCACGTCATCTTGTATTTCATCCATCAATGCCAATCATTTATATCTTTGGTGAGTTGAACAATACTATTGAAGTTGTAGCTGATGATGGTTTCGATATGAGTTTAATGCAAACGGTAGATACATTAAATGGTATCGATGTTGAATCATCTGGTGGTGCTATTCGTATATCAGCTGATGGTAAATTTGTCTATGCAAGTAATCGTGGGCATGATTCATTAGTAGTCTTTAAAGTATTAGAAAATGGTCACTTAGAATTTGTTCAGATTGAATCAGTATATGGAGAACATCCACGAGACTTTGCAATCAGTCCTGATGAAAACTATATTCTTGTAGCCAACCGCGATACTGATAATTTAGTATTATTCAAAAGAGATCATGACAGTGGAAAGATCACACTTATTGAAAAAGATTTCTTTGCTCCTGAAGTGGTATCCGTATTATTTATGTAAAAAGAAAAAAGGCCCTCTAGGGGCCTTTAGTCTATTTCTGACAGTGCTTCAATAAGCAGTGGTAAATATTCTGGTAAGTCTGGTGGTCTTCTTGCTGATATAAGGTTACCATCACGAATGGCACCTATATCAACCCAAGTAGCACCAGCATACATTAAGTCATGTTTAATACCAGGTGTTGAAGTAACATTACGACCTTCTAAGATACCAGCTGATGATAACACCCATCCTGCATGGCAGATTTGTCCAATGATACGATTGTTAGAATCCATTTCTTTAACAAAGTTTAGAACAGGGTCTAATCGTCGTAGGTAGTCTGGAGCCCAACCACCTGGTACTAGTAATGCATCGTAATCTAAAATGTTAACATCATCAAATGATAGGTTGGATTGTAGTTTCAATCCATACTTACCTTGATAATCATGATTTGCTAACTCTCCAGCAACATCACAGACAGCACCTTCTTCACGAAGTCTAAGAATTGGATACCAAGCCTCTAAGTCATCAAAATCATCAGAGACTATAGTTAGTATTCGTTTGTTTTTAAGTTTCATAGTATTCCTCCTAGGCCTATCATAACAAGTGAGTAATTCCTTGTATAGAAGTGTGACTGCCTAATCTACTTTGAGTTATCTATTGAACGGTTCTAATTTGCATGTAATGACCTCTTAGGCATATAATATTACCACTTACCTATGTTTCATAAAATTCAATTCTGAATTTTGATATAGTGTTTATGGAAGGAGATATCATGAAGATTAAATTAATTGAAGATCCAGAAATGGAAGAAGATATGATTATTACAAGCAAAACGATATCTCCAGAGTTAATGCAATTTGTAGCCAGCATGGAATCTAAAAATGCGACTATTATTGCTCAACACCGTGGACAAGACTTAAGGATTCATGCTGAAGATGTACTCTTCTTTGAAACTGAGGTTGATGGTGTGGTAGTTCACTTGAATGAAAAATACTATAAAACTAAATATAAGCTGTATAGTTTAGTGGAAAATCTTCCACCCTCATTCATGCGAGTATCAAAGTCCTGTATTATAAATATTGATAAGGTAGCTGGATATGAGCGATCGATTACATCATCGCGATTGGTTTTCTTCACTGATTCAAAGAAAACATCCTATGTATCCAGAATGTATTTTAGTCAATTCAAAGATCGATTGATCGAAAGGAGCTTATAGTTATGAGAAATAATAAGAAATTTATTTGGGGAGGCTTATTAATCTTCCTAGCAATCTATTTAGTTGCTCAATCCTTTTACGGATTTCAAGGACCTAACGTATTTAGACTGGGTCTCAGTGTCTTCTTAGCAATGCTGGCAATTGTAAGCTTATTTGAATTGGATTTTATTGCAACTTTCGTACCGATTGGTTTTATTGGTTTCATTAACTTCGAGTATCTAGGATTCACAAGTGGATCACCATTCACATTGTTAATAGCCTCAATACTTATGGGATTTGGGTTCTCATTAATCTTTAAGAAAAAGAAAAAAGGTGGTAACTTTACATTTAATTTTAATGGCGACGGGCCATCATCTACTTTTGAAGAACACGTTGTTGATATCGAAGTCGATACCGATGAGGATGAGCCGGGAAAGTTTCAAAGTGGTAACCCACAAGATTTTATCAAGGCTGAAACTAATTTCTCTGACCAAAAACGTTATATTCGTTCAGAAAACTTTACCAAAGCTGATTTAGACTGTAACTTTGGTAATTTGGAAGTTCACTTCCAAGGCGCTACATTCAATCCTAAAGGGGCTTACATCCACTGTGAAGCCAACTTTGCTAACATTACACTTTACTTACCACGCACGGTAAATGTTGAAAACCGACTCTCAGCAACTTTGGGATCAGCTACTTCTGAAAATGTATTTATATCAACAGAGTTTCCAACAGTTGTTATTGAAGGTGAAGCAAACCTTGGAAAAATCCAAATTAGATACCTATAGAACACTTAAAAGGGGACTTGTTCCCTTTTTTTGATAAATATTACAAAAAAGTATTGCTTTCATATTTGGGTATGTTATAATCATTAAGCAATACCAAATACGCAATGCGGGCGTGGTGAAATTGGTAGACACGCATGACTTAGGATCATGTGCTTCGGCATGGAGGTTCGAGTCCTCTCGCCCGCACCAAAATTGAAAATATGGACAATTTACTTAGGTAAGTTGTCTTTTTTGCGTGGTTAGGAGGTAATAATGATTAATTCAGAAGAGAAACGATTCCAAAGTATCTTTCCTATGATCCGTGAATATTTTGTTGTTTACCTAGAAAGTAATAATTTATCAGTTGGATCTATAAGAAGAGATATGGGAATATCGGGTAGAAATGTGTTACCTAAGTTTATTAATGGAGATAGTTTCTCAATTCAAACTATTGAGGTAGTTATTGACTATTTCAATTTAAGTTACACCGACCTCGAGTCCTGGTATAACAAGCGTCATAGAAAAAAAGAGCCTTGGGCTCTCATATGTGTTATTAATCTATATCGGTCTGCAAACTTCAAGAGATTAATGTGAAAAAATATTGCATCTATGCAGGAAGATAGGATAAGTGTATCCAAAATCAATCTCATTAGATAAGAAATATTTCATATTAAGAAGTGACATATTGATGCTAACATAAGAATGTACAGATGTGATCGTATAAGAATGTACAATTAGTTATAATATGGAATGGCAACACTTATATAGACAAATTAATAATAGAATGTTTTGGACTGTCAACACTTTAGTAGACAAAAAGTTAAGTTAATTTGGTGAGCGTTCAGTTAAGGTTAGTAATACCGGCTCATCTTTGTCCTGGATGCCAATTACCGTATCAATTTCCCAATGTCTAAATTCGCTTCGATCATTTATATATTCTGGTCTTAACTCAAAAGATTTTCCAAGAATCATCACATTTCCATTAGGTTTCTGTTTACGATGCTTTAATGATGCTTTTCTTAATAAGTAAAAGTTTGTCAGGTCGATAATTTTAAGATCGATATAATTGTAAATTGTTCTCGCAGAAACTACTTCGATGTATGTCATGCCCGGCACACGAAAAAAGCATGTCTTGAGACATGCTTGAGTTTATAATAAAGTGTTTTTTGATTAGCTATTGAATTTATCTCGGTCAAAGGTTTTTTCCCAGTTATCAACGATGATTGCTGATAGCATTGAACCTGTTACGTTTAGAGCTGTACGTCCCATATCGATGATTGGATCAATACCGAAGATTGAACCAATGTGAGACATTGCTGAACCAAGTCCTAAACCGTTTAGAGTAACTGTAGCAGCAACTGTTGCAGTTCCTGGTACTCCAGCGATTCCGATTGAACCAATCGTTACTACAAGCACTACCATGACGTAGAATGAGATGTTCATATCAACACCTACTGCAGCTGCAACAAGTGTCCCTAACATAGCTGGGAAAACCCCAGAACATCCGTTCATACCAATTGAAGTACCCAGAGTTCCAACAAAGTTTGCACTTTGACCAGAAACACCCATATCTTCAGTTAGTGTTTTAAGTGTGTATGGTAGGGTTCCTACTGATGATCTTGATGAGAAAGCAAAGACCATTGTAGTGTAAGCTTTTTTATAAAATGTTAATGGATTCAATCCCATGAAAGCTAGTATGATTGCATATACAACTAACATGATGATAACTCCAACATAGATTGCAACGACGAATCCTAGAACTGCATAGATTGCTTGAATACCATTGGATACGATTGTGTTGGCCACTAAGGCTACAACGCCGTATGGCATCAATTTGATAATGTTAACTAGTACTGAATTCATAGTAACGCGCATAGCATCAAGAACAGTTATGAATGGTTGTACTTGATCAGCTTTCTTACTTAATAAGAATCGCATTGCACTAGCGATCAGAGCCGCAATAATAACTACAGATACAATTGAACTGTTTTTACTAAATACATCAAAGATGTTGTTTGGAATTAAATCCAAGAAGAATTCTGGGAAACTTTTAGCAGCGACTGAACCGATACGATCGATTGAAGATTGTGATAAATCACCCATGAAGCTAGAACCTTGTAAGTTGAATAGTTTAACAACGAAGATCCCAACCATTGCAGAAATTGCAGTTGTTGATAGTAGTGTTAAGAATGTTTTTTGAGTTAGTGATCGAATACGATCCCCTTTAACATCAATTACAACCTTAATGATTGAGAAGAATACAACGGGTACTGCTGTTAATTGAATCAGTCTAACAAAACCTGATCCTAACAATGCAAACCATACTGATATTTCCTTACGCGCTAATTCGTTGTATACACTTGAATTAGAACCAATAATATCAATACCAAATCCAAGAACCAGTCCCAGGATTAATGCAATGAGTGTTCTGTTTGAGAAAGATACATTCTTTCTCTTTAAATGTCTTAATACAAATACAATAGCAAATAAACCAAGCACTGCTCCCAGTGTGTATAAATTTGATATTTTCATAAACTGTTTAAAAAATGGTGAATCAATCATAATAAGTCCTCCTATTTGGCTGTATTAGCCGCCACATTTAAAGCTTCCCAAGTTGATGAGAATGGCGGTGAATACGCATAATCTATAAATCCAATATCTTCAGTTTTTAAACCTGCATGAATGGCAGTTGTGTAACCTGTTGCTCTTAATACAGTATCGTTTTTACCAAACATCTGTGCACCATAAAGCACATGTGTTTGAGCATCGTAAACTAACTTAATTAAGATTGGTTCCTGGTTGGGGTAATAAGATGGATGGTTGTTGGTTTCAATTAAAGTTGTTTTAATATCAAGTCCAATTGCAATTGCATCTTTTTCTGTAATTCCCGTTACGACAGCTTCATAGTGGCCTGCTTTAACTGCAGATGTCCCCAAGACATCCTTGTAAGATAACCAATGAGATTGATCTTTAACAATGTTTGTGCCAATGATACGGCCCATTTTATTTGCATAAGTTGCAAGTGGTATGTACTGATCACCCAAGAATTTATGAGGAATCGTAGCACAGTCACCAGCAGCAAAGATATCTTCTTGTGATGTTTGTCCGTATTGATTGATATAGATTGCTCCATTATCCATCATGTCTAAATGACCTTTTAAGAAGTCGGTATTGGGTTTGAAACCAACTGCATATACAACTGCATCCACATCAAATTGATAATCTTGCGTATGAAGTTTAGTCACTAAATTGGTTTCTGCATCCATACGTTGAACCCTTTGACCAGTGATAACTTCAACACCAACATCCTTCATTGCCTCTTCAATCTTCATAGAAATTTCTAAATCAAATGGGTAGTTCATTAAGACCTTGGGCGAGTGAATAAGTTTGATCTTCTTATTCAACTTTGCTAATTGCTCAGCAATTTCAATTCCAATAAATCCACCACCAACAACACCGATGGTTTCATATTGATCTAAGTTATCTCTTAATTTCTTAACGGTATCTAATTTAGTCATTGTATAAACGTTATCAGCATGAATATGTTCGATTGGAGGCAAGATTGGACTTGCTCCTGTTGCTATCATAAGTCTGTCATAAGGCACTTGAATAATACTATTATCCCGTAGATTCTCAACACTTATGCACTTCTCTTCAGTATTTAATGCGACCGCTTTATGTTTGGTTAGGATGTTTACTCCTTGATCTTGCATCTGTTGGACGCTGCGAGCAAACATTTCATTCTCATCTGTAAACTGACCACCTAAGTAGTAAGGTAAACCACATGCGCCAAAGGATATGTAGTCTTCCATTTCGACGACTGTTATATGAGCTTCTTTATTTTCTCTACGAGCTTTTGCGGCAGTTGACATCCCCGCTGCAATACCCCCTATAATAAGTATTTTCAAACTAGTCCCCCTTTGTTTATTCCCTTTCTACATAAAACTTAACACCCATGTGGTGATGTGTCAACGCATGTAACCGACATTTGAATTTACTATGTGAATAGATTGACAATAATGACATTTTGGACAATGCAAAAATAATATTAAGGTATTGCTGGCGTTCCCTACTTTGATTAAATTCATATCATTTTATACTGATATAGGTATTATAGGACTGGAAACTAATTGAAACCGTATTCCATGCAATAATTACAGGACAGGAGTATAATTTAAATATAAGGAGGTAAGATTATGAATAAAGAACAATTGGATGTTATTAAAAACCGTCAAGGTTTTATTGCAGCATTGGATCAAAGTGGCGGCTCAACACCTAAAGCACTTCTAAACTATGGTATTGATGATACAATGTATAGTAATGAAACTGAGATGTTTAATCTCATCCATCAAATGCGTACACGCATCATTACAAGTGATGCCTTTACCAGTCAGCACATACTTGGAGCCATTTTGTTTGAAGCAACCATGTATGAAGCCATTGATGGTCTCTTTACTGCTGATTATTTATGGGATCGAAAAAAAATCGTCCCCTTCCTCAAAATCGATAAAGGCTTAGAAGAAAAGGCACATGGTGTTGCCTTGATGAAAGATATGCCACATCTTCACGAGAGTTTACAGTCTGCACAAGATCAAAATATATTTGGTACAAAGATGAGATCAGTTATCTATGAACATATTGATAAAGGTATTATTGATCTTGTTAACCAACAATTTGAAATTGGGAAAATAATACTGGACCATGATTTGGTTCCAATTATTGAACCTGAGGTTGATATCCATGCAAGTAATAAAGGTGCTATCGAGGTGACATTAAAAGAAGAAATTCTAAAACATCTTGATGGTTTGGCAGAAAATCAATATGTAATGCTAAAATTGACACCGCCAGATGAAAATGATTTCTACTTAGATTTAGTGAATCATCCAAAAGTATTGAGAGTAGTATTCTTATCTGGAGGATATAGTCAGAAGCGTGCAAATGATTTATTAGCCCTTAATCACGGTGCTATAGCATCATTCTCTAGAGCTCTAACCCAAGACCTAAGATACGATCAAAGTGATTTAACCTTTAATATCACTTTAGATGAAGCAATTAAAGCAATTTATGATAGTTCAATATCATGAAAATTTCACAAAGTTTCTGTGTGGATCGCTAGGTATGAGAAAAAAGGTGTGGTAGAATAATATTATAAAGGAGGTATGCATATGCCAGATAAAGGATTAGGAGATAAAGTTAAAGGTAAGATCAAAGAAACTTACGGTAACATAACTGGAGACGATAAAGTCAAAGTTGAAGGTCTAGTCGATCAAGCAGTGGGTAAAACCAAAGAAGTTGCAACCGACGTAAAAGAAAAAGCCGAAGAAGTCTTTGAAGGTTTGAAAGATAAAACTGATGACATCATCGATGATATCAAAGAAAAGTTTAATAAGTAAAACCCCTAACAAGAGTTGCCAACGGCAACTCTTTTTTTTTGCATCTAATAGGCTTTTTGCTGTACTCTTCCCTGGGAATTGTTTACTGAGAAGTACTTGAATTCCTACTAATAAAAGATAGGCCACAAATAATAGAAGGGAAACTGTTTAGATAAAACCTGACGATAAAGGCAGGAATGGATTTATCAAGTTTATTAGTATTATTGCAAATACTGATACAAGTTAGGATAGGTCTGTCAATATCATCACTTCAATTAGAAGTATCTTCGCAAGTGCTTTTTCTTGATAGCCTAGTGCTACCATTAACCCAATTTCTTGATATCGTTTGCTATAGAGTTTATAAGATAGGAGTATGGACCGGCTACAACGTAATAGACAAATCTGTTAGTTAGTATAAAATAAGAGAAAGAGGATATTATTAGCCAAAGAGAACACGTAGAAAATTTACTAATGAATTTAAAACACAAATCGTGAAATTGTATCAAGGAGGAAGGTCTGCAGGTGAACTTGCCCGTGATTACGATTTGAATAAACAGCTAGTCTATCGATGGGTAAAGCAACAGACAACATCAGGATCATTCAAAGCTTCTGATGATCGAACTGACGAAGAAAATGAACTCATAAAACTACGGAAAGAAAATCAACAGTTAAAGATGGAAATAATATTTTAAAACAAGCAGCGCTGATTATGAAGTGAACCCCATTTGTTGGACAATATATTTCTAATGATTTAATTTAAGAACTTGGTTTCTGTACTCTACAGGGCTAAATCCTTTTGGTTTTATTCTTATCCGCTTGAAACTATAATACGAGATATAATTTTTTACTGCTAGTTCGAGTTCAAATATGTTCTGAAAGCTGTTTTCCATCCCATAGAACATTTCGCATTTTAAGATTCCGAAAAAGCTTTCCATTATCGCATTATCAAGGCAATTCCCTTTTCTTGACATGCTCTGTTTGATGTCTTTATTTCTTAACCATTGTTTATAAGAGTGATGTTGGTATAGCCAACCTAAATCCCATATATAATATTAACATACCTATTAATTATAGATATGTATCCAAGAGATATCATGATGTACTT
>JBGXRX010000113.1:0-4964 GCA_041811795.1 Erysipelothrix sp. | reverse complement strand
TTTTTTCCATTTCATTTAACATAGCTAAGGTCTCTTCAATTGAAGATGATCCATCATCCATGAATGGTAGTATATGTGTGTGTAAATCAACCACAATTACTTACCGTCACGATGTGCGTAATAGTAGTAGTCCTCATCACCTGAGGTGTTTCTTCGGTCTTTACGAGCTTCGTACAAGTTGAGTACAGCTCCAATAATTTTCGTACCACTTTGATTTAAACGAATTTTCGCTTTTTGAACTTGTTCTTGCGTTGAAATACCTTGGCCAACGACCATGATAATTCCATCAACTGATTTACTTAATACTGTAGCATCCGTAACAAAAGAGGATGGAGGTGTATCAAAGATAATGTGATCATAGTCATCCTTAACTTCATCAATCATGTCCTTAACACGCTTAGAATCCAATAATTCAACCGGGTTGGGTGGAATAGCACCCGATAAAATAATATCAAAGCCATAACGCTCAAAGTGACCCAGCGCATCCGCAGCCCGAACCTTAGAACTAAGAACATTACTTAATCCCAGAGTTTCCTGATGTCTCAAACGCAAATATCTTTGAACACTCGGATTTCTTAAATCAGCATCAACTAACAAGACGCGACGACCCGCCTCAGCTAAGGAAATCGCAAGATTAATTGAGAACGTTGTTTTACCTTCAGCAGGAACACAACTCGTAACAACAATTGACTTCAACTCACCATCTAAAGTAGCAAAATCAAAGTTTGTACGCATTGCCTTATAAGCTTCAACATAAGCAAACGGTTGTGAGCTATCTAATAATTCAGTTTTACGAGAATGCGTCGCAGCATTCTTTGCATTATTTTTTCTACGAATCATTTTGAAGCCCCCTTAACTGATTCCACTTTAGGAATAATTCCCAACAAAGGAACATCTAAGTACTGAATAATATCACTCTCAGATTTAATAGTCTTATCAAGCAACTCCTTCATTACAAATAAGCCAGCACTCCCCATAAAAGCAACAACAAATACTAATACAGCATTTCTACTAGCATTAGGAGCAACTGCCTTCTTATTAACCTGACCTTCAGAGATAAGACGAACCGAACCCGCCTCAACTTTCTCAACAATGATTTCCGGCGATACATGCAAGATTTCATTAACAATCATTGCCGAAGTTTCAGGACTCGTTGATTTAACCGAAACACGCATAACCTGCGTACCATCAACAGAGCTAACCGAAGTCATACTTTGTAACTTACTGACAGAATACGTAAGACCCAAATTATCAATCACCGTTTGCATTACAGGATCAGACTTAATAATAATTGAATAAACAGACGTTAAACCCTTAGCAGAGTTAATCTCATCATTCGTAATATTACCCTGAGCATCATCTTTACGGTTATTTACAATAATCGTTCCATTACTCACATACTGCTTATCAAGAAACAACTTTGTATACGCAAAAATAGACACCCCTGCTACAGCCGCAATAACGACAATAGTAATAAAATGTCTCTTAATTATTTCATAAATCTCTCTTAAATCAATTTCGTTTTGACCGTTTTCTTCCATATAATTCCCCTTCGAACTAAAAATCTCGGCACCTCAACAACACCTACAACCCTTGAGATTAAAAATTAGTATTTGCTAATATACCAACAATAAATAAGGTCAGTTATTTGCATTTCAACAGGGTTTATACCTATTTGACCTATACATGATATCAGTGTGAAACTCATACCAACAACCCGTATCTATAAAGAATTGTAATAATAGTACTGTACCGATTATCCCATATTTAATTGTTATAAGCAAATGTATTCATGTATAAATATTTCAGTTTTTCTACTGCAACTAACACCTCCAATCGATAATAACCCATCAAGCAATGAAACACCTCAGCATTCAAGAGTGTTAAATGTAGTTTTCAACATAATGATTCACATGGATTGAATTAGTAGCTTAGATAGAAGGTACATATTCAACTTTATTTTCGATTGGTAAAATTCAATAGACACAACCAGATGATTGTGTCCTTTATTCTAGAATCTATGCGAATATTGATCTAGTATTTTAATGCTTGCTTAACAACGTTCGCTACATGCTCAACTTTAGGTCCATAAATAACGTGGATGTGATTGTCCGAAGCTTTTACAATCCCAAGAGAACCTGACTTTTTCAAAATGTTTTCATCGATCAACTCGATATCTACAATATCGATTCTTAATCTAGAAATACAATTATTTACCTTAACGATATTACTAAAACCGCCTAGCCCTGCAATAACTACTTGAGCAAGAGCACTTGGATCATCTTGCGACTTAGAGGTACCTAAATCAAGATCTTACTCTGAGGTTTCGATTACTAAACTTTTCTTCATAAAGTAATATTTGAAGACATAGTAGTAAACCAATGCATAGACCACCCCAACTGGAATCACCATAAACCATCTAGAACCAGGTTGGAATACACCCCAAATTACGAAATCAATGATACCACCACCCGTGTTACCAATAATAACACCAAGTACGGACATTAACATAAATGATAAACCACCCATTACGGCATGGAAGAGGAATAGAACTGGAGCAATAAACATGAATGCAAACTCAACTGGTTCGGTAATTCCAGAAACGAATGCTGCCGCAACTGCTGCAATAAGTAACGATTTTACGGCCGCTTTATTTTTATCAGGTGTAGTGCGATAGATCGCAAGACTGGCAGCAGGCAAACCAAACATCATAAATGGAAATTTACCTTGCGCCAGGAAGCGTGTATAAGGAGCCAGCAAAGAAATTTCTACCTTATCGATAAACTGTAAGAAGATATTTAGACTTCCCTCTACTCCTTCAAATACTCCCCCTATTGAAGTTGTTCTAAATACACTATTGAGAACATGATGCAAACCGGTAGGAATGAGAAGTCTCTCGAGGAATCCGAAAATAAAGACACCAAGCGAACCCGCAGTAGCAATAACATTACCCATATTAGTGATAACTAACGAAACAGGAGACCAGATAAACGGCGCAACTTGACCCACTAAAGCCATCACCAAGATTACAATGATTGTTACAAATCGCTTACCACCATAGAAAGCAATCGCTACAGGAAACTGAACTGTTCGGTACTTATTGTGAAGTATCGAGACAATGATCCCTGTCATGATACCCCCAATAGCTCCCATATCTAAAGTTTCAACACCTAGAATAGGAACAACGCGCATAGAAGCAAATTCAAAGAAACCAGACCCCAACATCGCACTCGCACTGACAAGGAAAGTGTAATAACCTACAAAGCCAGCAAATGCGGTAATTTCTTTGTCATCTTCGGCAAGTCCAAGCGAAATCGAAATAGCAAATAGCACAGGAATTAAGGTAAATACCACACCCGCAACATTTTTTAAAGTAGTAATCGAATATAAAACAACCGGATTACTTAAGAAACTTACAGATTCCAATACTTGTGGCTTCAATAAAGCAGAAGTCAAACCTAAAATATACCTGCAGCAGCAAGTGCAGCAATCGGCATCATTAAACTTCGACCTAATGAAGACAGGTACCCCATGATTTTGTTTTTATTTGTATATTGTAAAATGAACTTGGAATGTTTTTGAAAAAAATTAGTTAATTAAAGTCAATAGGAATATTCTTTAGCTTAATTCGACGATTTTTACATAACGAAAAAACGAATTTATTTCGCTTTTCAAAATAGTGTTGTATAATATAACTATCTACTGGAAGATAGTCTTATTAATAGACACTGAATAAATTACTTTCAAGAGTTTATTCAAAGAGGCAACTTGTGCAACCCTATGTGGTTTCCCTTGTTGCTTTTTCTTTGCGTAAAATTCTGTAATTACAGTATTTTGTTTTGTCTTGAGTCTTAAATGACAAGAAGTACCTAAATAGAGCAATGTTCTAAGATTCTTATTTCCTTTCTTAGATATACTTAAATGGTGTCCTTCTCGTATTCCCGATTGATAGATATGTGGATCAGTCCCCGCGTATGCAATTAGCTGCGCAGCACCCTTAAATCGTTTGATATCTCCAATTTCTGCTATAATTCTTGATGCCAAGTTTTCACCTATTCCTGGGATACTACAAACAAATTCATAGTAATCTGTTTCCTTAGCAAGTTCGATTAGCTGCGTCAGAATTTGACTACACTCAAGTTCAAATAATTTTACTGTTTTTAACAGATTGACCAATATGTCGCAATCGATATCTGTTTTAGAACATCCTGAGCAGCAATTTTCAACGTAGCTAATAATTTTATCCACGTGCTTTTCTGCAAATGCCTTGCTATGACCAGAAGACTTTGTCAAATCGTTTATGATTGTTTGTTTCTTTTTTGATTTAATAACATCTGGATGTTTGTATTTCATAACTACCGCAGTTGCGGCATCTGAATACAGACTCGTGAACAAATTTTTATAGCCTGGGAATACAACATCAAGTTTCGCATTATAAGAGACCTTAGCCTTTACTAAGTGGACCAAAGTATCTTGGTAGTAACGATTCAACTGCCGCATTTGGTGGTAATGATAGTCCACTACTTGCTCTACTATGGTATCTTTTGCATCAGCATTGAAATATGCCTTAGCAATTGTTCTACAATCCTTCTTATCGGTCTTGATACTTCGAAGAGATTGTTTTCTTATCTTTGCTGAGACTAATGGATTAATCATTACATATGGAATAGAAGATTCTATTAAAAACTTCTGTAAACCACGATGATATACTCCAGTCGCTTCAAATACGATAATTGGTTTTTCTAAACTGTTATACAAGTTTGTAATTTGACTGAAACCAAGTATCGTATGTTCAATAATTTCCACCTTACTTAGTTTGTTTAATTCAGAATCGAATGGTTGTACGTGACTACTGTCTTTAGAAACATCTAAAGAAATACAACTTAACGATTTCATTTCTATTTCTCCTTTCTTGTTGCATTATCTGCGAGTGTCTTCATTCAGCTCAATCATCTTATTTTCGT
>JBGXRX010000112.1:0-5938 GCA_041811795.1 Erysipelothrix sp. | reverse complement strand
ATTGTTCTTGATTTGATCAATGACTCCTGCCAATTGATCTACACCAGAAAAATCTCGCCATTGTTTACCATAGACAGGACCTAAATCACCATGAGCTTGAGCAAAGTCAACATCAGTTTTAACTTTCTCAATGAATTCAGCTAAGGTCTCACCTTGGTAATCTGAAGAAGCTTTATAATCACGATAAGGCCACTCATTCCAAATACGCACATTATTTTGAACCAACCATTGAATGTTAGTATCACCTGAAATAAACCATAAAAGTTCTTTTGCTACAGATGCAAAATGGGTCTTTTTAGTTGTAAGCAGAGGAAAACCTTCACTCAAGTCAAATCTCATTTGGTAACCAAAATAAGAGATAGTACCAGTTCCAGTACGATCTGATCTTGGACTTCCATTATCCAGCACGAACTGTGCCATTTCTAAATAGTTTTTCATATTATCACCTAGGGTTATTATACAATAAAATCACATGTCTTGGTAGCCATAGAAAAAAGCATATATTGTAAAATACATGCTTTTAAGATTTGAATTATAAAATTTGAACGTGTTCTGCAATCAGTGAGTACTTCTGTGAGTGCATTTCAAGTCTGCCTTTAACTGCTACAAGTTGTTGTGGTGTGCAGCGATGTCTGATCTCATCGGAAATGCCTCGCCATAACTGGATGGGAAATATATCCTTTTGAATTTTCCCAGCTTGACTCTTAAAGTTCTGTTCAACTTCAAGATGTAAAAGTGAATAGTTCTCATTTCCCACTAAAGAATGAGCTTCAGGCACCTCCACAATACGACCTACAATTTGTATGTAATTCATATCTAATCCCCCTTTATTTAAAATGATATCATAATGTCAGGATGACAGGCTAGATAAGAAGACTCTAATATACTCATTTCACACTTTCTTAACACAATTAAATTTTTAAAATCAGCTTTTATGTTAACGATTGGTTAATAATAACGAGGTTTTGGAAAAGTCCTTAAAGTAGTTGGCAACTTGATATAGTGATTCATAGCTCAAATTACGCACTGCTTCCATAAAGTCATAATAATTTTCACCTTTGAGCTGGTAACGTGCAACAGTAATACCAATTCGAGATGTATTGGATAGCGAGAAAATCATCTCACCATAAGTGCGACGGCTCAATTGATCAAAGAGTGCTTCTTCAATAATTAAGTTTGCCATCTTATCATCTATAAGTTTTACAAATTCATCAAAGTGATCGGAGTCATTAAAGAAGTAGATAACTCCAATATCCTCTTGAATATCTACATCATAAGAGAATGTATTAGATATAATTTGTTGATCTAAATAAGTTTGGAATTCAGGATTCATCTCAGTAAAGTTCATATCTAAAATTAATTTCATTTTGAATTCATCCAAGAAGCTGTTATCACCATCATATGCAAATTTATAGGCAACTGACATTTTATCCTGTGATACCTTAGCTGTTAGAGTACGATGGTCTCTTACAACTTCATGGGCTTCTGTTTGAAAGTAATCTTCAACCTTATCTAATGATTTAGGGTGGTTGGCAGTTTTCGCTTCGATAATTGCTTTGAGTGCTTGAGGTTCTTCAGGTGAAACGACTACTAAAACCATGCGTTCATCTGAATAGTTCATCTTGTAAGCCAGTTCTAAATCTTCAAGTGTTGTAGCTGCAACGGATTCACGTGTTCCTGCAATATCATGAATGATTGGATAATCATGGAATACGTTTCTGAAGGTCTCAGTGAGAAGCATCATGTCTGGCATTTGCTCATACATAATTAACTCTTCAGTAATGATCCCTTTTTCTTTATCAACTGATTCTTGAGAAATCTTAAACTCAGATACGAAATCTAGTAATAACTCTAGAGGTTCTTGAATGGGACCATTGTGGTTAAAATAGTACATTGTTTCATCATATGAGGTAAAAGCATTAGCAGATGCTCCCATATTAGCAAATGTCGATAAGACATCAGTTCCATCTTCAACTTCAAATAATTTATGCTCTAAAAAGTGAGCGAGTTCCTTTTTATGTTCGATGTGTTCCCCATTAAGCTTTTGTTGAAGGTTTAAAGAACCAAAAGGTGTTCCGTAGAGTGCAGTGGATTGCTTAAAACCAGGTCGGTGAAGAATGATAACTTCCAGTCCGGATTGAGTTGTAAATGTTTGAATATCTTCATTAAATTGATTAGTCATTACTTTCATGATTCTCTCCTCTATAAGCATAAATGAAAGATTGTCCTGTCATTTTGGCTACAGTTTGTACATCCTCAGCAGTGACTTTTGATAGTGCTTCTTGTATGTCAGACACATCTTGATCAATACCTAAAACTTGGTTTCTAAAGACATGATCAGACCACGGTTTTTGTTTTTCTTGTACCCTTTCAAGTTGTAAAATCAGATATGATTTAGCTGATTCGAAATCAAAGTCTTGAGTTTTTAAATCATCGAGTTGCTCTTGAATTAAGTCACATGTTTGATCGATATTCTTATCGTTAATACCCGTTACAATAGCAAAGATACCATCGAAAATACGACGTGTAGAATAGATCGAATAGGCTAGGGAATGTTTCTCTCTGATGTTTTGGAATAGCAAGCTTGATGGTAATTGTCCCAGGTATGCAATATACACTAAGTAGGCATAGTAAAGTGGATGTTTTGGTGTGATTTGAGTTTCATAAACTAAGACTAGCTCAGTTTGTGATCCTGAGTAAAACTCATCAACTCGAGCTGCTTCAATTCGTGTATCTAATAGTGCATTTTCAATACTGTTAGCACTTCCCTTATCAAAGCGTGATAAGTCGATTGAATCGAGATTGTCCATGCGTCCTGCAATATAGATTTCCTTTGCAAATACATTAATGACCTTATCATGAAATGCTTTAACTTCTTCCAAAGTGATACCAGCGATATCTTCGCGATGTCCCATTGAAGTTAAACCAAAGAGTTGGTCTTTACCTGCAAGTTCAAAAGCTCTAAAAGATGCAAATTGTGATGGTTGATCTTTAATTTGGTCAAAAGAAGTTGTTAAGTTATTTTTCGCTTCTTGTAATGTTGCTTCATTAAGTAGAGGAGCATAAAGAGCTTCACTTAAGAATTCTAGTTGACGATAAAATAGATCATCCTTAACAAAGTCATCATGGATTGCTAAGATACCTAAATCAATAACTTGATACTTCCCTACTGAATAGGTTTGAGATGCTGTTTTAGCACCGTACATCATATCCAATCGCTGACTCATAAGCAGCTTACTGGGGCATGATTCAAATCGATCATCCATCATACGACTCAATAAATTAGCAATTGTATTAGTTCTTGCTTCCATAGGAAACATGATTTTAAGACTCATATAAACTTCCTGGAATTTAGCATCATTAATAAGATGGACTGAAATCCCATTGGATAGTTTTTTCGTGTGTTTCATAAATACCTCCAAAGTGTTACAATAGTTCTAGTAAATTGTACAACAATTAACCTTAAATAGAAAGAATGGTGGTAGACATGATTAAAGCAGATGATCTGGTATTTCTAACCGATCTGTATGAGTTCACAATGGCTTATACATACTTTAAACAAAAACGTCATGAAGAAGTTGTTTACTTCGACATGTTCACTCGTAAAATCCCTGATAAGGGTGGTTATTTAATCTTCAACGGTCTTAATAAACTGGTTGAATCCATTAATAATTTCAAGTTTAATCAAGCACATATTGATTACTTAAGAGAGTGTGGCTTTGATGATGAAGCCTTCTTAAACTACTTATTGAATATGGATCTAAAGATTGATATGTGGTCGGTAGAAGATGGTACTGTAGTTTTTGCTAATGAACCACTGATTACAGTTCGTGGAACTGTGATTCAAGGACAAATCATTGAAACACTGCTTTTATTATCAGTTAACTACTCAACACTTGTTACAACTAAAGCTTCACGTATCGTTAACGCTGCACAAGGTCGCTCAGTCCTTGAGTTTGGTGCTCGCCGTGCCCACGGCTATGATGCTTCATTAGATGGCGCACGTGGTGCTGTAATCGCAGGTGCACTGGGTACATCTCATACCCTTGCTGGATTTGAACATGGTGCTTATATTTCAGGTACTATGGCTCACTCATATGTTCAGTTGCATGATACTGAACTGGAAGCATTCCAAGAGTTTGCAAAACACAATCCTACCAACTCAATTTTCTTAGTTGATACTTATGATACTCTAGGTTCAGGAGTTCCTAATGCAATTAAAGTTGCTAAGGAAATCTTAATGCCTCAAGGTAATCGTCTAAAAGCAATTCGCTTAGACTCAGGTGACCTTGCATACTTATCTAAAGAAGCACGTAAAATGTTAGATGCAGCGGGACTTCATGACACTAAAATCATGGCTTCTAACTCATTGGATGAGTACATCATTGATGATTTAATTTATCAAGGTGCTCAAATCGATCTGTTTGGTGTCGGTGAAAACCTAATTACTTCTAAATCAGAACCTGTACTTGGTGGTGTTTACAAACTTGTAGCACAGGAAACTGCTGATGGTATCGTTCCAAAAATTAAGATTTCTGAAAATATCGGAAAGATTACTAACCCTGGTTACAAACGCCTCTACCGTTTCTATGACAACAATTCAGAAAAAGCTCTTGCTGATTATATTGCACTGGCAGATGAAATTGTTCCTACCGACTCAATTGAGATATTTGATCCAAACGCTACTTGGAAACGTAAGACACTTACCAACTATACGATTCGCGAACTTCAAGTTCCTATCTTTGTTTCAGGTGAGTGTGTCTATGATTTACCTTCCTTAGAAGATATTCGTCAATACTCAAAAACAGAATTAGAGTCTATCTGGGATGAGGTTAAACGTCTCCATTATCCACATACTTATTATGTTGATTTATCCCAAAAATTGTATGACTTAAAATTAAAACTACTCCACGATAATGAGAAGTAGTTTATTCAAAGATAAGACATAACTACTAAAACCTTGTTAGACTCAATTGAGCTTGGCAAGGTTTTTTAGTATCAGTTGCCCTGTTCATAAGGTCACTTATGTGTTTAGTATAATTGATATGGAAAATATGACAACTATAAATATTTTGGCATGAAAAATTAATTGTTGTAAAAGCCATCTCTAATTTACTTACAGACATCTCTTCTATTTCCAACGTTTACAATTATGATCATTAACTCTGCATCTTTAATTTCGACAATGATTCTATATTGGCCCACTCTATAGCGCCAAAAATCATTCAAGCTTGCCTTTAATGGTTTACCCATAGAGCGTGGGTCTGTACAATTATTAAGGTTGTTGTGAATCCATTTTAATATTAATTTTCTTTGATACGAATCCATTTTTCTGAGTACTTTGAGAGCTTCTGAATCATAATTAAGATTAAAAGTCATTGAAGACCAAATTCTTTCATGATGTCTTCATGACTATAGGATTGATTTAAGCCTTCTTTGACTTTTTTCTCATAATTTTCAATTGATGCCAAATCAAATAAGTCTTCAATTTTTTCAACGACAGAAGTCTTAATAAATTCACTCATTGTCATACCAAAAAATTCTGAATATTCTTGAATCAACTTTTTTTCTTCATCTGTTGTACGAACGCTAATAATACTCATATTAACACTTCCTTTCAAAGTTATTGTAATCCATAGGTATGACAAATGCAAAGAAAATGCGTAAATAAAATTGATGATCCCAATATAGATGATTCACTTTATCCATAATTAGACTTGGAACTAACTTTTCTTAAGAATATTCTCAGTCTTCTCTATCGTTTCTATGATAACAATTCCAAGAAAACTCTTGTTGATTATATTGCCCTGGCTGATGAAATTGAAATCTTTAACCAAAACGCAACCAGGAGACGTAAGACTTTAACTAACTATACAGTTCGTGAACTTCAAGTTCCAATATTTGCTGATGGTGAATGTGTATACGAATTACCTTCACT
>JBGXRX010000111.1:0-10458 GCA_041811795.1 Erysipelothrix sp. | reverse complement strand
TTCGCCACTCAAAGAGGGCCAAGAAGGACTCAACCCAGAGCAATTAATGGGGATGGCATGGTCGACCTGTTTAAATGCAACACTCATATCATTACTAAAGGGAAGAGCTCAAGCTCATTTGAAGTCTCGCGTAAGAGTTATTGTTGATATGATGAGTGTTGCATTTAAACAGGTCGACCATGCCATCCCCATTAATTGCTCTGGGTTGAGTCCTTCTTGGCCCTCTTTGAGTGGCGAACTTACTGTATATGCCATTCCTCCCACGATCTCTACATCACCATCTGTGCCATTATTATTGATAATTTCGGTGTGATATAATTTTTCCATATTATTTACCTCCTATTTACATTATACCTTTAACCTTATGTTAGGGTACATGTGATGCAACTTATGATTGATTTGTCTATAATTGTAACGGTAAGGGGAAAAGATATGATTTCAATAACAAATATTACGAAGACATTTGATAGTAAAAATAATTCTTTTACAGCTCTTCACAATGTTTCCTTCACAGTCCAAACGGGAGAAATGTTCGGGATTGTTGGAGAGAGTGGAGCAGGTAAATCTACTTTGTTACGTTGTATTATTAATCTAGAAATACCGGATTCTGGCACAATTTTATTTGATGATAAACCCATGGATAAAAATATGCTAAGAGAAACCGCAACTATATTTCAAAACTATAATTTATTAAATAATAAAACGGCATTTGATAACGTAGCATTGCCGCTCAAAATTCGCAATACGTATCATGAACAATCCGTTGCTGATGCACTTAAGTTTGTCGGTCTAGAATCAAGAAGAGATTACTACCCTGCTCAATTGAGCGGTGGTGAAAAACAAAGACTGGCTATTGCCCGGGCAATTGTTTCAAAACCAAAGTTTCTCATCTGTGATGAACCTACTTCTGCACTTGATCGAAAGACGAGTCAGGATATGATCGAACTCTTAAATCGAATCAATACGGAACTCAATACAACCATCCTTATTGTTACCCATGAACTCAGTGTCGCTAAGGCACTATGTTCTCGAGTCGCAATCTTAGATAAAGGGCATTGTGTTGATGTCATTAATGTGGACCGAACCTTAATGGATGATTATTCCATTAACTATATCGACCACGTTAAAGAGGTGCTCCGATGATCGATCTCTTTATGCAATATCAAGACAAAATAATGGTAGCTATGGGAGAGACAGCACTACTCATGTTGATTTCTATTTCATTTGCGATTATTTTAGGATTACCATTAGGGACGATCATTTATGTCACTCGAAAAAATGGTATCAGTGAAAACAAACTTGTTTCAGCAATATCAAATTTATATGTCAACATAGTGCGTTCCTTTCCCTTTATTTTATTTGTATTCTTTATGATGCCCTTCACGCGAGCACTCCTTGGAATATCACTTGGAACAATACCCGCATCCGTTCCAATGGTATTTGTGGCAGTCGCAATCTTTGCGCGTTTTGTGGAACAAGCACTCTTGGAAGTTCCAACGGGTATCATTGATACCGCCATTTCCATGGGAGCCAGTAAATATCAATTGATTACAAAATTTCTTTACGTTGAGGCACGATCTGGTATTATTCACGGACTCACATCTTCAACCATCAGCCTTCTCTCATATTCAACCGTTATGGGTATGGTAGGAGGCGGAGGTATTGGCGCATTCGCAATGCTCTACGGTTATCAAAACTTTCAATATGATTTGATGATGATCGTAATAGTAATCATAGTTATCTTGGTACAGATTATTCAATTCATCGGTACCAAGAGTGCAACATATTTAGACAAACGATAAAAGGAGATTTCAATGTTTAAAAAAATAGCTTTAATTTCAATCGCAATACTTTTACTTACGGCATGCAGTTCTAAGGAATCAGATGACAAACACATTCGCATAGCCTCACATACCGAACCAATGACTACTGTTATTGAAATCGCGACAAAAGAGTTAGAAGAAAAAGGTTATACAGTTGAACTTGTCAGCGTTGCTGATAACTCAGCAGGAAATACAGCACTTCAAAATAAGGAAATCGATGCGAACTTCTTCCAACACGTTCCATTCATGGAAGCATTCAATAAAGCACACAGTGCTAACCTCGTAGGAGTTACACCAATCTACGATGCAATCATCGCTTTCTATGGTAAAGACATTAAATCAGAAGGTGAAATTACAGAAGGCATGAAAGTTGCTATTCCAAATGACGTGGATAACCAAGCACGCGCACTCTTAATTCTTCAAGACTATGACTTAATTGAATTAGCAGATGGAGGATCATACTCATCAACGATTTCAGACATCACAGATAATCGAATGAACTTCGAATTCTACGAAGTAGATCTTCTGACATTAACACAAGCATACGAGGACGTTGACTTTGTATTCAACTACCCAACATACGCTGGTAAAATTGGCCTCTTCCCTAACGTTGACGGCATCTTGATTGAAAACTCCACTAACCACTACGCTATCTCATTGGTAGCTCGTGAAGACAATAAAGATTCACAAAAGATTAAAGACTTACAGGAAGCAATGACATCCGATGCAGTTCGTGAGTTCCTACTCAACGATGAAAATGCTCGAACACTTGTTCCTTCATTCTAAATAACTACTCAAAAGGGCCTAAAAGCCCTTTTTCTACGCTCCATAGACCTAATCACCAAAGCATATGTTCCCAAATGAAGAGCACTCAAGTATACTTAGACCATAGAAGGAGGGATACTATGAATCCACTTAACACAGGAAATCTGATTTCTAAGATAAGAAAAGAAAATAACTGGACGCAAGACGATCTTGCCCAGCAATTAAACATCAGTAACAAAACAGTGAGTAAATGGGAACGAGGTGAAGGACTACCCGATGTAAGCCTACTCCAACCCCTTGCTAAAGTACTAAACATTTCAGTAGATGAACTGCTCATTGGAACCCACGAAAAACAAGAAAAGACAGATTCAATGTTCAATGAAGATTACGAATCCCCAATAATTAATAAGAGCCTGCGAATTGCAGGATTAGTAGTTTCAATCTTAATTCTCGTAATATATGCTCTCCCAATATTCAAAGGTTCCATCCAACCCATGTTCCCTGATTTTGGATTCGATGACTTCCCAATGAACTTCGATGTCTTCCTCACAATGAGCCCATATCAAATCATCGGACAAATGCGCTCATTCAACATCAATTTCTTTTCATTCTTTGCGGGAGCACTTCTCATCTTCTCCACGATTATGACCATCGCATTCGCAATCTACTTTGTAATCACGAGTTTCCCTAGCAAAGGACAAATCCTTAACAATCAGTGGTCATCTCTAATCAAAAGAGTTTCCTCCATTTCGACATTGATTGTCTCATGTGCCAGCGTAGTAATGAACCTGATCGTCATCGTACTTGTTCTCCTTAGTGGACTCAGTCTCACAGGCTACTCCATCTTCCTAATTATCTCACTCGCAGCATTCCTATTCATCAACTTCAAGATCTATCAAGAAGCATAACTAAGCAGTAAAAAGGCACCCTCACGGGTACCTTTTTACTTAGAATCAAACTCTAATTATTTAACTTTTTCATATAACGTTTTAATTGATCAAGACCAATCATCAATACACCAAGAATTGCTAATGGTGCATCTATAGCTAAACTAGAACTAACCCCCGTTGGAGGTAGAACTGGTCCAGTAGGATCTTTAACGACCGGTTTCTCAACTGGTTTCACCACTGGCTCAGTTTCTGGTTCTGGCTTCGGCTCAGGTTTTGGTTCTGGCGTTGGCTCAGGTTTTGGTTCTGGCTTTGGTTCTGGTTTTGGTTCTGGCTTTGGTTCTGGCTTTGGTTCTGGCTTTGGTTCTGGCTTTGGTTCTGGCTTTGGTTCTGGCTCTGGAGTTGGCTCTGGAGTTGGCACTGGTAACTCTTCTACCTCACCTTCGATAACTTCTGCAATCATGTAGTTACTGAAGTGAGGCGTTAAGAATGTAAGTGTTCCGTCTGCATTAAGAGTCGTAGGAAGTTCTTTAGCTTCATAATCGTTTTGATCTATATAATAAACTTTTAATGTTTTAGAACGGTCCAAGTTCTTTGGAATTGGAACCGTTACAGTAATCAATGCACCTTTTTCTGCATCAACTAAAGCACCTTCATCATTTAAAGCACTAATATCAATTGTGAACGTTTTACCAATTTTTGATTTTGATAGTGACTTGTTGATGAAACCTATGGCAGTATCCAGATTTTCCGATAATATTGTACTCGGTCCAAAATCTATCTTTACATCTGTCATAAAAGATCCTTTTGGAAAAGTAACAACAGGTTTTTTATCACCAAATTGTTCTAAAACAACTGGATTGTTAACTTCAATCTTAGGCTTAATTTGTTCCTTCTCAATTTCAATTTCATCCTCAGTCGATTCAACAATAATTGCAGAACTGAAATAATCATATAAACCAATTTCAGAATTAAAGATGCCAACTGATATACGATGTTTTCCAACAGGAACTGGCTTGCCATCTTCAAGATCAACTGGTTCATGCCAATCCGACTCATAACTCTT
The DNA here is from genome assembly GCA_041811795.1 of Erysipelothrix sp. GTDB lineage: Bacteria > Bacillota_I > Bacilli_A > Erysipelotrichales > Erysipelotrichaceae > Erysipelothrix. Next base: position 5,917 of record JBGXRX010000111.1, on the reverse strand, counting down.
TTCATATGGGCCATAAGTTAGTGCATACTGAAAGTTTTTATTTTTTCCGTATTTTTCGTCGTCACTCAAAATGTTATCTAGGAATTCAGTAACCATATGTTCTGCCCATAAATCAGTTGATGATAACTTGATTGTAGTTTTCCCTGCAATTATTTCATTGGTAAAATTAATAAAAAAGTCTCTATGACTAAATTCAAATCGATCACCGATCATATCGTGTAGTATTTTGAAATAAGAAGGATCTGATAATACAGCTCCAAGATTGAATCTAGTTTCCTTATCTGCATCAAATTTCCAATTTTTCCCATCGACCACGTAAATTAGTTCATCTTCTATACCATCTTTATGTAAAAATTCGGATTGACCAAATAATGATTGGGTAAATGTGACCTTTCCACTGGATCCGCTTTGAAATTGTAGTCGACCTGTACTAATTCTCGCTTTATCAAATGTTACATTAGCATTTTTAGATGAGAAATAGAGACCAATGCCAAAGTTGGCGTGTGGTGCTTCTTTGGGATCAACTCCGACTGATTGGGCAGAAGGTGCGAACCATGAATCTCTTAACACTATATTTTTTGAGTTTTCTGAAAATGATATCAAAGTAGGTGTAAACTGATACGCATTTTTACCTGGGTCGGATTTAAATGGAGCAACGATATTTAAGTTCTCAATCGTAATATCACCCAATGCAGAAAATACCTTAGTAAGTTTTGTTACTCCTAATTCGAATGTGATATTCTTAGCATCTCCCTCACCCTTTATTGTTGTACCCGCTGGTATCGCAATAAACGAGCCATTACCGAGTGCCTTTGCACTATGGAGTTTTGTTAATGTAATATTATCCTTAATAATCCATGTATTGTTCTCACCCCTAGTCTCAGCAGCAGCTAAGAAATCAGTTTCATTTTCAATAAAAATATCTTCACCAACTGGAATAACTTTATCTTCAGCCTGAACAGGATTAATCGCTCCCAGCGTGAACACCAATATGGTGGTTAAAAATATTTTAGATAATTTCATAAAACCCCTCTTTTCTATGTTTTATTCAATACTAAATAATTACGGTTATAATCCCCCTTTAGTTTAACTATAACAAACACAGAAATCCAAACAACAGTCTGTCTTGAAAACGTTTACATTCTTTACATTTAATGTGTTAACGGTTTCATTTTTTGTCATTGTTTGTGAAAAAAGTAAAAAGGATTCTTAATTAGATCCTCTCAATTACTTCATGAATGATACCTGCTACACTTGATGCGTTAATGGACGGTTGTCCAAAGTGGCGTGGTACTGTTTTTATTGCGTTATTTAACTCTTCTTTGAATATGTCTTGTTTATGATATATTGCTTCTTCGAATGAAGCGTTAAAGACTCTTTCATACTCCATGACTCCTAGGTAGAACCATAGATCCTTATAAGGTCTCTTGCGGTAGTAATCAAGCCATTCCCACATGTAAACTGGGTCGTGTGTATTGGGACTGTCTATGTGGCAATGCTTGCACAAGAGAACAAAGTTTTGTGGCTCATCGCTTCCCTCGTTTGAGTGAGCGACAATGTGACAGCGATCGAGTCGTTTCTTAATACCACAGCGCCAGCATGTTGTGGCAGTTAGGTTCTCGTCTGGTTTAAGTGTGTTCCAATAATTCTTTATTTCTGTCTTACTTGTCTTAATCATTAGAGTAGGTTAATGTGTCCTTCACATGCATCCAGTGTTTCCTTATCCCAAAGTGAAACTTGAACTTCACCAATATGTGCTTTTCCTAGAAGAAGCATACACATGCGTGATTGTCCTAAACCACCACCGATTGTGAGTGGCAATTCATCTTGAATCACTTTTTGGTGGAATGAGAATACTTTACGATCTTCTGCATTGGCTTTAATGAGTTGTTGGGTCATGGCATCTGAATCCACGCGAATTCCCATGCTCGATAATTCCATCGCACATTGTAAGGGTTCATGCCAGAAAATAAGGTCTCCATTGAGTGCCCAATCATCATAATCAGGGGCTCTGAAATCATGGGGTTTCCCATGGCTCAACTTTTCTCCGATTTGAAGAATAAATGTTGTGTGGTGTTCTTTAACATATGCTTCTTCTCTTGCCTTTGAATCAAGTTCGGGATACAGATCAAGAAGTTCTTGTGATGTAATAAAGCTCACTTCGCAATCCAGTTCCGTTGTAACTTCAGGATACTTTAACTTTACTTGTTCCAGTGTTGCATGGATGCAGTGTACTAATGTCTTAACGACGTCTTTAAGATAATCAATGCTGCGATCTTCTCTTGAAATAACGCGCTCCCAGTCCCACTGGTCTACATAGATGGAATGGAGGTTATCAAGTACTTCATCTCTTCTAATCGCGTTCATATCTGTATAGAGACCATTACCCACTCTAAAGTCATAATCAAAAAGGGCCATACGCTTCCACTTCGCAAGTGAGTGGACGACTTCTCCTGATACTTCTAATGCGGGTACATCAAAGCGTACAGGGCGTTCTACGCCACTAAGATTGTCATTCAGTCCTGAATCATCCGCAACAAATAAAGGAGCTGATACGCGCTTTAAATCCATTCTGTATGTTAATTGCTCTTCAAAACTGCGTTTGATTAAACCGATCGCTGTTTGTGTTTTATATGCCCCTAATAAAGAAGTATATCCCTTGGGTACTATTGTTTTTGTCATAAATTAACCCTCCCTAAATAAAAGGCATCACGTGCCTAGAAATCGTTCATAAGTTGGTGCGCTCGGCAGGAATCGAACCTGCAACCTTTTGAACCGGAATCAAACGCGCTATCCGTTGCGCCACGAACGCAGTAGCTCAGAAGATATTATATCATATAAAAAGCTCTCCTAAACTGAAGATTTAGAAGAGCTAAACCGTATTATTTTAATACTGGCCAGTAACCTTTGTTCGCAATAATCATTTCATCAAGGATTAATTTCGCGACTTCCAATGAAGGAACTGTTTTATTCATTGAGAATGCTTGTAGCATTTTTGTGTAAGATCCTTCAATTGCTCCTTGAACTGCAAGTTTTTCCGAAGCAAGTTGTTGTTCAATCATTCCCTTGTAGAATGTATCGATCGGTCCACGACCAATAATTTCAGGACCATCTTTAGAAATCCAAGCAGGAAGTTCAACCATAGCATCATCCTGAAGGTTTGGAATATTACCATTATTTTCTTCAATGATGATGAACTTCGTTTTTGTATCTGACATCAAAGCAACTGCTAAATCAGCAATGAAGTTTCCATGAGCCCCTGCATAGAATGCATCAGAACTGATTTCTCCAGTTTCAACGTAGCGATCGATTCCTTCGAATAGTGTCTTCTCACGAGTGTTCATAACTTCGTTTGCGCGAGTAAAGTTTACATCCGATCCTTCAACACTTTCCTTAGCCATCAAGTAGTATGTTAGATACGTGTTTGGCAAGTACTCAGGAAGTAATTCCATGATTCTTGCCTCGTTTGTACATACTTTAATCCATGATTGGTTAGCATGACGGTTTTCTGATTCCATATTTCTTGCGATTGCCTCAATATGTTTCTTCGGTAACATAATCCCAGTTTCTTTCGTATATTCACGAATTTCCTTAATGATGTCACGTCCCTCATATTCGATACGAGTGAACCATCCGAAGTGATTTAAACCAAAGTAATCAACATCCATCTCCAAGTATGGTGCATCGACACATTGTCCGACCATCTCAAGAATAGCGATTGGCATATCACAAATGTTTATAATACGTGCATCAGGACGAAGTACTCGACACGCCTCTGAGACAACAGCCGCTGGATTTGAGTAATTCAAGATCCAGTGATCTTTAGCAGCATATTTTTCCACATCATCGATAACCTGCATCATTGGGAATATTGTACGAAGACCATAAGCAAGTCCCCCTGTACCACATGTTTCTTGTCCAACTAAGCCATGACGTAATGGAATTTTTTCATCTTGTTCGCGCATCTCGTATTTTCCTACTCGCATTTGAGAGAAAATAAACTTCGCATCTGTATACGCTGTCTCTTTATCTGTTGTGACTGTTAGTTTAATTGGTGAATCCATATCTTTTAATAACCAATCAACAACTACCGCTACTTTCTCCTGACGAACACCATCATTATCAAATAATCGGATTTCATTAACACCTAAGTCCTTTTGTCTTAAAGCAATCGACTTAACGATCCCTGGAGTAAATGTACTCCCACCACCTACTATTGTTATTATCATAATTAATTTCCTCTATTCTATAACGATGCCAATGTGGCATCTACTTCCTTACGAATTGACGGTACTTCAACACCGTATACAACTTGTACATCCGAACCTTTAAGAACTATTCCATTATTAGCTTTTTTATTAATAAGGTCTTTATTAACAAGAGTAATATCCTTAACATTCACTCTCAATCTCGTAAAACAATTCTCGATTGTATTGATATTATCCTTACCACCAAGTCCATCAATAATATGGTATGTATAGGCTGGATTAACAACACCCGAAACATCAGTTTCAATAATCTCAACGACCTCCTCTTCCACATCTAACATATCGTTACGACCCGGAGTCATCATATTAAATTTCTTAATTAAATATGAGAACAAGAAGAAGTAAAGCAGAATTTGAATTATAGCGAGAACATACATCATTGGGAAATTCGTTCGCTCAATTCCTGCCACAACGTTCATGATAGCGGAGTTAATAAGTCCCGTTGTCATTGCATGAATACCAAGTACTTTAAGTAATGCGACAAACACACCCGCTATAACTGAATGAAGCACAAACAATAACGGTGCAGCGAAGGCAAACATGAAGTCAATTGGTTCAGTAATCCCCGTTAGTGTCGCTGTAAGAGCCAATGGAATCAAGACATTCAAGACTTTCTTTTTATTTTCTGGATATGCAGTGTGATAGAAAGCAGCACATATTCCAAGATAACCAAATGTCTTAGTGAAACCTGTTGCCATGTAGTACATTGAATCAGAGAATGGAACACCCATTTGAAGCTCTGTCATAAGAATTGGATAAGCACCCACAATAACCTGTTCACCTACAACCAATGATCCACCCAATTCAGCAAATTGGAATGGAGTATAAACTAAATGATGAAGACCCGTAGGAATAAGTAAACGCTCTAGCATTCCATATAAAAACAACCCGAATGTCCCAGAGGATGAAATCACACTTGTTAAGAAATTAATTCCTTGTTGAACAATTGGCCACAAGAAAGCAACACTATATCCTAGGAAAAGGGAGATAGCGAGCATGCAAGCAAACGTAAATCGTGTACCCGAATACATTGCCCAGTATCCTTTAAATGACTTATGGCTTGTCTTATTGAAAATATACCCCGTTAAACACCCAAGAATAATTCCATTGAACACTCCCATATCCGTAACTTGAATACCAAGAACAGATGCCTGTCCAGAACCAAATAGACCCAACATTTCTGATGGTTGAGCTAACAGTTCAAACGTTTTAAGAGTAATGTTATTTGCAGTAAGGAACATGATATACACCATCAAACCAATTAAAGCAGCTTGATGCTTTTCTCCCTTTGCAAGCGCAGCAGCAATTCCCACCGCGAAGATCAATCCCAAATTATTAATGATAACCATAACACACTCATAAAGCAGTGTTCCGATTAGATTAATTGGACGCCACTGTAAGAACGTCAATACTCCTGTAACACTTGTATTCGTCAACAAGACACCAAGCACTAAAATCATTCCCGCTACTGAGATATAACTCAGCGGTTGAACCATTGCTCTAGAGAACTTCTCCATTGCAGACATTATTTTATCTTTCATTTTCTTTCTCCTGGTATATTAAAATTGACTCATTAAAAGAGTGAAATTGATATACCTTTTCCTTTCTCTAAAGGGTTGGTAACCCTTATAATGCTTTTATTTGATAGA
>JBGXRX010000110.1:0-5433 GCA_041811795.1 Erysipelothrix sp. | reverse complement strand
TATGGTTAGGCAGTCAAGGAAATGGGCCTGTAGCTCAGTTGGTTAGAGCGCACCCCTGATAAGGGTGAGGTCGCTGGTTCGAATCCATTCAGGCCCACCATTTTTTTAAAAATTATATTTATGTACAATGGGGTTTTAGCTCAGTTGGGAGAGCGCCTGCCTTGCACGCAGGAGGTCAGCGGTTCGAGCCCGCTAAGCTCCACCATTGTTTGCCGACTTAGCTCAATTGGTAGAGCAACTGATTTGTAATCAGTAGGTTGGGGGTTCAAGTCCTCTAGTCGGCACCATTTATAAACTAACAAAGACTCACTTCGGTGGGTCTTTTCTTTATAGGGGGATGCTTACTAAAGTTGTTGATTATTGTATAATAGATATAAGTAGAAAGGGGAATGGCTTATGGAAACAAACTTAATTTTTGATTATGAAAAAGAACCATCAAGAGATATCTTATGTTTAGACTGTAAGAGTTTTTATGCCTCGTGTGAGGCTGTTGAAAGGGGTCTAGACCCTTTAACGGTTAAGTTGGTTGTCATGAGCTACCCTAGTGATAATACGCGTGAAAGGGGATCTGGATTGATATTAGCATCCAGTCCTGAAGCTAAGAAAGCTTATAATATATCTAACGTTTCAAGAGCTCGTGATTTGCCTTTTCCTTATCCTGATGATTTAGTTATTGCCGCTCCTCGAATGAATTTATACATGCAGGTTAATCGAAAGATTAATTCCATCTATAGAGAATTTGTTGATGATTCTAATATTGCTGTTTACTCTGTTGATGAAACATTTCTTGATGTAACGGATTCATTAAAATACTTTAATTGTGATCGTGCATATGATCTTGCTCGGATTATTCAAAGACGAGTTTATGAGGAAACTGGAATCTTTACTACAGTTGGGATTGGTGATAATCCACTTCTAGCAAAATTAGCACTTGATAATGAATCGAAGAGGAATAAAGACATGAAAGCAGAATGGCGATATGCTGATGTAGCATCGAAACTTTGGCCTATTACTGATATTACTGATATTTGGGGTATTGGTCATCGTACTGCCATTCGTTTAAAGAATTTAGGAATCGAAACAATGCATGATCTAGCACATTTTAATTACTATAAGTTAAAGGCTGAGATGGGTGTCATCGGTGCTCAACTCTATGCCCATGCTTGGGGTATTGACCGTTCCTTTATTGGGGAAGTTTATGTACCTAAATCGAAATCTGTTGGTAACTCACAGGTATTGAATCGTGATTATAATAAACGAGATGAAATTGAAATCGTATTAAGAGAATTGAGTGATCAGGTAGCAACGCGACTTCGTAAAATTGATAAAAAGACTACCAGTGTGAGTTTGTGGATTGGTTACTCTTTAAAGTATGTTGATGATGAAGGTAGGAGTGGTTTTTCTAAACAGATTGCCATTAAGCCTACTAACTCAAGTCAGAAAATTGCTGAGGCTGTCTTGACCATATTTAACCAATTTTATTATGGTCAGACCATTCGTAACATTGGTATAAATACAGCAAAATTAGAAACACCCACCACGCAGCAATTGGACTTATTTGATAATGTTGAAAACCAAGATCAGGAAGATGATTTCAATGCTGTTGTAGATGAGATACGAAGAAAACATGGTTTTACTAAGTTGGTATATACTTCCAGTTTATTGGAAGGTGGAAGGGCCATAGCAAGATCTTCGCTGGTTGGAGGTCATGCTGGTGGTATGAGTGGTATTGAAGGGGTGAAAGATGATGAGCAAGAGGACTAAAAAAGAGTTCACTAATTATAATGATTATTACGATCGTCCTTTCGGTTTGAAGTGGGGGACAGCATTTGCTCTTGATGAGTTGATGCAGGTTGTTAATAAGAATAAATCTCGAGCTTTAAGAAAAGTCGAGGTATTGGAGCAAATGGATCGTGAAGCCATTGACAGTGTTCTGCAATTAGCCTTATTAAAGAGTTTAAGGGTTAGTGTACAGACCAATCATAAGGATGATTGGGATCAACTGCTACCAAGCATTCAGGGCTCATTTCAAGGCTATGCTGATGATCAATGCTTCTATCTTGATGATTATGAAATTGAATGGGAATGGGTGCGTAATGTATCCATAATATAAAAAGCGTGAGTATCCAGTATTGGACACTCACGCTTTTTAAATATTATAACTATTTTTGGTTCTCTTTATTGTGAAAGCCTGAAGTACGAGAGACATCAACCACAAAGAGATGACCGTTGTGATCTTTATCAAGTTCTAAATCTTTAGTAATAGCATCTGTAATTTGAGTTCCTTTAGATTTATTACATACAATTAGAACAATTTCTTTTTCAGGTTCAATATCAAGGTGGAATAATTTCTTAGACTCATCTTGAGATTGTCCACGAGCATGGATGATAGTTCCACCTTTAGCTCCGGCTTTGTTGGCACTTTCAACAACTTTTTCAGCGTTTCCATTGTCAACTACAACAAATATAGCTTCGTTCGTATGCATTGTTTCCTCCTGTGTATTACTGTTTGCATTGCGCATCGGGATTGAAAACATAACCCCATGTCCTGCTTTTGCTAACTTTAATTTATTTTCAAGTGTTGTGTAAATCCGATCTTCTTTGTCTTTATCAACAACAGAGAAACAGATTTCTTTCTTTTCTTCGTAGAAACCTAAAATATTCATAAGGTGATTGGATACAGTACCTTTACCATAAAATACGTTGGATGAACATTTGGATTCTTTCTTAATGCGAGACATAATTTTTGAACCATAAGAGTCTTCGACAATGGATACAATAATTACTTTATCATTCATAATGCGATTCCCTTTCGTTTTTCTTGGAACTTGAAGAGTAATCCAAGGATTTGGATGGATACTATTGGCATCATTGCAATCATTGCAATAACACCAAATCCGTCCACTAGAACATTTGCTGTAGGGATAGCATCCGCTGCTCCCTGTGCAAAGGCTAGGATGAAGGTTGCGGTCATTGGACCTGATGCAACACCTCCTGAGTCATATGCAATACCAACAAAGATGGACGGTACAAAGTATGATAATAGAACTGATAGAGCAAATCCTGGTAAGAGGAAGTGCCACAACTTAAGCCCTGGTATGAGTATGCGAATCATTGACATGGTAACTGCAAAGGCAATACCAATAGACAGTGTTACTAAGATATTCTTTTTCTTAATGTGTCCTGATGTTACTGATTCGACTTGTTCTGTTAATACATAGACTGCCGGCTCTGCCAGTACAACAACGGTACCCAACAGGAACCCAACAGCTGGTAATAACCAAGCTTGTTCCAGTGAAGCAATACCATATCCTAAAATACGACCTGCTTCCATGAATCCTGTATTAACACCTAGGAGGAAGAATGTTAATCCTAGGAAGGTATAGAAGAGTCCCATAAGAGCACTTCTGAAATGATTTTTTGCTAATTTGAATTTCATTTTATTAAATAGAACGAATATTATGGTAAGTGGCATTAAAGTAATGAGTGAGTCCTTAAGGAGTGGCAATATACCTGTGAAGAAAGGTTTAATAATACCTTCGATAGCAGGGATAACTTCTGCCTCACCTTGAATTGAACCAACACCTAATACTTTACTCAGTATCATTACCATGAAGATAGGACCAACAGATGCTAAACCTACCATTCCGAAACTATCTTCCTCAGCATTCTTGCCACCTTTAAGTCGGGATACCCCATAACCTAAAGCAAGAATGAAGGGAGTTGTCATAGCCCCTGTAGTTGCACCTGATGCATCTACCGACATGGCCAGAAATTCCTCTGAAATTGTAAAACCTAAGAATAGGATCAGCAAGTAGAATAAACTAAATACTTTATTGAGAGGTTTACCATAAAGGATCCTTAATAGACCTACAGCAACCATTAATCCAACTCCTATTGATACAAATATTAATATCATGCTAGAGGTGATGATTCCACCTGATGCTGACATGATTTCACTAGCTAGAATCTGTAAATCAGGTTCTGCTATTGTTATTAGAAAACCAAGGATAAATCCCAAAATCGCTACATAGATAGTGGAATTGCTCTCGGCAACGTCTTTCCCCATATAATTTCCAATCGGGCCTACACCCAATTCAGCTCCAAATAGAAAGATACCCAAGCCAATAATGACGAATACTGCTCCTATAATAAATCTGAAAAATACATCTTGCTCTAGTGGTACAAATACAAATGATAATATAACAACCAGTAATGTAATTGGAATAACGGAAAAAGAAACCTCTTTAAACTTCTTTAATAGAATATGCAAAATAATCTCCTCTCAAATGAATAAGGGCTTGAAGGTTAGAGACAAGCCAGTCTTATACTATAAGATTATACCATTTTTAAGGCCTCAATTCTATGCTGATAGAGTCATAAAAAAACCTTTTGCTAGCGAGCAGAAGGTTTTGTATTTCTTGTTCTTAAGAGTCTTAATCCGTTGACGATAACAACAATTGTTGATCCTTCATGAACTAGAATTCCTAGTGGTAGGTTCATTCTATCAAGAGTGTTAAGAATAACTAGTGTAAGTACGATTCCCATTGAGAAGATAACGTTTTGCTTAACTACTTTTTCTAAGTGTTGAGCAACATTATGTGCATAAGATAGTTGGTTAAGATCATTTTTCATGATAACTCCATCTGCAACATCGATAGCAACATCGGTCCCTTCACCCATTGCAAATCCAATATCTGCTTGTACTAGGGCTGGAGCATCGTTAACACCATCACCCATCATTGCTACAAGTCCGTATTCTTCTTGAAGTGAGGCAACGATTGAAGCTTTATCTTCAGGTTTAACATTACCAATAACTTGGTCAATATCAAGTAGTTTACCTACGGCTTGACCAGTTTGTTGAGCATCACCAGTAATCATAATTGTATGGATACCACGTGATTTAAGGTAATCAATGACGCCATGAGCTGAATCTTGAGGAATATCCATCATGGCGATAGCACCAACGATTCCATCATCCTGGCTAACAAATACAACTGTTTTACCTTCACTTTGATACTTATTAAGAATTTCTTCATAGTGAGCAGGAACGGTTTCAAATTGAGTAGGAGCACCAATCATGTAGTGGTGACCTTCATAACTTGCATTCAGTCCCTTACCAATGACGTTTTCGACCTCAATATCAAGTGTTTGACTTGCATCAAAGTAATCTAATATAGCTGTTGCTAGTGGGTGGTTAGCTGTTTTTTCCATCGCGATAATAACATTGATCAGTGTATCTTTTTGAGAATCATCAAGTGATACATCAACTACAACGGGTTTACCTTCAGTTAGTGTTCCAGTTTTATCAAAGGCTACTGCCTTTACATCTGCTAGTAGTGAAATATATGATCCACCTTTGAATAGAATTCCATTCTTAGCCATGTTTGAGATTGCTGATAAAGTAGCTGGAATAGCACTTGCTGCTAAAGC
>JBGXRX010000109.1:0-9225 GCA_041811795.1 Erysipelothrix sp. | reverse complement strand
TGCAGAACTATCACGGTGTATCTGTTAAGTATCTTTAGGGCTATCTAGCTCTATTTGAATAACAAAGAAAAAATCGGAATCACCATCGGAAATCGGTCCTTAATGGTCTCTTTTTAGATATATTGACATCTGAGGGTCACCTCAAATGTGAAGAAATAGACTCAGGAGCCCAATATACTACTAAATAGTGCATTTAAGAACTGCACTTTCTGGCATCAATTGAAAAATTATATAAACGTAAAAAAAGCACCTATTTTTAATAGGTGCTTTTACTTAGTATGAGTGTGTTTTCTATAATTAATCTTTATCCAAAAGTATATCATGTAGTAAATCGATCCCGATTGCACCAAATGGAGCTGTAATCAGGATTGATAGTACTGCTACAGTGAGAATATCTTGACCTGAAGCCAAACCCATACTTAGAGGAATGGCACCTATAGCGGCTTGTACTGTCGCTTTAGGTGTATAAGCTATCATAGAAAATAATTTTTCTTTCTTGCTAAAAGGACTTTTAATGAGACTGATGTAGACACCTACCATTCTAAAACATAAACCTATTACAACAATTATGATGGCAGGTAATCCTGCACCAAGTGCATAATTAAGATTGAGACTGGCACCAACTAAAACAAATAAGAGTACTTCTGCACCAACCCACAACTCATTGTATTTAATTGCAATTTTATCGCCTAGTTTAGAATTTTTTCTAGAAATGATGATGCCTAAGGTTAGGACGGAGAGAAGAGAAGCAATGCTGATTGAATCCTGCAAATATTTCTCTAAACCAACTAATAGGAAAGAAATGCTTAACATCATAATTACCTTGATGTTGTTATTCATTTTAATCCTTTTGAAGAGTTCTAGTAGCAACAATCCAATAATAATTCCAATCCCTATTCCTAAGATTATTGAAGTGGGTATCTGAATAAAATCTAATGTGGATATATTAGTTCCAAGAGCTAATGAAGAAAAAGCAGTGAAGAGTACAATTACAAAGACATCATCTACAGACCCACCAGCCATAATGAGTTGAGGTATGCTGTTTTTCCTACCATAACCTTCTTTAGTCAGTTTAATCATTCTAGGGACAATAACTGCGGGTGATACTGCTGCTAGTACACTTCCCATTAGAGCTGCTTCAATTAGAGTAATATTGAGCAATTTAGGTGCTATCAGCGTGATGGCTATAATTTCAAAAGTGGCTGGCAGAAAACACATTAGGAATGCTGGTCTTCCAACCTTCTTAAGGTCATCTATATCAAGTGACAATCCAGCTCGAGTTAGAATTATAATCAAAGCGATTTGTCTTAAATCGGGAGCTATACTAATGATTGTCGGATCTAATAAATCTAATCCATAGGGACTCAGTAGTATTCCGGCAATTATCATCCCCAATAAACTTGGTAGTTTTAATTGCTTAAAGATCCATCCAAAGAAAAGACCTATTATAAAGATTAGTGCTAAACTTGTGAGCATGATTGATCCTCTCTTCTATATGCTTTAAATAAATACAAAACTATAATCAAGAACTATTTTAACATAGAAAGGTGGATGCCCAATATCTAAATCTAGGAAAGGGCGAAACATATCCTTAATGATATTGGAAAACAGAATAATTAGATAAAAGTGCTATTCAATGTAGGAGTTTTAATGTGGTTGTTATGAGCGTCTTTCAAATCTAATATATAGAGATTGTTACTAGAAAAATATAATGGTGTAATTATGCTCTGCAATAAGTATCTTTCTTCAATTTTGTCTAAAATAGATTGTTCGCAATTACTAGGACAAATGTGGTAAAATAAAAGAAGTATAATAAGGTAAAAAGAGAAAAAGAGGATATTCAATGAAAAGAGAATTTGAATTAGAGTTTGGGGGAAAAACCCTAAAAGTTGAAACGGGAGAACTTGCTAAACAAGCAGGTGGTTCAGTACTTATACGCTACGGAGATACTGTAGTATTATCTGCTGCTACTGCTAGCAGTAAAGCGAAGGATATTGATTTCTTCCCATTAACAGTTGTTTATGAGGAAAAATTATATTCAGTAGGTAAAATACCAGGAGGATTCCTTAGAAGAGAAGGACGTCCATCTGAACATGCTACATTAACATCACGTCTTATTGACAGAACGATTCGTCCATTATTTGCTGATGGATTTAGAAACGAAGTTCAAGTAGTGAATACAGTACTTTCATATGATGAAGATCATTCAGCTGACATGGCTGCAATGTTTGGGGCATCATTATCACTATGTGTATCAAACGTTCCATTTGAAGGACCAATTGCTGGTGTTACTGTTGGGATGATTGATGGCGAATATGTTATCAACCCATCAAAATCAGAACTTGAAAAATCTAAGATGCATTTAGTAGTTTCAGGTACAGCAGATGCAATCAACATGGTTGAAGCTGGTGCAGATGAAGTATCAGAAGAAGACATGTTAGAAGCAATGATGTTTGGACATGAGTACATTAAACAATTATGTGCATTCCAAGTTGAAATTGCTAAAGCTGCTGGAAAAGAAAAAATGGCAGTTGACCTTTACCAAATTCCAGAAGAAATTGTTGAAGAAGTTAAATCATTAGTTGAAGCAGACCTACGTGCTGCTGTTGCAATTCATGGTAAAGAAGAACGTTACTCATCAATCGATAAGCACGAAGATCGTGCTATCGAACATTTTGAGAATAAAGACTATGATTCAGAAAAAGTTAAAGATAAAACTCTTAAATTCGTAAAAGAAGTGACTCATGACATCGTTTCTGATGAAGTGCGTCGTCTCATTTCAATTGAAAAAATTCGCCCTGATGGAAGAACACCTGAAGAAGTACGTCCACTTGATGTACAAATGGATCTACTAAGTAGAGTTCATGGTTCAGGATTATTCACTCGTGGAGAAACTCAAGTACTTTCAGTATTAACTCTAGGACCTCTAACTGATAATCAAATCATTGATGACCTTTCAGATGTTGAATACAAACGCTTTATGCACCAATATAACTTCCCACCATATTCAGTTGGTGAAACAGGAAGAATGGGAGCACCTGGCCGTCGTGAAGTTGGTCATGGGGCATTAGGAGAACGTGCCTTATCATATGTTCTACCAAGTGAAGAAGAATTCCCATATGCAATCCGTATTGTATCAGAAGTATTAGAATCTAATGGTTCATCATCACAAGCAAGTATCTGTGCTTCATCAGTAGCTATGATGGCAGCTGGTATTCCAATTAAAGCAGCAGTATCAGGAATCGCTATGGGACTTGTTCAATACGGTGATGCTTATACAATCCTTACTGACATTCAAGGAATGGAAGACCACTTTGGAGATATGGACTTTAAAGTTGCGGGTACAAAAAATGGTATTACTGCACTTCAAATGGATATCAAAATTGAAGGTCTAAGCCGTCAAATTCTAAAAGAGGCATTGCAACAAGCTCATATTGGGCGTGCAGAAATGATGGTAGCAATGGATGCATGTATTGATACACCACGTACACAAGTGGGACAATATGCACCTAAGATGCAAACTATGACAATTCACCCTGATAAGATCCGTGCAGTAATTGGTCAAGGTGGAAAAATCATCAACCAAATTATTGAAGATTGCGATAACGTTAAGATTGATATTGAAGATGATGGACGTGTTGTTGTTTATCATACAGACCAATCAGCAATTGATAAAGCAATTGGTATTATCACTAATATTGTTCGTGAAGCTAAAGTTGGAGAAATCTACGACGCTAAAGTTGTTCGTGTTGAGAAATTTGGAGCATTCGTTAACCTATTTGAAGGTACTGATGCATTACTACATGTTTCCAAGATGGCACACCACCGTGTAGAAGATCCTGCTAAAGAAGTTAAGATCGGTGATATCGTTCAAGTTAAAGTCATGGAAATTGACGATAAAGGACGTGTTGGAGTATCTCGTAAAGATTTACTACCTAAACCAGAGGTTAAAAAAGAAACACCTGCTACACCAGCAGAATAATAATCAATAAAGACACTGGGGAGTAATCCCTGGTGTTTTTTGTCTCTTGATGGTCTTGGTGACAATATTGTAATTTTGCATTCGGTTAAATGTGGTATTATAGATGCAATGGTAAGAGGTATATGATGAAAAAATTAAAAGTCCTATTTGTACATGGTGGTATTTTATCGAAAGCAGGAACTGAGAGCTATATGATCTCCATCCTAAATAATGTTGACCCAGAAAAAGTCCAAATTGATTTCATGGTTTTTGGTGTTGAAGAGGGTTATTACGATAAAGAGTTGTTGGAACGTGGTGTTAAAATTTATCGAATGAAGTACCAACCTAAAGATTTCTTTAAGGGTGCCGAATCAATGAAGTCCATTAAGAAACGAATTCAGGCTGAGCATTATGATATTGCTCATGTTCATATGAATGCATTTAATGCACCCATAATTGCTTTATGTAAGCGATGGGGTATACAACATACAGTTGCTCATTCTCATACCAATATGTTTATGGTGAAGAGTAAAATGATTATAGCTCTTAAGAAAGTTCTCAAGAAGAAAACTCCCAGGATGGCGGATCTATTGGTTGCTTGTTCTAAAGATGCGGGTGAATTTCAGTTTGGCGATGCCAAGTTCCATGTTGTTCAAAATGGAATTGATATTGAGCATTTCACCTATAATGAAGTTACTCGTAATAAGTTAAGGGAAGAACTCAATTTAGAGAATCGTTTTGTATTGGGTAATATCGGAAGATTTAACTTTCAAAAGAACCACGAATTTTTAATCGATGTGTTCTATCATTATAAAAAGTTGGATCCTCAAGGCAGTCTTCTTTTAATTGGTGAGGGTGAATTAGAAAGCCAAGTTCGCTCTCAAATTAAGAAACTCAATTTAGAGGATGTTCACTTCCTAGGTATCATTGAAGATGTTGCACCTTATCTAAATGCTATGGATGCTTTTGTATTACCATCTCGATTTGAAGGTTTAGGAATTGTGCTTATTGAAGCACAAGCTTCTGGGCTCGAATGCTACGCTTCTGAGGCTGTACCTAGAGAAGCTGGCGTAAGTTCTCATTGTCACTTCTTGCCGCTAGAAGACGCTCAAATGTGGGCTCAGGCCATCTTTGATGTTAAAGATCAAGGCCGCTATGACATTAATGATCAAATTTACAAAGCAGGATATGATGCAGCACAATCTGCTCAGCATTTAATCGATTTATACAAGTCTATAATATAATAAAAAACGCCACCCAAAAGGGTGGCGATTGTTTTGCTATGACTAGTTAGCCAGGTAAGATCCGTGGCTTTTCTTCAATGCTTTGTAAATAGTTTCATCATAGATTTTGAAACCTTTTGATTTGTAGATTTTTGCTAACTCAGCTTGAGTTACTTTGTTATTAGATAGAGCAAGTTCAATTGCTTCATCTTTAAGTTCTACAACATCAGCTGAAATAACACTTACAATATAGTATTTGATTTCTGCTTCAGTAGTTTCTAGTACTTCAGATGTGATTGGTTTGTTGTTTTCTCTAACGAATGTTGAAACAATGCTTGGTAATTGTGCTGTAACCATGAATTCTAGTGTTTCAGTTCCATCGAGATCAACATCTTGATCTAATTGCTTAGCGATACTTGAGATTGATGCACCATCAGATAGTAATTTCTTAGCTTCATCAGCTTTGTCTTTACCTTTGATTTCTAATACTGCAATTTTACGAGGCATTAATTCAATTGCTAAACGCTCATAATCTTCTGACATTGTTTTTTCTAAGTAAACTTTCATACGTACATATGGTTTTAAATTTTTCTCAACATATTCTTCTTCAGTTTCAAAACCTAAGCTTTGAATTGATTCTAGGAAATCATCTTTAAGATCATCTTTTTGCTTTTGTAATAACTCAGCAACTTGATCAGCGATTTCTTCATCAGTAATATCTTTAGTTATAATGTTTTGACCCTTTTCAATTGCTAAACTTCCAGCATCTGATGCCTTCATTGTATGGAACAATTGATTTTGAGTAATTTTGTTTTTCCCAACTGTGATTAGTACATCATTAGTTGAGGGTGATGCTTCTTTATTTGCACATCCTGCTAAAACAAGGAGTGCACTTACTAGTACGAGTAATTTTTTCATATTAGTTACCACCTTTAATGAAGTCGTTTAGTAGTTTTTCTGTTTCTTCGTCATTGAATGTAATTTCAAAGTCTTTAGAAGCTAGAAGAACTGATTCTTTTTGAACTTCTTGATATTTGTTAGCAACAGATGTAACGAAGTTATCTTCTTCGATTAAATCTTCAAATGATGTTTTTTCAACAAGTACGATGTGTTTTCCGTTTTTACCGTTAAACCATTCTGTAGTTTCACCAGCATCAACTTCACTTGCTGCTTTGATAAATACTTCTTCAAGATTTGAAGCTGAGTCAATATATCCAAGTGACCCTTTTTGAGTTGCTGAGTTTGTGTCATCTGAGAATTTCAGAGCGACATCTCCAAATGCATCACCTTTTTCAAGTGCTGCTTGAGCATCAGCTAATTTTTTGCTTTCTGCTTCTGTTGGATTTTCTGCATCTGCCATTTTAATTAAGATGTGAGACACAATACGTGGCTTAGCATCTTCCATATATGGATCTGCTGTTTCAGCTTTATTATTCTTAATGTATTCACGTTCAATCAATACTAATTTTGCTTGGTTTTCATAAAGTGTTTTTAAATCTTTAAGTCCGTTTGTATAACCACTTGCAGCGATTGCATCTTTTAATTCTTCAAGTGCTTTTGATCCTTGAGCGGATGTATTATCAACTTGGTTTTTAGCATATTCTGCTGATTGCTTTTTAATTTCGTCACTTGTTTCTATTTCAGTTAATACGTAACGTTCGAATAAGCGATAAAGCTCTTTCCCACCATCTGTTGGTAGTAAACCTTCGTAATATTCGTCTGCATTGACGTACTCTTTATCAAGTGCAAATACGATATCTTTACCGTTGACTTTTTTACCTTTAAAAGTCGAATCGATTTGTTGTTTAGAGAATGTGATAGTCCCTACAACAAGGATTATTACTATTAAAATCAGAAACCAATATTTCTTTAGATGTTCTAACATAAATTCCTCCTGGTATGCCTAGTAATTATAAATTATAACACATTCTAATGCAATATATACAGGATAGTCTATGATATAATAGCGATATTAGAGTGAAAATGAGGGCTATTAAAATGACACAACTGATTATTAATGATTTGCACGTTTCAATTAACGATAAAGAGATTTTAAAGGGAATTGATTTAAAGGTCGAAAAAGGTGAAATTCATGCCATTATGGGACCTAATGGAAATGGTAAGAGTACACTTTTATCAAGTATCATGGGACACCCACGTTATGAAGTAACAAGTGGATCAATTCATTTAGATGATGCTGATGTTTTAGAAATGGAAGTGAATGAGCGATCCCTAGCTGGTTTATTTTTAGGTATGCAATACCCATCAGAAGTACCTGGTGTAACTAATGCTGATTTCCTTAAATCTGCTATCAATACACACCGTGATCAACCGATTGGTTTATTTGATTTTGTAACTCAATTAGAAGGTAATATCAAAACTTTGAAGATGAAGGAAGATTTAGCTCATCGATACCTTAATGAAGGTTTTTCAGGTGGAGAGAAAAAGCGTAATGAAATTCTACAATTGATGATGTTGAATCCTCATATTGCTATGTTGGATGAGATTGATTCAGGATTGGACATTGATGCTTTATCACTGGTTGCTCAAGTTCTTAAAGAGTATCAGGATAAGAATCAAATGGGTCTTTTAATTGTAAGTCACTATGAGAGATTCTTTGAATTAATTCACCCAAGTCATGTTCATATTATGATTGATGGAAAAATTGTATTAAGTGGGGACTACTCATTGGTTCAAAAAATTGATTCTGAAGGGTATGACTGGATGACTCAGGAAGGCATTGCTGAATATAAAGAAAGTCTTGGAAAGTAGTATGGAGAACTTATTCATATCTCACAGTCAAGAAATTAAACTTTCAGGACAAGGTCAATTAAACCAAACCATTTCTATTGAGGATAGATCTTCGGGTAACTTAGTTGTTTATCTTGAATGTCAGGGGACCATGAAACTGGAAATTAAGCTTGGTCAATCTGCTCAATGGCATATCCTTTTCATTCACTCCACTTCTCATGAATTAACAATTGATGAAACCATTTATGCAGGTCAAGACTCACACTTGAACTTAGGTTACGGTGAATTCTCAAAGGGCCATCTTGTTCGAAATACGGCTATTAAGCTCGATCAAGGAGCCTATGCCGAAACACATGGTGCGGTGCTTGTATCCGGTCACTTAAATTGGACATTAGAAAGTCATCACCTAGGTAAAAATACATCTGCTGCATTGAATACCAATCTTGTTATTGGTAATGCTGGTACATGTAGAATGGAAGTTGTTGGATCCATTCCTAAAGGAAATTCTCGATCTAAAACCCATCAAATGACTAAAATATTAAACTTAGGGCAGGACTCATCAGCTGCTGTTTATCCTAAGTTACTCATAGATGAAAACGATGTTGAAGCATCACATGCAGCTTCCGTAGGACAACCTGAAGAGGAACACATCTACTACCTCATGAGTCGTGGATTAAGTCGTACTCAAGCAATGCAATTACTCATAAAAGGTTATTTACACCCACTTGTATCACTTATTGAAAACGAGGCTGTAAAAAATCAACTATTCGAAATTATTGACCAGGAGGTAGGACTTTATGTCTGATATTAGAAACGATTTTCCATTCTTAGTAAAACATCCTGAAGTAGCATATTTTGATAATGCTGCTACAAGTTTAAAACCTCAAAGTGTTATTGATGCAGTTGTCGCTTATTATGAAGATTTATCAGCTAACGTTCATCGTGGTGACTTTAAAGAATCGCTAGCTGTATCTGCTCTTTTTGATGAGGTTAGAAACAAAAGTGCTAAGTTTTTAAATTGCCAATTCGATGAAGTAGTATTTACATCAGGAGCATCTGAGAGTTTAAACTTAATGGCTCACATGGTTTCTGAATCCTATCTTAATGAAGGAGATGTTGTCTTACTTAATGAGGCAGAACATGCATCCAATATATTACCTTGGTTTCACCTTGCTGAAAAACACGGTTTTAAAATTGAGTTCATTCCTTTATCTGAAGGGGGACGTCTTTCAGCTGAGAGTTTTGAAAAAGCACTTCATGACAGAGTTAAATTGGTTTCGATTGCACATA
>JBGXRX010000108.1:0-9928 GCA_041811795.1 Erysipelothrix sp. | reverse complement strand
GGAATCTCTAGAGTTAAAATGATTCTAGATGTCTACCTACCATCAACTCAAGATACCATCGTAGAGATGTTCTCTTATATGTTTGTAAATGCAATGGTTACAATATCTGCAGTTTCTTTCTTAGCAAACCTAAGAAACATGCCTTTATCCATGTTGATTCCTCAATTGGACTCACAATCAATGGTTGAAGTTACTGCTATTGTTTCAGTAGTTATATTATTGGTAAACATCATCATCAAAGTCCTTGTTTACCTGGTTAAAAGAAATGTTATCAAGGAGCATATATCATGAATGAATTAGAATTTAATAAATTAGTCGCTAAGGAAAAGGCAGGCCTTGCAAGTCCTGAAGAACTAGCAAGCTTAGAGCCATACCGCATCAAGAAGGCAATCTTCTTTGCTGCAGGATTTGGTTCTCGTTTAGTACCAATTACCTTAGAAATGCCAAAACCATTAGTAAAGGTCAATGGTGTAAGAATTATTGATACACTCATGGATACCATCCTAACGTTAGGAATTGAAGATATCACAGTTATTAGAGGTTATCAAAAAGAGAAGATGGATGTTCTACTTGAGAAATATCCGATGATTAAATTTATCGATAACGATATCTATAATGAAGCTAACAACATCTCATCAGCACTCCTTGCTAAAGACATGTTCCAAGGAGCGTTGGTATTAGAGTCAGACTTAGTTCTATACAATCAAGATTCATTAGAAAAATATGCTTATAAAACTCATTATTTAGGTGTTAAAATGGATCACTCAGATGACTGGTGTTTCAAAGTTAATGAAGATCTATTAATAGAATCAGTACATATTGGTGGCGATGATGTTTATCAAATGGTTGGTATTTCATATTGGAATGAACAAGATGGAAAACAACTAAGCCTAGATGTTGAAGCTTTTTATAATCAAGAGGGCGGACCTGCTCGTTATTGGGATGAGGTTTCTTTAATTGATTATAAAGACAACTATAATGTCTATGTTAGACCACTTCATGCCGATGATATTATCGAAATCGACACATACGAAGAATTACAAGCAATTGATCCAAGTTACCAGTAGGAGGTTTTAGATATGAAAAAAATACTTATCTTACTTTGCACTTTAGCATTAATCCTCGTTCTTGTGGTAACCAAACAGGAAAGCGATACGATTATTGTTTATGCGAGTTCAGAGCAATTTAGAAATGATGCTATGCAGGTACAACTCAGTGAAGCATTTCCTCATTTAAATGTTCGTGTTATGTATACACCAACAGCCAAAGCAGCTGCAAAACTATCAGTTGAAAAAGAAAATACTGACGCTGATATTGTAGTAGGTTTAGAAACTTCCTACATGTCTAAAATCACAGATTCTCTAGCTGATATCTCAGGTTATTCTAAATTAGAATATTTAGATGAATTAAAACCTGAAAATCAAGATAACAAATATTTAGTGTGGGAGCGTCAAGCAGGTGCTTTTATCATTAATACAGATATCTTAAATAAGAATAATTTACCAACGCCAAAGTCTTATGAAGACTTATTAGATCCAGTATATAAAGGATTTATAGCAATGCCAGATCCTAAATCATCAGGTACAGGTTACTTCTTCTATAAAAACCTTGTCAATACAAAAGGGGAAGAGGGAGCACTGGCTTATATTGATACACTAGAAAAAAACGTCAAACAATTTACTGAATCTGGTTCAGGACCGATCAAACTATTAAACCAAGGTGAGATTGCGATTGGTTTGGCACTGACTTTCCAAGCAGTCAACCACATCAACAAAGGACTTCCATTTGAGATTCTGTTTCCTGAAGAAGGATCACCTTACTCTCTAACTGGAACAGGTCTTATCAAGGGTCGTGAGAACAATCCAGATGTCGTAGAAGTGTTCAAGTTTTTAGTGAATGATTTTATCATGTATGATAAGATAAACTTCACACCAGAGCAAATCTTTAAAGTTCAAGAAAATTCAATTCCTAATTATCCTAGCAACATTCCTTATGCTGATATGAGCGGTATTGAAAGTATCGAAGATAAAGAATTTCTATTGAGTCTTTGGAAGTATTAGGAGGATTTATGAACCAGAAACAATTTGAAGTTCTAGTAGCTTGCAAGTTATTAGAAAACAATAAAATATCCCAAAGAAAGATTGCTCAACACTGCGCAATCTCTTTAGGTTCTACTAATAAACTCCTAACTGACCTTCTTGATTTGGGTATGATCCTAGAGGACTATGCCCTAACCAACCAAGGCCAAGAATTTCTGAATGCTAATAAGGTAAAGCGAGCAATTATACTTGCAGCAGGATTTGGTGAGCGATTAATGCCACTGACTCTAAATACTGCAAAACCTTTATTACGCATCCATAATATAAGAATCATCGATACCATTTTAGAAGCTATTACCAATGCTGGTATTGAAGAAATTATCATTGTAAGGGGACATTTAAAGGATCAATTTGACGACTTGAAACACACTTACCCTAATCTTAAATTTATCGATAATGATTTATACAATGAATCAAAGAATATCCGATCAATATACCTTGCTAAAGAGTATCTTGAAAGAGCCTATGTCTTCGAAGCAGACTTACTGGTTCAAAACAAAGCCATCATTACACCATATCAGCTCAATACGACCTACTACGGTAAAAAGACTGATCTGTCTAATGACTGGTGCTTTAAAGTCAAATCCGGTATCATCACTGATATTGGAATTGGTGGTGAGAATGTCTATGAAATGGCAGGTATCTCTTACTGGACAGCAGATGATGCAGTACAACTTAGCAAAGATTTAGAAGAAGCCATTCATTTACCAGGTGGTTTAGAGAAATTTTGGGATGATATTCCACTTAAAGATTATAAGAACAATTACAAAATATATATTACCGAATGCAAAGATGAAGATATTATCGAGATTAATACATTCTCACAGATCCAACAAATGGATCCAATATATCTAGTATAGGGGCTCATGATGAAACAAGAACATGAAATAATGTATGACATTTTAGTGGAATTTGACAGAATTTGTAAAAAGCACAATCTCAAATATTCACTGATTGACGGAACTTTATTAGGTGCTATTCGCCATCAAGGCTTTATTCCTTGGGATGATGATATTGATGTTGGTATGTTACGAGAAGATTATGATCGCCTTGATGCTATCATCGCTTCTGAACTCTCTGAAGGTTATGTATATCAAACTCATGAAACACAACCTGAAAGTGTTCAAGCATTTGCTAAGATTAGAAGTGATCGTTTATTACTAATCCAAGATATCGTTAAAGATCGCAACATGCACCATGGTGTATGGCTAGATATCTTCCCATTTGAATATGTTCCAGAAGATAAAGCATTACAGGACAAGCAAGTTGAGGATATTCGAAGCTATAATAAGAAACTAAAGTTACTTAATTATGTTATCTTCAATGAAGATGACTCAATCATCAAGAAAATTGCTAAATCACCATTTGTTTTCTACACTAAACTCTTTGGTAAAAACGATAAACTAAGTCATCGCCTTATTGTAAAACGTGATGCTTTAATTCAACAATATAATGATCGACCAAGTAGTCTTGTAGCAAACCTTTCAGAAGGTGCTTCACCAAGTTACGGACGTTTTGTATTCGAGCGTAAAATATTTGATGATTTTGAAGCTCTTCAATTTGAAAAAGATAAGTTCTCTTGTTTTAAGGATTACGAAGCTTTCCTTACAACCACCTATGGTGATTATTTGACACCACCACCAAGTCATCAACAAGTTGGAACTCATACTTAACACACTAAGGAACATTAAGCTTAATATGCTTAGTGTTCTTTTTCATAGCTTCCAGTGAAAGAATGATTACTTTTTTATTTTAGAAATGATCGATAATAAGCTAATAACAAGCAGTCCACAAGACTTGCTATGATTGCTTTTAAGCCCTAAAAAAGGCATAATAGAGAGAGACTTTAAGGAGGTACACATGAAAAAATTAAAAGTGATGACAGTAGTTGGGACACGTCCGGAAATCATCCGTCTATCCGCAGTTATCAATAAACTAGAAAATTCACCTGCCATTGAACACATCTTAGTTCATACAGGACAAAACTATGATTATGAATTGAATGAGGTCTTCTTTGATGACTTTAAATTAAGAAAACCAGACTTCTTTTTAAATACAGCTACAGGAGCGCCAATTGGAACAATCGGTAATATCTTGATTGCTATTGAACCAGTTTTAAATGAAGTTAAACCTGATGCATTCTTAGTATTAGGGGATACAAACTCATGCTTATGTGCCATTGCTGCTAAACGTATGCAAATTCCAATTTTCCATATGGAAGCAGGAAACCGTTGTTTTGATCAACGTGTACCAGAAGAAACCAACCGTAAGATTGTTGACCATATTTCAGATATCAACCTTACTTATTCTGATATTGCTCGTGAATATTTATTAAGAGAAGGACTTCCTGCAGATCGTATCATCAAAACTGGTAGCCCAATGTTTGAGGTAGTTAATTCGCGTCGTGAAGATTTAGCTAACAATACGATTCTAGAAACAATGGGTCTTAAAGAGCATGAATACTTTGTAGTATCGGCTCATAGAGATGAAAACATCAACTCAGAACGTAACTTTTTAAACTTATGCGATACGCTTAATGTTATTGCTGAAAAGTATGATCTACCAGTTATTGTGAGTACACATCCTCGTACACAAAACATGATCAATGCTAAAGGTATTGTTTTCCATGAAAACGTCCGCATCCTAAAACCACTTGGATTTAACGACTATGTAAAACTTCAAATGCACTCAAAGGCAACACTATCTGATAGTGGAACAATCTCTGAAGAATCATCAATTCTAGGGTTTAATGCATTAAACCTAAGAGAAGCACATGAAAGACCGGAAGCTATGGAAGAAGCTTCAGTTATGATGGTAGGACTAGAACAAGAAAGAATTCTACAAGGGTTGGCAATCTTAGAATCACAAACTCCAGAAACACTAAGACATGTAGCTGACTATTCTATGCCAAATGTTTCTGACAAAGTATTACGCATTATCTTATCCTATACAGACTATATTAATAGAAACGTTTGGAAAAAATAATGAAGGTAATGTTTATTAACTCTGTTGTCGACTATGGAAGTACAGGTAAAATCGTTCGAGATTTAGCCAATGGTCTTATCTCTAAAGGCCATGAAGTACTGATGGTTTACGGTCGTCATCAAGCAAAAGAGACTGATAACACATTCGATATGAGTGACACAACGGGTTTCTATAATCATGTCATTATGACACGATTATTTGGAGACCATGGACTACACTCTAAAGCTGCAACTCATAAACTGATTGAAAAAATCAAAGAGTTCCAACCCGACACAATTCATATCCATAACATTCATGGTTACTACTGCCATGTTCCCATGTTAATGGACTTTTTAAAAGAAACTAATATTAAAGTACTATGGACACTTCATGATGCTTGGCTAATTTCAGGTAGTGGTGCTTATTTTGACTTTAATGGTTGTTCTCTATGGAATGATGGTTGTGAAGTCTGTACTTCTACTAAGGACTATCCAGAGGTTGTTGGTATTGCACAACAAAAGCGTAACTTGGATTGGAAAAAAGATAAAATTGGATCACTTAAGAACTTGCATTTTATTACGCCATCCCACTGGTTGAAAGATCTTATCGCAAAATCATACTTAGGAAAGTTTTCTTGCAGTGTAGTTCATAATGGAATCAATCTCGATGTCTTTAAACCAACTGAAAATGCCGACTTAATGGAACGATATAAAGGTAAGAAAATACTATTGGGTATCGCTAGTAAGTGGGAAAGACGTAAAGGTCTTGAAGATTTTATGAAGTTATCTACTATGTTGAGTGACGAGTACCAAATCGTTCTAATTGGCCTTGAGAAGGAGCAAATTGGTAAATTACCAAGCAATGTTGTTGGTATTTCTAGAACTCAAGATGCAACTGAACTTGCTGCTTATTATACACTGGCTCACGCATTCCTTAACCCTACCTACGAAGACAATTACCCAACTACCAATATCGAAGCATTATCATGCAATACACCAGTAATAGCTTATGATACTGGCGGTAATAAAGAAGTACCTGGCATTACAATAGTGCCACAAGGGGACTTAAAAGAACTTATAACGAAAGTTGAAGACATCAATCCTGATCAAGGTATAAGCTACAGAAACGATTTATTCTCAGCTCAAAACTTTGTAGAAGAAATGATGGACTTCTATGAGGAAAACTATGAAGAAAATTCTAATCGTTAATGGTGGTCTTCTTTTAAAAGGTGGCACCGAAAACTTCATTATGAATATCCTAAGAAGCTTAGACCCCAAAGACTATCAGGTCGATGTTGTGGTTCATGGTTTTGGCAAAGGATATTATGATGATGAAATTAAATCATTAGGTATGCAATTAATTCATGTTCCAATTAAAGGACAAGATCCTATTAAAAATAAACAGGCTTTAACCGAAATTATTAAGAATGGTAATTATGATGTAATCCATGCTCATTTGAATGATCAAAATGGGCCTGTATTAAAGATGGCTAAGAAATACAATATACCGGTTAGAATATCACATTCTCACTCAAGCCAATCTTACAGTTCAAATCCCATCAAGAAGATTCTAGGCCAACACGCACGACGTTTGATTACACCAAATAGTACTTCACTATTTGCATGTTCTAATTCTGCAGGTGAATACCTATATGGCGAAGAAGATTTTGAATTAATTCCAAATGCAATTGATACCGATCACTTTCTCTACGATGAAGATAATAGAAATAAGATTCGTAAGCACTATGATTTGGAAGATACACTCGTCTACGGTCATATT
Organism: Erysipelothrix sp.; assembly: GCA_041811795.1. GTDB lineage: Bacteria > Bacillota_I > Bacilli_A > Erysipelotrichales > Erysipelotrichaceae > Erysipelothrix. Next base: position 3,086 of record JBGXRX010000108.1, on the reverse strand, counting down.
GGCTGGTTCAATGAAATCAAAAACCATACGGAACTCATCAAAATTTTTAATGAACTTCAAAAGAAACAGGATAATGCACGATTGTTACTTATTGGAGAAGGGGATTTACTTGAATCAATTAAGGACCAAGTAGACCAACTAAACTTACAGGACAAGGTTGTTTTCGCAGGACTTCAAGAGGATGTTGCACCATTTCTGAGTGCTATGGATGCATTTATTATGCCATCACTTTTTGAAGGACTACCATATGTTTTAGTAGAAGCTCAAACTAGTGGACTCCCGATCTATTGTTCTGATACGATAGATAAAGATATCAAACTCACTGACTTAGTGACATTTTTACCTTTAAATGATAGACAAAAATGGGTTGATACAATATTAAATCAACCATTGTTACAGCGCCAATGAAAACAAAAAGAAATGTTTGAACAAGGCTATGATCTAAAGAGTAGTTTAAACAAGATTCAAGAATTTTATAATAGAAACTAGATTTTTAAAAAGGAGGTTTTGAATATGAATACAGTAAATTATATGACACATAATGCAATTGATGTTGTTAAGCATGAAAGTGACTATGCAGAGGTGCAGGTAGTACTAACAGATCAGTCCATGAATCAATTGGGTTATGTCCATGGTGGCTTATACTTCTCACTAGCAGATAGTGCAGCAGGGGCGGCTTCATGGAGCAATGGGGCGGTATACGTTACACTTAATGCTACAATAGACTTTATGATTCCAGTACAAACAGGAACACTTACTGCAAAAGCTACTGCAATTTCACGTAGTGGTAAAATCTGTGTTGTTAATGTTGGAATTTATGATGATAATGACACACTTGTTAATCAAGGAACCTATACTATGTATATGGTCCAAGAAGCGAAGTGAAGGTAGTCTTTCACTGCAACCACAGTGAAGATTTTCCAATGGTAAAAAGTAATATTAAAAACCTACAGAAGTTTGATGATATTAAGAAGATTATCATTCTCATCAACGGTCCTGCAATCACACTGGTTCATGAGGACTTAAGTGATTTTGAGGATGTGCGTATTGAGGTGTGTATGAATTCCTTAAAATCTCATGATATTGATGTAGAATCATTAGCTGATTACTATAAACCTGTTGAATCGGGTGTCTATCGCCTCGCCCAACTACATCGTCAAGGTTTTTCATACATCAAACCCTAGACTCTATTAATAGTTATAATTAAAAAGACCCAATCACATTATGAAGCAACTTATTTAAGTTATTTCGTAAAAGATTAGGTCTTTTTCTATTTCATCCATCAGTAGATTATATAAAAAACTCACACCCTAAGGCGTGAGTTAGAAAGTCTTGAGTACTAGTTTTCTTGATCGATTGCAGCATGTGCAAGGATGTTTAAGTAGTTCCAAGGACGGTCAAAATGAGGTTGGAAGAAGAAATCAACATAAGCTAAGTCTTCAATCGTCATCTTGTTTTGTACTGCTAATGATAATGTGTTAGCAGATTGAGTAATGTCATATTTAGACATTAACTGTCCACCAAGGATAACCTTAGTATCAGCATCGTATACCAGTTTCATTTGTACTTTTTGAGTAGTTGGCATGAATTCTGGACGGTAGTTATCTTCGATATAAACTGTTTTAACATTGAGACCAAAGTGAGGTGCTGAGTTTTCAGTAACCCCAGTTGAACCGATTTTGTAACCAAATAGGTAAAGTCCTGATGTACCTTGAGTTCCACGGTATTTAACTTTGTTAGATACAATGTTTTTACCTACTAGTGATCCCATACGCACTGCATTAGTTGCTAGTGGAATATAAGCGTGATCTCCAGTTGGGTTGTAATGAACTGCAACATTATCACCAGCAGCATAGATATCTGGGTTTGATGTTTGCATGTATTCATTAACTTTAAGAGCTCCGTTAGGTAAAGCATCAACTTTATCTTTTAGAAGTTCATTTGAAGGTCTGAAACCAACACACATGATAACTAAATCAGCTTCGATAGTTCCTGAAGGTGTATGTACTGCTTTAACATTACCTGCTTCATCTGCATCAAAGCCCTCAACTGCTTGATTCAGAATTAAGTTAACACCACGTTCTTTAAGATCGTTTTCAAGAACATCTGTGAACTCAGGGTCTAGGTATTTGTTAAGAATACGGTCTAAACCATCGATAAGAGTAACTTCTTTACCGATTTCAACAAAAGCTTCAACCAATTCAATACCAATGTATCCACCACCAACAATTACAACTTTTTCAGTTGATTGTTTACGAGCGATAATTTCTTGAGCTTGGTTATAGTTTTTACATAGTAAGATATTTCCAGCTTCAACTCCAGGAATTGGAGGTTGAATTGGCCATGATCCTGTTGTAAGGACTAATTTGTCGTAAGTTTCTGTACGAGTTTCTCCAGTTAGAAGATTTTCGACAGTGACGATCTTGTTTACATCATCAACATTAGTAACATTATGTTCCATATTGATTTGAGCACCTAGTGCTTTCAGTTCCTCAGGGTTTGAGTAGAATAACTCTTCAGCCTTTTTAACCACTTCACCGATGTAAAGAGCGATACCACAAGATAAGAATGAAACATTATCATTTCTTTCGAAAACAACAACTTCTGCACTTGGATCTTCTTTTAAGATTGATTTAACTGCTGATGTACCTGCATGTGTACATCCAATGACTACAACTTTCATAGTAAGTCCTCCTTTTACAACTTAATTATACTCCTTATTTGTGTTTGCTTGTATATCGAAACGTAGATTTTCACAAAGTAGAGAGATTATTTCTCTCGAATGGAATTAGGGGAGTCTGTCATCCAATACTTTGTTATAAAGACTAAGGGTTTTCACATAGTATGCACAAATCTCAAGTTTGAATTTTTAACTGTGCTTGAAATCCTATGCTATAATATAGGAATGAATGAGGTAAATTATGCTGAAACAACCAAGACCAGTTAGTAGAAACTTATATCCTAGCAACCAAGTAATCATCAAACTGTTGGCATCTTCAATTGTCATTAGTTTTTTACTGACTGCAAGCGTTCTAAACCTCAACATTTTTGATACGCTAGCTACTTTTACAGCCTCACTATCATTG
>JBGXRX010000107.1:0-9796 GCA_041811795.1 Erysipelothrix sp. | reverse complement strand
CACCTGAAAAATGCCAAGTAATCTATGGTTTAATACATATGAAAAAAAGTTAATAAAGTGATTCCCTATCCATCCGCTGTATGGAATGAGTAATAAAGTTAAAAATATAATGCCTGATGATAACTTAAATAATGGATAGAGAAACATCTCAAGGATGTTAAACCGATAACTTGATAGCAGTGCGAGAAATGGAAATAATTGTCTAAAATTAAGTTTTGAAAAATTACTCGATAAACCTTTGAGTAAGTCTTTACAGTAAGGATATAGAAAATGAAATCCCAATTGCGATCCAGGAAAAAGGATTAAGCACAATAGTGCTGAGTGTTCTCTCTTCACTACCCTGACTAAAATCATTCTTATAAGTGAAAATGCAAAACCGAAAACTAATCCGTATATTACAAAGTAAGTTAAGGCTAATATTCTCTCTCTTTTTTCATTAAGATGTTTCTTAAGAAAGTGCTTTATTATTTGAAAGGATCCCAGTATCTGCAAAGACATGGAAGTCATCAAAGGAAGATTATCAATCGATTGGTTAAAGATTAATTTTCTTGAGTTGGGATACTTGGAGAAATGTTTCCACAGAATAGATTTAATTGACTTACCTTCTTTGATTAGTTTAATCTTTGGATTACTAATTGTGTAATTAATTCTTTTTACTGCCTCAAAAGGTATTGGATCAATTGATTCCAGTTTACCTAATAATTCAACTAAGTCACCAGGGTTACCAGGGTATTCACTCCATACCATGACATTAGAGAAGCCATGTCTTGTAATAAAATAGTTGTCATGGACTTCTAATACCTTACCTGTACCAGGGAGTGCCTGTGTCGAAATTAAACTTATTAATATTGAAGCCACAATAAGCAAAGAAAATCTAATCCAGAATTTAGGCTTAGAATATAAACCCACTAGAAAATAAAATATTAAGCGAGAACTGGATGTTGGTAATATTGTAAAAATAAAGAAAAGAGTCAATGTCATTTTTTGTTACACCCATAGATTTAAAGACATAATTGATCTTTCATTTTATCAAACTTCTTCTGTCCAATACCTTTGATGTTCATTAAGTCTTCAATCTTTTTAAAAAGTGAGTTCTCGGTCCGATAGTTGATAATTAACTGAGCTGTTTTTTCACCAACACCTGCCAGTTGCCCAAGTTCTTCTAAGGAAGCTGTATTGAGTGATATGCAAGTAGATTCAGTTTTAATTGGAATGTTGATTACATCACCATGACTCAAGATTGATAATAGGTTCAATTTTTCCATATCCACATCATCTTCAGTATCAATCTGTTCCATGACTTCTTGAACTGTAGCATAATTGTCCACATTCAAAATATTCTCATGTCCTTTGTAGACAACCGTGACATCAATACTATCTTTCTCTAGTGCGATTGCATGAAAGCCTAAAGATTTATAACTAAGCACTAGAAGAACAGCAATTAGTGTAATCAGTATGTAGATTCGTTTCATAGACCACCTCACTAATAAGTAGTCTTAAGATACTTAAAGTCATAAAAAAAAGTTGCCATTTGTTTGGCAACTTCTTAATTATTTAATTTTTAGAACTTCTACTTGGTAAGGCTCTTCAACCTTAACAGTAACAATGTCTCCAACTTTAGCATCATTCATCGCTTGTGCAAGTGGTGATACGTTTGAAAGTTTTCCATTGACAGGATCTGCCTCAACAGAACCAACAATTGTAAAAGTGTCTTCTTCATTAATACCCATGTCTAGAATTGTAACAGTAGCACCTAAAGAAACAGTTTTATGTTTTGCTTTAGATGAGCTATCAATTAATTCTACACGAGTTAATGTGTGCTCTAATTCTCTAATACGTGCCTCGACACGTGCTTGACGATCACGAGCTGCATCATAGTCAGCGTTCTCTGACAAGTCACCTTGCGCACGAGCTGCTACTAAATCTACAATAACATCAGGTCTTTCAACCTCAATCAATTGACGTAATTCACGGTTCAACTCGTCCAGACCGGCCTGTGTTACAGGAATTTTTTCGTTCATAATATCCACTCCTCTTAATTTGAATTATAACATAACACTATTGATGATACTACTTATTTTGGTTACTAGTAAATCAATAGCTACTGTATTGTGTGCCCCTTCAGGGATAATAATGTCTGCATAGCGCTTTGATGGCTCTACAAATTGTTCATGCATGGTACGAACTGTAGTTAAATATTGTTCAACTACGCTCTCTAAAGAGCGACCACGTTTATTAACATCTCGGTTCAATCTTCTGATAAAACGAATATCTGCTTCAGCATCAACAAAGACTTTGATGTCTAATAAATCTCTAAGTACTTCTTCATCTAATGTTAATAATCCTTCTAGAATAATAACATCACAAGGCTCAATAGTTTCTCTATAATCACTACGTGTATGATTCATAAAGTCATAAACCGGCTTTTCAATGCCTTTACCTTCTTTTAGTGCTTTCATATCTGAAAGCAGAAGATCCATATCAAAAGCAAATGGGTGGTCGTAGTTTGTTTGTAAACGTACTTCCATCTCTAAATGACTTTGATCTTTATAGTAATCATCCATTCTAAGAATAACAACATTTTGTGTTTCATTAAAGTGTGCTTTTAATTTTTTTGCGATGCTGGATTTACCTGAGGCACTTCCACCGGCTAATCCGATAACTACTGATTTCATTACTATCCTCCTAAATATTGTTTTTTGTATATATTGTGTTGTTCAAAAGTTTCTGAATAGTAAACTTTACCATCTCCATAAACATCTGCCAAGAAGAATAAGTAATCTGAATCTGTATAATTCAATACTGCAGACATTGCTTTATTGCTTGGGTTCAAAATAGGGCCTGGGGGTAAACCTTCATAACGATATGTGTTGTAGGGTGAGTCGAATTGGTTGTTTTCAGCCGATTCGCAATCTTTCCAATCATTAAATTCATAAAGAGAATAACATACTGTAACAGAAGACTGTAACTTCATACCGATGTCTAATCGGTTAAAGAACACTCCTGCAATCAGTTTCATATCCTCAACTTTGTGAGCTTCATATTCAACGATTGAAGCAAGTGTTACCAGTTCATAGTATGAATACTCTGAAGTATCTATCTGACTTTGAAGTTCTTTATAGCGATTAGCACCATTGTCTAAGATTTTCTTAGTAACATCTTGAGCAGTCGTCTCTCTATAGATATTGTAAGTATCAGGATATAGGAATCCCTCCATCAAGACGCGCGCATTCTTGTTGTCTAATATTTCTTTAGGCAATTGTGGATAAGTACTCATGATGGATTCGATGTAAGTTTTGTCATTCCATAAGTTGAGAAGTTCATCTTCAGTAACGTTGGTATTAGCAGCGATACTCTTGGCAATATCTTTTGCCCATGAACCCTCCTTGATTAAAACTCTGGCTTCCTTAGATCCATTAACGTTATCGATTTGTGTCATATGACGTAACAAATCTTGAGTTGACCAGTTGTTTTTTAGATTGTAGGTACCCACGTAAAATTTTGAGTTACGCATTGTTTTCATCTTAACCTTGGTAAAGAATTGGGAACGTATTAAACCCTTGCTTCTCAGGTTAACGATGATATCGTGTGACGATTCACCTTCATTGACCACAAAAACAACAAGATCACCACTTCCATCCATTGGTCGTGTTTGATATTCAAGTACACCAAGACTTCCAATCACCAGAATTCCAAACAGAAAGAAAGCACCGCATATTTTTTTAATGCGAGTGCTCATCAACCATTTCCTCTTCACCTTCATGTTTGATTACGAAAGCTGAAAATACTTCTTCGACCATTTCCCACTCTTTAGGATCTTCAATTGCATCTAAAGTTCCTTCTTCGGTATAAGATGATACGAAAACTTCACCTGTTTCATCTTTAGGGTCTACATACAATACGTAGTCTTTTTTATATGTGTCATCTGAGAATGTAAATAAAATTTCCATTTCAACTTCTGTGCCATCGCTTGAGATGACTGTTAATACTTTTTCTTCCATGTTAATCATTTCCCTTCAAAAATCGTTTACGATCTAAATATGATTGTAAGATATGAACCGCTGCCAATTGGTCAACGACTTGCTTACGTTTCTTTCGTGATACATCAGCTGATATTAGTTGCTTAGTCGCAGCTGCAGTCGTTAATCGCTCATCGATAAGGATTACCTCTACATCAAACCACTCTTCTAATAAGGCTTTAAATTCTTCTGATATTTGAGCTCTTAAGCCAACATCATTGTTCATCATTTTAGGATAACCTAAAGCAATCTCTCCTACACGCTCTTTAGTGATAATCTCAGCTAAAGGATCTTTTAGTGCATGAAGATCATCTGCGTGGCGAAGCGTGCTTAAAGGATGGGCAAACATGCCAAGGCCATCAGAGATAGCCAAGCCACATGTTACCGAGCCCAAATCGAGTCCTAGTATTTTTGTAGGATTCATTTTTTATCCAAATAAAAACGTACAAGTTCTTCAATTATCTCATAACGCTCTACTTCCTGAATAGTCACACGAGCACCCTTGTGTGAAGAGATATATGCAGGATCATTCGAAATAAGATAACCTGATATTTGAGCCACTGATTGATAGCCTCTTTCTTCCAAAGCGTCGTTCACATCGCTCAATATTTCACTAATACGTTCAACACGAACAGGCTTAGTATTATAAGCTACTGTTTTATCAAATGAGTCTTTTGCCATATGTATCACTTCCCTTTTCTATATTTTATATCATCTAGGTCTAAAGTTAAAGTTAGTTTCCTAATTTCATCTCTAATTCACTCAATGCATTTTTCAATTCTGCTGGATTCTTACCACCTGCTTGAGCAAAGTTTGGTCTTCCTCCGCCATTACCACCTGTTGCTTGTGCTAAACCTTTAGCAATATCACCAGCTTTTAGGCCAGCTTTGATTGCTTTATCACTTGCTCCAACTACAAAGCTTAATGAATTCTCTTTCTTGTTAACCAAAACAACAAGATCTACTTTTTCGCGAACTTTCTCTACAAGTAGTTTCGCTGTATCAGCATCAACATCATCCATTTCTAACAATGAATATGTTAGATCATGAGCGATGGCTTGTGCTGCTTCGATATAATCGACTGAGCGACTTGCCATAATCTCACCATTGAGTGCCTTATTATCAGCTTGAACTTGAGCTAATTCAGCAACTAATTCATGAATGCGTTCCGGTGTAGTTTTTTGATGTGGAATCTTAAGGTCTTCACGAATCGTTTTGATTTGTGTTTCGAAAGATTTTAGTGATGCGATAGCTTTTAAACTTACAGTAGCAGTAATACGACGTACACCTGAACCTACTGATTCTTCAGTTTCTAACTTAAATAGTCCGATTTCTGAAATATTAGAAACGTGATTTCCACCACATAATTCTTTTGAGTATTCACCCATGCTAACGACACGTACGAGATCACCATAGTTATCTGAGAATAAAGCCATTGCTCCAGTCTCTTTAGCTTGAGCTACATCCATAATTTCAGTAACAACAGGAACCGCTTCAGCAATCCAGTTATTAATCATTGTTTCAACTTCAACTAAATCTGCTTCTTTAACCTTTTCAAAATGGTTGAAGTCAAAGCGTAAATAATTCTCATCAACATAAGATCCAGCTTGTGTTACATGGTCTCCCAATACTGTTCGAAGTGCTGATTGCAGCAAGTGAACAGCTGAGTGATTCTTTCGAATGAAATGACGTTTTTGTGCATCTAATTCTAGCGTAACTTGATCGCCTACTTTGATTTCTGATGGCATATCAACTGTATGTAGATGTTGTCCACCACGAGCTTTAGAAATTGCTAATACGGGTGTTTCTTGATTATTAAATATTACTTTACCTGAGTCAGATACTTGTCCACCACTTTCAGCATAGAAAATAGATTCTTCAAATACTAAAATCCCTTTTCCGCTAAATGAAGTAACTTCTTTACCATCGACAAAACATGCGATTACTGAAGTAGTAATTTCAGTTTCATCATATAAGAATGTTGATGGTTTGTTGAAGTTCATTAGATCTTCTTCTTGACTTGCAAATGAATCTCCTTTTTGTCGAGATGAACGAGCACGCTCTTTTTGAGCTTCAAGTTCTTTATTAAAGCCATCCATATCAACTGTAAAGCCATGTTCTTGTGCAATCTCTTCAGTTAGTTCTACTGGGAATCCATAAGTATCATAGAGTTTGAATGCAACTTCACCTTCCAATAGTTTGTCGCTATGGTTGTTAAGTGATTCTAGAAGTAATTTTTCACCATCTTGAAGTGTTCTTTCAAAACGTTTTTCTTCAGATAGAATAAGTTCTTTTATCATATCTTTGTTATTACCAAGATTGGGATAGAAGTATTTTTGATTTTCGATAACTGTATCCACTAATTTGTAGAGAAAGCTTTCTTTGATCTCTAAAATACGACCATAACGAACTGCACGTCTTAAGATACGACGCAATACATAGCCACGACCCTCATTAGAGAAAGTTGCACCATCTGCTAATGTGAATACTAAAGATCTAATGTGATCTGAAATAACTCGATATGCCATTACATGATCTTGATATTTAATTTCCGAATATTTCTCTACTTCGCGAATGATAGGTAGGAATAAATCTGTATCATAGTTTGTTTCTCCATTTTGAACAATCGATACTAAACGCTCAAATCCCATTCCAGTATCGATATTCTTTTGTGGTAATTCTTTGAACGTTGAACGGTCTCCACCATCAACACCATCGTATTGAGAGAATACAATATTCCAAATCTCAACATATCGATCGTTCTCAATATCTTTAAAGAATAGTTCCTCACCAATATTATCTGGATCGTAAGAAGGTCCACGGTCAATAAAAATCTCTGAGTTAGGTCCACATGGTCCATCACCAATTTGCCAGTAGTTGTCTTCTGTTTTCAGTATACGTTTTGGATCAACACCAATATCATTTACCCAAATATCGTATGCTTCTGTATCTTCAGAATATACTGAGAAGTAAGCATCTTTAACATCAAGTCCTAACCACTCTTCTGAGAATAAGAATTCATAAGCAAATTCTATTGCTTCTTTCTTAAAGTAATCTCCGATTGAGAAGTTACCTAACATCTCAAAGAATGTATGGTGTCTTGCTGTCTTACCAACATTATCAATGTCGTTGGTACGTAGACTCTTTTGAGCATTTGTAATTCTTGGATTAGACGGTTTTACACGACCATCAAAGTATTTCTTTAATGCTGCAACACCAGAGTTAATCCATAATAAACTGTTGTCATTAATAGGTACTAATGGAGCACCTGGCTCAATCATATGTCCTTTAGATTCAAAATACTGTAAAAATAAATCTCTAATTTCATCACTTTTTCTATTTTTCATACACTTCTCCTTAAATATAAAAAAAACATCCCTATCCAGGAACGTTTGCACGCGGTACCATCCTGGTTTATAGAAATGAGTCTATACAACTTAATTATCTCTTAACGCGAGTACACGGGTATTAACCATCTATTTAAGGAGCATTCAATAGACTTTAAGAGGACTTACACCAAAGCATCCACTCTCTTTACTTAAAGGACCTATTCAACATGTCTTACTTACGATATTAATTATAGTATACATTATAAACATAATAAAAACTATACAAACTATCTCTATCTTTTCAGATATTAGATGTTGGTTAAACCGTAATACTAATATAACCTTGAATTGCAATTGCAAGTTGTCCACTTATTTTAAAAAAGTTAATTTTTGATTTATGCCATTAAATGCATCATAAGTGACTCTAGTGGGTTTAAGTATCCAAGTAATCTTCTTGGATAGTCATTTATCCAATTATTTATAAATGTAATTTGCTTTTCTTAAACACTTATAGATGTCAACATAAGAATGTACACTTTCGATCATTTAAGAATGCACAATTATTCAGTTCCTCCTGTATTTTCGTAATAGTTTTTTAAACGGTATGATTTACCGGTGATGTTCACTACATGGGAATGGTGTAAGATTCGATCGAGTATCGCATTGGCTATAGTTGGATCTCTAAACACTTTGTCCCAACTTAAAAAGTTAATATTAGTCGTGATAATCGTCGAACGCTTCTCGTATCTTTTATCAATTAGTTGAAAGAATAATTTAGAGTCTTCAGCTTCAATTGGTAAATACCCTAATTCGTCAATGATTAAACATTTGTACTTAGTGAAATGCTTTATTCTAGCATCAAGCCTATTTTCCAACTTTGCTTTCTTCAATTGACTAATAAGGTCATTACATTTAATAAAGTACGTAGATATTCTTTTCTTTGCTGCTGATATACCAATTGATGTAGCGAGATGTGTTTTTCCAACACCACTACTTCCCATAAAAACAATGTTTTGATTTTCATGAATGAAGCGATGCGAAGTAAATTCCATTATCTGTTCCTTGTTTATGTTTTCTTGAAAAGAAAAATCGAAATCTTTGAGTTCTCTAAAGTGAGGGAACCCTGCAACTCTAACCATTGCCTTGACCATATTAGCTTCTTTGAATGTTACCTCATAATCTGTTAGCTTGATTAGGCCCTGTACAAAGCTAAGACCGTTATTGGTTACAAAATCAATCGTGTCGCTTAGGTGCACAGGCATTTCCTTTAATTTAAGGTATTCTAGATTGCTTATTAAATGTTCATATTCAGTTTTACTCATAACGTGCACCTATTTTCTTTAAGTTATCTTTAGCTATTTCTTCAATTTCTCTATCATCAAATGGTAAGGTCATCTTTGCGATCTCAATGTAGTGTTTGTCAAGATAGTTCAGTGGTGTGTCGCTTTGGTTGTGTATTGCAATTAACTGCATGTTATAATGAACATGTAATTGATTATCAAAACACTGCACTGTGACATGTTTCCCAATGTATTTTGGTGGTACTGAGTATTGACGTGATTTTACAGTTATCATGGATGACTTATTTACAGTAACTTTGCTTGTTTTAATTACATATTGACGTCTTATTGCATCAGCGGGCAGCGGAGCAAGGGCGTCTTTTTCTTTATCTAGTCCAAGGACCGGAACCATTTGGTATGAATTATGGAATCTAGAATTTTCTCTGTTGTTGATTTCTTGTAGTTTATCATTTAACTCAGAGTAAGTAAGGTCTCCGTTGTATGCCCTGAGTTCATCGAGTATTCTCATTGGTGATTCCACTTTTGCCTTAGTTTCAGGTCTTCCTCCGATGCATGGCTTTACTTTAAACCCGTAATCGTCAGCAAATTGTTGGAAGCGAATGTTAACTTTACCAGGTTTATAGGTTGTTCTAGATTCATCCATTACTGTTTTCATATTATCTACAAGAACTTCCTTTGGGACACCACCGAATGTAACAAATGCATCTGACATAAAATTCAATAAAATATCTTGTGTCTTCTGAAGTGACAATCGATAAACTCTAAATCTGGAATAGCTTAACAGTAGTACAAAGATATTTACGACTATGGACTCACCCGATGACAATACAAGGGTCATGGATTCTTTCCAATCCAATTGGGCTTGCTCAGCAATGCCACTCTCAAAGCGCATTGGAGTGGGTTCTTTTGTACTTTTTTGGCGAAGCCTAATAAAGTAATCATTAAACTCCGGTACTGATCTTATGTATCTTCTAAAACTGGACTCCGGTGCTTTTAACCCATAATTGGTAACTAAGTATCTCCAAAGGATGCTCTTATAAGCAAATACCTTTAACTCATTGCTCAGTAATTCATTTATAGTTTCGTAATAGTCATCGAATTGTGTTCGTCTTGACCTGGTAGTAGGCTTCACATAACCGTCAACGTAT
>JBGXRX010000106.1:0-17367 GCA_041811795.1 Erysipelothrix sp. | reverse complement strand
ATCTGTGAGATTTGATTTTGAAGATTTGCTAACTCAATCGCTTCTTCTTTGGATTTAAATTGTGGTGCACTTAAGATATCTCCAACAGGAGCAAAAGACCCGTATCTTGCATCATAGATTAATGGCTGTCTTTGCAGTTCCCCCATTTGTGCTTGTGGAGCTTCTTGTAAAACCACATATCTTGTTTCCTCTCCTATATATCCTTGCATTAAATCATCTCCTTCTTAAAATAAAAACCCTATGAAAAGACCTATTGCCAAACCTACAAAGAAGAGGATTAAACCTCTTCTGCTGTTGGAACTGGCTTGCCTGTTAATAAAGGGTAGAAGTGCTCTACTTCATCTCTAATGATAGCAGGTACTCCTTCCCATCCGATATGACCTCCCATCAAAAGAGTTAAACATACCATTGTTAATGGACTTGGATTAATCATGCTTTTCACCTCCTCTTAATGATTCATAATAATCAATAACCTCTTGTTTAATTATTTGTGGTATATCTTCTTTATTCAACATGCCGTTGTCTATAAGTTCTATGCATACCATCGCTAATGGTGTAGGCATATTTATCAACTCCAAACCTCTATTTAATCATTGATGATATTTGCATAAGAGCCATCATCGTAGTAAAAGAACTGTCTTGAACTTCTTTAGCTGTTTTTTCTACCTTTTCTATCTTTTTTCCCATTGTGTTTCCGGTATCCAGTTCTAGACTTTCGCTATCCAAACCCTCATCCCAATAAATCCTAGCAACAATTTCCTTGTTCTCAGCACTATTCACCATTGGAATTAATACATCATTTAATCTAGACATTGTGTCAACTTTATGTTTGACACCAGCTAAGTAAACTCTCTGGAATTTATCCTTATCAAGTAAAATCCTAGTTTTTTCACCATCAACATAAGCATTCCAACTAATCTCAGTAATCATATTATTTAAGAATAATTGATAAGTGTCTTGAAAGTTAATCTGTTTTTCCTGACTATAAGAGTAGTGCTCGCTATCAAGTGCGAACCCATCAACGATTCTTTGGTTGCACTCAGATTTTAAATAATTGATTTTAGATTCTTTCAACCCACCAAGAATATCTTCTTCTGTTTTCCAACTAATCTTCACCATCTGATTTAGTCTCCTTCTCCCTCTCAGCTAATTCTTTCATTAAATCATTAAACTCATCAAGAGTTATCCAATCTGGGAACAGCAATCTCTCATCTTTCTCTTCAGAATCAATAGTGAAAACAATCTCAACCCATAATTCACCATTTTCTTTCTTTGCACCTAGAATTGGAAAGTCATAATCCTCAGTGTATACAATCGCTCTTCCTTCTTCATACCATAATTGCATTTCACCATCTGGCATATCGGTAAAATCAAATACATCAACTATATCATTAATCTCTATTTGTATTCTTTGACCTTCAATCTCATACCGAATTCTATCCCTGTCCCTAATTTGTGGACTTAGTAATATGTTCATTTACTTCCACCTTCCTATCGCAGTCCAGTCAACATTCGTTCCCCAAGTAGTAGCAACATTTGCGGTTTCACTAGGTGACAGTCTCCAAAGAACGTCAAAATTACCTGTATATTTATTTTCATAGAATAGTTGACCTCTTGCATATTGGGCATCTGTATATTTCAATCCTAAAACAACAGCATAATAGGAATCTACAAAATTGCTAGGCATAGTTACTCTGGCTTTTATTGAAGTATTGTTGTTGTAGGATATCCATATATTTTGACCATAACATATTTGAATGCCATTATAAAACCGTACCCAATGACCATTGTTGTTTGAGCCACTACTAACAACATAGTCCCAATTCACTCTAATTTGACCTGTATCTGTTGAAAACCTAACATCTCCACCACTATTATGCTCATTCGCTATGACAAAGTGGTTGTCGGTTGGAGAACCAAATCCAACATAAGCCTTTCTGCTATTATCGGATGAAAAATACCCCACATACCCATGACCATTAGGTCGGTCACTTTGAACTCTCAACGCACTACCCGTTGCATCAACTTGAGCGGTCAGCACACCCCTAACATATGCTTCCCCGTCAACGTCAAGAACTCCTCTCTCATGAATCTTACCGATTCCAACACCTTCGTTTTTGTGAATATCCAAAACCACACGCTGTGTAGAAATTGTATCTATTGATTCAGAAACACCCCCAAACAAGTCTGTTATCTTCATCTTGAATTCATAGGAAGATGTTATTGGGTTGCCAGTACTAACAACTGTTCTGGTAATACTACCGCTTGTAGATGTGTTGTTGGTTCCAACATCAGACCAAGTTGTCCCTGACCTTCTTTGAATGTTTAGAGTAGCTGTGTTACTGCCACCTATACTTGAAAAAGTCCCATTTGCAACAACCGTAACTTCTGTCGGCTTTGCTGTTCCTCTTGTCAAAGTAAACGAACTTATTGATGGTGGAGTATATGCTTGCACTGTAAAGTTTGCACTTGTAGAGCTTGTTGACCTTCCTCTTTCATCTGTTGCGCTATAAACAACTCTATATGTTCCGCTGTGCGAAAGTGCATTAGCTGTTGTGCCACTATTTCCATTTATAACCTGTGAATTTGCACCACTTGTTGTTTGGACTGTCATTGTAGATGATTTTATGCTTGAACCATAACCAGCAGTTCTACTAAAATTTGCTGTTACTTTAGTATATCCTTGAACGTATTTATTTACTGTTTTATCAATTCTTGAGCCACTAATGCCAAAAGTCATACTACTTAAAGCTGGTTTTACATCTGCATGGACGGTTGCTGTTGCATTTCTTGTCACAGCACTTCCAATCCATCCGCCACCCACACCACTTCTGGTTGCTATCCTCAATGTAAATGCCTTTGTTGTGCTTGTAGGCATCCTTGTCAATAAGGTATTTACATTTGAAGCTGTTAATGTGATAGTACTAGCGCCATCACTGCTTATGTTGTCCCATGATAACACTGTTGTAGAGCCATCTCTTAATTGTATTTCGTGTCTGAAATTACCAGACTTTCTACTAACTGTATAATTTATTGTGTTTGCCACACCATTCTGCAAATGAGAAGCAAAAGAAAAGGCACTTAATGAACTCGCTCTTGGAATGGTACTTAATGCCATTGTTGCAGAAGCTGTAGCACTACCCATACCATTCGCATTATCTTTCCAATAACCGCTAACAGCAATGGATTTTGAACCATCTCCACCATGAGTGATTGTTCTTGTTCCACTAGCAATTGTGTTTGTTAGGGGTGCTCCTCCCCTGAAATCGTATGAACTACTACTACTAGATACAACCGCACCATCTATAGTTACCGTCCAAGTTGATGCTGTTGAGTCTACACCCCAAAATCCAGAACCAAAGGATTTTCTAACCTGTAGACTCCAACTTATATTTGAGGTGTTATTTGCTATACTTTGAGATGTTTGGTTTACGTTTAATATAACTTCATAATACTGATTTGAAGAAAGTGTTTTTCTCCATGTTGCCATATAATTCTCTCCTTCCTACCACCAAAATGGTGGGGTCCTAAATTGTAGGAACCCATGACCAAATTGTGTGTCCACCTGATAATGTTTCTATCTTATGCTCTCCAACAGAAATGCTTTGTACAAAGATTGCTCGGTTTATTTTCATCCGGCTACCTGTTATTTCAGCTATTATTGTTTTATTTTCAACAAAGTCAACTCTGTTCTTGCTTATCCTTATACCTGTAACAAGTGTTTCTTTTCCTTCTGCGTTTATTTCTGTTTCCCCTATCAAAAGACCTTCAGATGCCATAATAATGTTTGTTCCTATGAAGTTCCATCTTTCAGATAACTCTCCCAGATTGTTAACTATGGCAGATTCTCTGTTAACAATGTCTTCTATCTCTTTGATAGCACCAACATTAATAGGATTTCCATTTACATCTAATACAAACTCACCATTTTCATCCCTCTCACCCTTCAAGTCTCTTTCTATTATTTCCAGTAGTGACTTATAGGTTTCCAAAGATGAATTGACTTCCCCTATTGAATTTAGATAATCTTCTTGCTTTGTGTAGTCTTGTAATTCATTTTTTAGATTATCTATGACTTCAATATCTGCTTTATTACCAATCCGCTCTTGAACATCTTCTGGAGCTGGTGTCCAATCTGTAGCTTTGTTTCCATATTCCACTTTTATACCTGTTATCCAAGCGGTTCCACTCACAGTTCCTTCTAAGTTGAAAAACAATTGTGTTTTTAATTGGTCGTAACTGGTGTTTCCAGAATAATCATAGGTGTATACTACCTTTTTCCAATCAGAAGTTCCAGTGAAACCGCCAAGTGTGGCGTAGTCGGTTGATGTAGTCGCTCCAGATGCGCTGTTTTTTCTAACCATCGAATGTTTAAATATGTTAAATTTGTTCCAGCCATTTGACCCCTGAACTACATTAGTATATTTAACCCATGCGCTCATGGTAATTTTTCTATATAACCTAGAACTGTAATCGGGTTCGATATTAAAGTTAAGTCTCGCCCCATTGTCTAACCTGAAGCATTCTGTTTGACCAGTTATATGGTTAGCTCCCAAGCTTTCAATTGCGCTATAATCAGTTGTAAGATGGTTTAGCCATAAGTTTCTACCACCAACCTCTAGCGCATCAACATACTTCTTAGCTTCATCTAGTTTGGCTTTGGCATCAGCTATTGCCCTGTTTTCCTCAGCAGTAATCTTTCCATCTGCATGAGCTTTGGCTTGCGTTTCTGCTAGAGTTGCCTGTGCTAATGCATAAACATCTCCCAATCTCTTCTTCTCTGATGAGATAGCATCTTGTGCTTGTTCGTATCGTTGATTATATGTCGATAGGGCGGTACCATACTCATTTAACCGTGTTGTTACAAGCGTCATTTGATTGGTTGCAATCCTAGTGCCATCTCCAACTCCTAGCACAGCATTAATCGCACTTTGCAGGTTTGTGAATGCAGTATTCAAGACGTCTTTTGCACTATTTAGGTTTGTCTTGGAGGCTCCTGTTAAAGCTGTGTTTCCATGCACAGTTGTGAATTGTGTATCAATCCCTTTTTTGTCAGCACTTACAACATTTAGAGATTGTCTAACTACTTCTTTTTCAGAGCTATTTAACAAGCCATCTTTGAGGGCTGGGATTGTTTCATTTTTTAGATTATCTACTGCTTCAATATCTGCCTTTTTCCCAATTTGCTCTTGAACATCTTCTGGTGCTTCTGTCCAGTCTGTTGCTATGTTGCCTTTTTCAAGTTTGATATTATCAATTCTATAATATGCGTAATCAAGTCCTGCTATTTTAATTGAATTATTAGTTTCTGCATTATAATTCTCAACTTTATAGCTATATGTGTGATACGTGTATTCATTGGCTGAATTACCTATTCTGCCATCAGTAATTGCTGAGCTATCGCCTATTATGACACTTAGTCCCCTAGTACCATTTTGCGTTCCTCTCGCTAATAAAGACACTGTATACCAACCATTTCCATCTAGAACATTAGGGAACTCAATGTAATTATTACCCCCATTATTGCCACCAGTAGCCTTCAGTCCATTTGGGTAATCTTCGTCTAACACAGCGGACCCCGATACACCACTCCAAACTATGTTGCCGAAATCACTTTTTTTAATTAAGTTCCTTCCACCAATCTCAATACCTTCAGCATCTATTAATACAGGAATGGTCTGCTCATCTAATAAGATGGTTGTTCCATTTGCCAAGTAATATCTTGCTTTTACAAAACTAGCAGTTGCTGGAATTGTATATGTATAGGAACTTTGGTTTGCTGTTGAGGTATAGGCAGTTTCGTAGCTCGTACCATCTGTAGATGTTTGGATAATAAATCTACCTGCATATGCTACTGGGTTCGCTGTACCTGTTTTGCTAAAACCAGAGAAAGTGATTGTATTAGGAACTATGTTCCCAACAACATCTTTCTTGATTGCATTCACACTAGCATTAATCCAGTAAGAAGTTGCATTCTGACCAGCTGAACCAGTTGCTCCTGTACCACCAGTAGCACCTGTTGCACCCTGAGTACCTGCTAATGCTTTAGTTACAGTCAAAATTTTGTCTACTGTCACTCCACCATGCACAGCTCTAAGAGTAGCAGTTCCACTTAGAACACTTGTTCCTGTAGTCATTGCTGTTACAGTATATACTCCAGACTGTGTTATAGATACTGTAATGCCAGATTGAGAAGGAACTGAATAAGTTGCTGATGCATTTTTTAATACTGTTCCTTCATAAACATTGAATGTTCCAGTAGCACCTGAGAAGCTAGGTACTGCACCTAAATCTGATGCAGGTAAAGTTATTGATTCATTGGTTAGCAATCCTACAATTGGAGAAACTCCCTGTGAACCTGTATCTCCCTTGTCACCCTTTAGACCATCCTTAGCATTATAGCTTGTACTCCATGCAGTAGAATTAGTTCCATTAGTGTAAGTTATTACTGTTCTAGTCCAATTATATTGCCCTTGAATTGGAGTTGGAGGAGTTGTTGAACCATCTCCAGTTGGAGTAGTTGTCCCACTTGTTGACTGGAAGTATCTGATAACTGTACTACTAATTCCTGTACCATCAGTACCTTTACCACCAGTCGCACCAGCTTCACCTCTCTGACCGTCCAAGGCATTATAAGCTACTGCGTAGGTTGTTATAGGATTACCTTCTGTATATGTTGTTACAGTTCTTGTCCACAGATACTGACCTTTAACTGGAGAAGGACTATTATTCCAAGTTCCTGTTGGTGCGGTAGTTCCATTTGTATGGTTTTGATAAGTAACAACCGCAGAGGAAATACCTTTTCCGTCTGCACCTTTAGCTCCATCTCCACCAGTTGCTCCAACTCGTGACTTAGAAAGTGACAATGTTTTTGTAATTGTGATATTTTTGTAGACCGCTTTGAATTCAGCAGTAGCTGTATCGGCACTCATTGCTGTTACGGTATAAACACCTGTACTTGAATTGATGCTCGCAGTTAATCCACTCACTGAATTTAATGAAAAGACTGTAGAATCACTTCCAGTAACATCTGTTACACCATCAAACATTTTGAAAGTTCCAGTTGCAGAAGCAAAGCTTGCTACAACACCAGAGCTATCAGCACCTAAAGTGATACTTTCATTTGTAAGGTATCCTACAATTGCATTATCACCTTTAGAACCATCTTGACCTGTAGCTCCATCTTGAACTTTCGCAATTGTTGTAGTGTCTGCATTTCCACTTGAGTCTAAAGCTTTCACAGCAATAGTTCTTGCAGTCATAGTAGAGCCTGTAATTGTTACGACATTTCCGCTTCTTTTTACTCCAGCAGGCAATGTTGTTCCAAAGTTCCCTCCGTCAACAGAGTATTGCCATGTTGAAATAGTAGTGTTCTGAGTAGAACCATTAATAGTAATTGTGGAAGGTGTTATAACATTATTTTCATCTCTAGCAAATATTTGTGCAGAAGGAGTAACTATTACAACTTTTGCATTCTCACCTGTATCACCTTTATCTCCCTTTTGTCCATCAGTGGCGAAGTACGAAGTACTGTAGCTTGTTGAAGGATTACCAGAAGTATAGCTGATAACTGTCCTAGTCCACAAGTACTGACCTTTAACTGGAGTAGGTGGATTAGACAACCAAGAGCCTGTAGGGGCTGTAATTCCATCTGAGCTTAATTGATAAGCTACATCGGTGGAAGAAATTCCCTTACCGTCACTACCATTTTGTCCATCAGTGGCATTGTATGCAACTGAGTAAGTAGGAACTACAGAGTTATCTGTATAGGTTGTTCTTGTTCTAGTCCATAAATATTGCCCTTTAATTGGAGTAGGGATTTCAGTATTCCAACTACCAGAGGGGGTTGCTGTTCCACTAGTGTGATTTTTATAATCTATAACTGTAGAACTAATACCTTTACCTGCTTGACCTGTTTGACCAATATCTCCTTTAGCTCCTTTAAATGCTATGCTGTAAGAAAAATTCTTAGTAAATACTTTGCCATCTACGGTAATTGGAATTGTTAAAGTTCCATTTGGAGAAACCATTTTTGTAGTTACAGATATGTTTACTCCAGATGTAGTCGTTCCATTATTTGATAATGTAGCATTCATTCCAGTAGGAAGACCAGATATATTTCCAATTGTAGAGCTTACTCTTGTTGAACCTTTATAGGCAATTACATTGAATGAAGTAGTTCCTGCTAACGCATTCGAAACATCTCCTACAAAAGCATGTGATTCATTTGACAATACTACAGTGTAGGCATCTAACCCTTTATCACCCTCATCACCTTTTTGTCCATGACGAAGTTTGAAAATAGAGATGTTATCTGTAAGATTTCCTATAGTAGCTGTGACTGTAATATGACTTGCATTATTAGGGAAATTAGCTACAGAGAAAGTTCTACTATTTCCAGTTCCAGATAGTGTAATAGAATCTGCTAACTCAGTAGTTCCATTGTAAGCTTTTGCACTAAATGTAACTGTTCCAGTGACGTTTTGCAACTTAGCTTCTATAGTAGCAATTTGACTTGTTGGATTTGGACTTCCATCGGAGTTAAAAATCATACTCTCTAATGTTGAAGTTAAGAATAGTAATTTAGCGTTCTCTCCGCTATCGCCTTTTTTGCCATGAACCCCAATAATAACAGGTGCAACATAAGTTGTAAGTGGTGCTTTATTCCAACTTATTGTTTCATAATTCCATAAATATCTCTTATTGTCATCAGTTTGTTGCATTGTAGTTGTCCAACCAGATGTTTCACGTGAAACATCGGATTCTAAACTAGTAGCTAGATAATGCTCTGTTATAGAAGTGATGGAGCGACCATCTTCACCGATATCACCCTTTTGTCCATGAACACCTATAATTACTGGTACAGTACTCTTATCTGTTCCATCTGTGTATTTGATTTTCTCATAATTCCACAAATACCTATTGACATCTGTTATTGTTTGAATCGTTGTAGTAAATCCAGATGTAGAGTTTGTAACATCTGTTGCTTGAGAAGTTGCTAAATAGTATTCAGTAATACTTTCTATACCAACTCCGTCCATAGATTCTTTTAGCTTATATATTGTTAAATAGTCGCTAAAATTAGAGTTTGCGTCTAGGTCATAAGCAGTCACTCTAACGCTTGTTATATTTCCAGTCATAACTGATTGATTAATCATTATCGTATTCTGTGAGTTTTTAGACGGTGTAGTAGTTTCTACTAATGAATTTCCGTTAAACTTCTCAATCTTCCAAGAAACTTGACCTTCATAATTATTAACCCTAGCAACCACTTGAATTTCTTGCGAACTAGGAGTAGGATTGTTACCAGAGTCGAATGTCATTATTTGACCTGTTGAAGATAGTGATAACATCGGAGGTACTATTCCAGATTGTCCGTCTTTTGTTTTAGCTAAAGTAAATCTTTTTACTAATGTTTTTTCAGATTTCTTAGCTATTAAATCAACATATCCCACATTCGTAGTCATACCAGTTACAGTATATTTATTTCCAGACAAACTACCTGTTACTCCTGTTGATTCGTCAGCTGTTATAGTCCAGTTAATTGTATCGTCTTTGGACTGCTGATAAATAGTAATTTCAGTATTAGCCGTG
Organism: Erysipelothrix sp.; assembly: GCA_041811795.1. Lineage (GTDB taxonomy): Bacteria > Bacillota_I > Bacilli_A > Erysipelotrichales > Erysipelotrichaceae > Erysipelothrix. The sequence goes on along the minus strand of JBGXRX010000106.1, from coordinate 7,773 downwards.
TAATAATTGCCACCATTTCCATTTTCATCAGTTGGTATATTTGCTGTATCATTAGACAATACTGGAGTATAGGTCATTTCGATATTTTCAATATCTTCTTTTGTAGCTACTGGAACTGCATTAATAGTTAAAGGTCTTGATAAATCAATCGTACCTGCATTTAAGTCAATTTTAATAGCATTGTCCGCAGATTTAATAACACCGGCATCCATAACAACGTCATTTCTAAAGCTTGTTTCGGAATTTATAGACAGTAATTTTCCATCAATTCTAACCCCTTCTTCTGAAAGGTTTAAAGAAGCTACTAATTCATCTGATTTAACATATTCTAGGAAAATCCCCTCTTCTAAAACTCTGATAGAGGAATTAGTATATTCCATTGGAATGACCAATATAAAATCATCTTTAGCTGTCATGTAGTTTGTTAATGTACTTCTGTACGATTCCGAAGAAACAGGTGAAACAAATTGCATTCTACTTGAATTCAACATTGAGTATCCGTCTGATTGTTTATCTGAGAATAAGAAGTTTCTCAATCTTTCATATGTTTCTAAATAGATATCATATTCTAAAGGATACGGATTCTCAGCTGTTTCATTTCCCATATTATCAATGAATGATTCGATTAATTTTGTATGCGCATCACTAATCATATTCCATTGGTGTGAAATCTGAGACTTTTCATATGGTGTCAAAACGTTATCGTTAGCAAAATTATCCATATCTATAATCATACTGTTCCAATCTTCTATGATGTTTTTAGGATTAGAGCCACCCGACATAATCTTGATACTATCAGCATCAACCGTTAGCCCTGTTCCATCTAGAATCATTGAGCCAGAATCATTAGTTACAATCAGGTTATTACTTGCTACTAGTTTACCTATGATTGTATCTGCTATAACACCTTTTGGTGTAATAGATGTTTTCCAAGTCTCACCACCATCTTCTGACAGCGCAATAACACCAGCTTGCATAATAATCATTTCATTAGGGAAGCTAGGAGTTGTAATTACAACACCTCTATCTCCAATTTCAACTGATTCGTTAACCCCTGCTGTAATTCTTTTTTTCGTTGCATCAATCTCTGATTCTCTAAGCTGAGTAACTTCATCACGAATTTCAACTACAGAATCCCACTTATGTTTATTATTATTTAAGACTGTTGAATTGCTTTCACTAGAATATAAAATAGAGATGAACTTATCTAGATTGTCAACATTTTCAGTGAAGTTTGCTATTTTTACCTCAACATCTGAATCATCTAATCCAATATTCATTTCAATGATTCGTGACTTATAATCAATATTCATTCTTTTTTGTCTGACACGCATTGTGTCTCCAAGATTTAATTTATCCCAATAGTATTGTTCTTCAACAGAATTCATTAAACCTTCGATTCCTGTTTCAATTACCACTCTTGGCTCTCTTATTTCAGAGAATTTTTCTTTAGCGAATTCATATAATTCATCTTCATCAATATATCTAGCATCTTCTATTTCTTTCTCAATTATGTAAGGCTCTAATTCATCAATTAGCTCTTTGGTGAAAGAGCGAACGGATATAGCATTTTGCAACACAGATACTTGATTTTGCAAACCTTCTATTTGACTTGTTAAATTATTAACAGCTATCTTTTTAGTATTTACAATTGATGTTGCATTGCTTACCTCAGTTTTTCTCTGAGCTATCAAAGCTTTATCATCTACCGCTTTAGCAATATCAAGTAATCCCTTTGCACTCATTAGTGTGAATTCGGCATCATTCAACTCAATCATTGCTAATGATAGTGAAGCATTTTTATTTTCAATGTTTCCTTGAATTGTTTTTATTTGTGGTTCATATTCGTCTCTTAACTCTTTGTTGTCTAGTAGTGCATGGCACAAACTATCTGACATATAGTAAGAGCTTTCTAGTACGTTCTTATTTGCATCACGCTTGAATGGATGCATGAAATAAGAGTAGTCTTCGATGTATTTTTCATTTGTTGGGTTTTTGTTTTCAATAGTGATTCTTTCGTTTCCATATACATAGAGACGTGTCACCATTTCATCAGTAGTTCTTGTTTTGTTTAGACTAGACATTAGCCTATCATAACTAACAGTTAAACCTCTAAATTCACCAATATTGTCTGGTTCTTTTAGGTTTATTTTTTTATTATTAGTATCCCAAACAATTACCCCACCAAAAGTTTCAGCACCAGTTTTAATCAATTCAAATCTATCTGTTCCACTTTCATCGAACGAACGATATAGTAAATCAAAACTACCATCAATCTCACCGATTGACCAAGGTGAATCTTTTAATATTTCAGTATAGAATTCAGTAGCGTTTATTGCAGTTTCTTTAAATTCATTAATTTTCTTTCTCTTGTTTTCGTAACCGATTGAAAAAGCTTGGATGTTCATTATTTCATTGTCTTCACTTGACTCTGTAATATTGTCAATTAAAAACCATTCCTCAAATTCTCCCCATGTTAATTTAACATACATCAGTTCTCTAATTCTTTCAATGTTTGGGTTTTTAATCATTTGTAAGTTGCTATCTTCAACAAAATAAGGAATAGAAAAATTCAACTCAGATATATTGCCTAATTTTAGATTAAGGGTTGAGTTTTGTTTTTCGTGTAAAACTGAAATTATTTCCTTGTTTGGTTTCGCCAAATGTAGTTTGTAGTCACTTGGTCTTTTCTCATGGTCTATATTGATAAACATGTTTTCTCCTCATCTCCCTAAAACTTATATTTTATGCGGTATCTAAATTGTATTTTTCCTGCACCGGTAATCTGATATTGATTTTGACCCTTCTTCATAACTAACTCTCTAAAGTCGCCATCTACATCATTATATCTATACTTACCAACTGCGTTTGTTTCTATTATTTCTTTGAATGAATCAATGAATATTTGTTCATTATTATTTAAGTTTTTAATTCTAACAATCTCATTTGTATCAATTTTTCTAATCAACAATTCTCCTACTCCAGTTTTTGTAAATGATATTTCTGGATAAATTTCTTTATGCCCATCATTCAAAACTGTAACAGTTATACTGCCTGTACTAGGAACTGTTTGTAAGTTGGTTGTTTTTAAAGGAGATACAAGGTTAGATGATTGACATCTCATATTAACGGTGATGTAACCTTCGTTCAAGCCATTATGCGTTATCGTACTCGAACCTTCTGCCATACATAGATAAATCCTATCTTCTTTACCCTCAAAAAACAAAGGTTTGTAATAATCTTTAAAAAGCCATTCAATTACATTGTCAAGGACAGAATCTGTAAAACCTCTCTCGAACGCTAGGTTTAGCGTGAATGATATTGGCTCGCTTTCAAGCCCATTAAAAATACCTGTGTCATTTTTATTATTTCGTGTTTCATTGATGTTTCGGTCAGCAACTAATATTTCTTCAAACATACCACTTCCTAATTCAACATGCATTAATCCGAAAGTCTTCGAGTTTACTCCATCGTATGTGAAATATAGTTTTTCTTTAATAGTCGCCATTTGTTAACCTCCTTTTATTCTTGCTTTACTTTAATAGTATAACATACATTGGTCAAAATGTCAATATTTGAAAAATAAAAAAACAACAAAAAAGAGGATAGGTAGACTCCTACCCTCTTAGTGGTGTTACATTTTTTTCAGTTTTGTAATGAATGTGTCAACCATATTATTAGCATCTTCACGTGTTCCTTTGAATTTATCGAATTTCAATTCCATGTTTTGAATTGTTATGTTTTGACCTCCAGCCGTTGCAAACTGAGGAGTAGATTGTTTGGCGTTAAACTTAGGCAACATTCTCATAACTGAATCCATAAGTTTTGCACTTGAAAGAATATGCTCTGTTTGTTCAGAGTTCAATACTAACTCTTTCTTATGTAACATTGCGATTCTTCCTTCATCTCCTGCCCAATCTCCTGTAACCTTTGTATTCCACAAAGCTCGCTACTGCTTTGTGCGTTCTCTTATGAACTGCTTATGGTTTCCCATAAGAGTAGACTATATCTTCATTGTTTTCACAATGCCCTCCGTTTCCACTACCAATAGCTTGTAGTGTATGCCTAAAAAATATAGGTCTTACTAGTCGTTGAAGTTTAAAAGTAACTTTATGATATATCTATCATTAAATAATATCTATCTTCTTTAATCATGTTTTTTATTTCTTTTTCTATATAATTATAATCTAAGAGTAAGTCTTTTTCGTTTTTTATTCGGATAAACTTCCAGCCATGACTTAGTAATTTTCTCTCAAATGATAATTCATTAGCATAGAATTCAGACTCTGTTTTCTTCCCTCTTTGAATAGACATTTTATGACCACTTCCATCGTATTCAATAGCAACCTTATATTCTTCCAATACAATATCTATGTATTTTCTAAACATATATGTATTAACCTTGCCATTTATTTTTTTCGATAGGTTAACTTGTGGTCTAGAAGCGAAGACTCCATTTATTATAAATTTTTCCCCAGAGTAACTTGTCGTCCCATTTTTCATTTTTGTTTCAGCAATCTTATCCACAAAAAATTGTGATTCCATGGGATTTTCTACACCATATTTCTCCATCATGGTCTTTTTTTGTTTTTCAAATATCTCCTTGTTTTGCGCTGGATATTCACATCCGAATTTATCTAAATTCACTTGTTTTCTTCTAATATGTGAACAGTCTCTGCAAGTATCGTATGGGAATGTTTTATAGGTTTTTTCTCTTTCTCTTACTTCTCTGAGAAACTCCTTATTGCAAAAATCACAAATGTAATATATTTTCTTGTGACTCCCCCTAGAAAGATGCTTAACATCAATCTCTTGTTTCCCATGCAAAACTGTTTGATTCTCCTTTATCAAAATTTCACATCCTAAAATATTTTATGTTAGATAGATATATTTTACTTTTCTTACCTGCTGATTGCCCAATCTTCTTAATTTTAAAACATTCACGCTCATTGTCGCCAATCACGTTGTAGTTTAAGAAGCTCTAAGGACTTTCCAGCAATTAAAAGGGTTTATATGGTGAACTATATTTAATCCACCTGATTTAAATGGTATAATTAACTTTCTACCAACTTGAAGTTTATAAGGGTCTGGATTCTTATTAGCTTGTGCTATAGTAGTCCATTTGAAAGGATTCCCATAGAACTTTTGAGCCAAGTCCCAAAGTGTGTCACCTTCAGCAATTGTATGCTGTCTTTGAGGTTTTACCTCAGCCGGTTTAGCTGGTTGAGCTGGTTGAGCTGTTTGCTTAGGTGCGTATGTATCAACACTTGAAGTATATTTTAATCCAGAACCAGTAGTTGTTTCAGATGGATTATTATAGTTAACAGCACCTGTCGATGTTGCACTATACCCACTCATAAACTTAACCATATCCTTAATATCTTCAACCGTTTCGTTCATCTCTAGAGCAAAGTTTCCTAAGTCCATAGCATTGCTAGATGCGAGCTCTTTCTTAATATCAGAAGACAATTCTTTAAAGTTAGGAATGATAGATGAATAGTTACCAGACATCATTTGTGCCAATTGTGTTTCCATGCTATCAACCATTGATAATAGTGGATTTGTATCACCTTTCATAAACTTATCTGATAGGTCTTTCCACATAACTTCATCATTTACAAGTTCTCCATAAGCCTGTTTCGCCTGCTCCATTTGCAACTCAACCGCACTAATTTTAACTTGATTTTCTTTTTCTGCTGTTTCTTTTTGTCTCTCAACAGCCTCTATTTGTTGTTTGCGTTGTGCTTCGATAGCTTCTTTGTATAGTTTTTCCTGTCTTTCAGTTTGCATACTCAACATTTCATCATTGATAGTTGCTAGTTGACCTTGCAATTCTGAAAGTTGTTTTCTTCCTTCAAGAGATGTGTCCCTAGATGCTTTTGCAATCTTGTTCATCAAATCTACACGTTCAGAGTTTTTAGCGTTTAATTGTTCGCTATACTGAGCTTCTTCTTTATCTTTGTCAATAGACTCAATTTTTGAATCATAAATAGCATTAATTCTTGCTATTTCCTCATCATATTGAGACATTTTTAACTCATGATTTTTCTTTAGCTCTTCACGTTCCATCTCAAGTGCATTTGTTGTAATTGACTGAACTTTTCCATAATAGTCTTTTAATGTTTTTATACTATCGTCAGATACACGTTTTCTCTCATCTTTGATTTTTTGTTCTTGTTTTAGTCTATTTAGGATTGCATCTTCTAAATCTTCTTCGGACTGTAGCATTGCTTGATAAGCTATTTGCGCTTGTTGTGAATTTTTGCCATATCTAGATTGAGCAGATTTATAAGCTGTATTCAGGTCCGCTATTTGATTTCTGATTGTTGACTCTTGACCTAATAAGTGACCTAGTTTTTGATTTTCAAGAACCATGTTGTCAAGTAAAGTGTCTGTTTCTTTGTAGTCATTTACCGATAATTTGAACTCTATGTCATCAATTTTAGAATTAGAGCTATCAATTGCTTTTTCATATTTTCCTATTATCTCAGTTATATAATCTTCAAAAATCTCAATAGCTCTACCAGAGATAGTTATCTCCATACTTCTTACTTCGTTTTCTAGATTGTATATTGTATCTAAGCTAGACTCAAACTCTTTTTGCAATTCGTTATATCTTTTACGTTGTGCTTCAGTATGTTTACTTGTGTTTGATAGAGATTTTATTTCCTTAGCAACCTGAGCGTGTCTAGATTTTTGTTGACTTAGTTGTGTTTTAAGTTTTTTCATGTATGCATCTTCGTGTTTGTTTACTTCTTTTAATGCATTTCTGTAAGCGAGAGTATTTTCCGTCATCGCTTTAACTTCTGTGTTAGCCTTTCTTAGCATTGCAGATAGAACATCCGCGTCACGTTGTGTGCTGTTTACTTTAAATAAAGCCTCTAATTCCTTGCTCTCATTCTTAGTAGCACTTGCAGTGAATGCATCTGAGTAATTAGCCGTTGTACTAACTAGGTTACCTACTGCTGAACCGATTCCACCACCTAAAGATTCTCCTCCGAATGCACTAGATGCGATAAATCCACCTAAAGCAGAACTAGACGATTCAGTAGAACTTTCCTCGGTTCTTACGTCACTACCATATCCAACGTAGCCTGTTCCATTCATTAGTCCTTTAATTCCCGGTACGTTCCAAACATTACCATATCTCTTCAATATATATTGAATAGATGCGAGTGTATTGTGTACTGGATTCCAAATGTCACCAAAACCAGCCATCATATTTGATTGGAAAGTAGGGTCTATAGTTTGCATTAATCCTTTTGATGGAATACCATTTTGTGCATTTATATCCCAGTTATTAATAGCTTTAGGATTTCCACCAGACTCATGTTGTGCAATCTGCATCAAAGGAGCAATCCAAGATGTAGGGACACCAGCTATACCAACAGCGCTGGAAATCCAATCTTTAACGCTACCGTTTGCAACTGCCCAGTCAGCACTCAAGAATCCTTTTATAGAGTCAATCGTGTCAAACGCACCATTACCAAATTCGCTAAATACTTTTTGACCTAGACTACTTAAGTTTCCATCAGAAAGACCGTTTACCAACCCGTCCATTACGAATCCACCTAACTCCTCGAATACACGAGATGGTGAATGGATACCTAAAGCGGTTTTAAAGTTTCTAACTAAGTTATCTGCAAGGGAATTGATAGCTGATGTTGAACTGTTCATATTATCAGTTATACCTTTACCGACTAATGAAGGGATTTTACCTGCTTCAATAGCAAGCGAACTAACCGTTTCTCTGAATGACCGAATCATTGCATT
>JBGXRX010000105.1:0-3376 GCA_041811795.1 Erysipelothrix sp. | reverse complement strand
AATTTTTAGCTCAATCAATTTTAAGACATGTCTGAAAATTGATATTTGATAAATAGCTACTATTTAGCGCCTTTCTACATTTTTCATACAGTATTTCACTTGCTTAAACCCGCGATGTCAAATAAAGGTTAATTTTATTTTAATCTTTTTTTAATTTTTCTTCGTAATGCCATAAGTTCTTCTCACAAAGCTTAACTCTTTTTTGTTGTCGAATTTTACCTAATATAAATTGTTTGAGCAAAACCATATCACGATTTAACATTGTGATTGGTCAATTAACGGGCAAATACCTGCTGCTTAATGGGTTTATAATACTTTGTTCATTTCATACAACCTTTCAGAATATCAATATATCGACTATTCTAACTTCCTTCATTAGCCCATGATAGTTAAATCTTTTTAAGTACAATTAATCAGCAAAGACCTAAAAAAACCTCAACCGAAATTGAGGTAAAATATTTAAAATTAATTATGCTTCACAAACAACACAGAGTTTGTCTTTAGAGAACTGTTGTGCAGCGTTTGTTGAGTGTTGATAGTAAAGTGATTTAACACCATTACGCCAAGCGAATAGGTAAAGTTCGTTGATTTCTTTAGCAGAAACAGTTGGGTTTACCATAATGTTTAATGACTGACTTTGGTCAATGAATTGTTGACGGATTGCAGCTTGATCCAATACAACATATTGATCAATTTCAGAGAATGTCTTGAAGACTTCTTTTTCATGATCACTTAGGAAATCCAAGTGTTGAACTGAACCATCGTGGTTACGAATATCAGTCCAAACATCACGAGTATTTTTACCAAGTTTTTCTAGAATTTCTTCTAGGTAAACGTTCTTGATAGTAACTTTTGATTTAGCAACATCTTTAACATAGTTGTTTGACCAAATTGGTTCGATCGACTGTGATACTTGTCCTAGAATAAATGCTGATGATGTCGTTGGTGCAACAGCTGTTAGTGTTGTATTACGACGTCCATAACCCTTAAGGATTTCTGGTTCACCATAAAGTGTAGCCAATTCTTTAGAAGCAGCTAGAGCACGTTCTTGGATGAATTTGAATACTTGAGCATTTAGTTTTGTAGCATCCATACTTTCAAAAGGAATCATTTTTGATTGTAGGTATGAGTGCCATCCTAAAGCTCCAAGTCCTAATGCACGGTTTTCTTTAGCAAATTTATATGCTTTTTTCATGAACTCAAATGACATACGCTCTTCATGTGAATCTGAATCTCTTAGAGTTTCTAGTTTCGTGATGAAATCTGTCATAACAGCATCAAGGAAGAAGATCATTGTTTCAACTGCATCTGTATCTTTCCACTCATCAAAGTATAGTAAGTTCATTGATGACAAGTTACATACAAATGACCACTCTTCATTATTTGGAAGAGCAATTTCAGAACATAGGTTTGAGTGATGGATCTTTAAGTTCTTATCTTTATAAACATCTACAGTTTCATTATTTACTGTGTCTGTAAAGAAAATATACGGATACCCAATCTCAACACGTCTTTGGATTAATTTAGCCCATAGAGCACGTTTTTCAGCGTCTCCATTGATCATTTCATTCATCCAAGCATCTTCAACAGTAACACCATGTGTTAACTCTTGGATTGGATCCCCTTCAGTACCGATTTTTAGGAACTCTTCGATATCTGGGTGAGAAATTGGAAGGTATGGTGCGAAACGACCACGACGAGTTGAACCTTGAGATACAACATCAATGATAGTTTCAAATAATTTCATAAAGTGAACTGAACCTGATGATTCACCATTATCAGTAATTGGTGCACCACGGTGACGTAGATCACCAAAGTAACCTGATGTACCACCACCAAATTTAGACATCATCCCTACTTCAGCTTGAGTGTAAAGAATACCACCCATGTTGTCTTGTAGGTATGATCCAAAACATGAAATTGGAAGTCCTTTAGAGATACCAAAGTTTGACCATACTGGTGATGATAAAGAGAAATACCCTTTATCCATATAACCATAGAACTTGTCTGCAAAACCTTCGATGCCTAGGATTTCTTCAGCTTTATCAGCAATAAAGCGAACTCTTTCTTCAGGTGTAACACCTTCTGTTAGATAACCACGAGATAAGAATAACCTTGAATTTTCGTTTAACCACTTCATAAATGTTTTCTCCTTTTATATTTAATTTTTAATTTTAGAATAGATCGTCCGCTGTAATTGATCGCGTACGTTTAGAATAGTTAATTGATCGTTTAACGAAGAAATCAACATGTTTTGTTGCAACAACTTCATCATCAAACCAATCAGTAGCAATAACTGCTTCCATATCAACATCAAATAGTTTCTTATAACCTACAGATTCTAATGAGTTGTTCAGTCTGTTTTTAACAAACTCTTTAACTGTTTCTTTAGGTAGGAAATCTAAGTCCCCCGCCTCATAGATCCAATCAATAACATCAGATTCTGAATCCATGGCTAATTGACATGCCTCGTATACTTCTTTTTCCATTTCTGAATCAAACCACTCAGGATGCTCAGTACGTAAGATATTGATTAAATCAATACCAAACAGTCCATGTAGTTGCTCTTCTTTAGAAGTAGCTTCAATGGCATTAGACATTCCTTTAAACAAGTTCTTATGTTTGTTGAATGACATAATGATCAGGAATTGTGAGAACAATGACACATGTTCGATGAATAATGAGAATAATAACACTGATAATGTATAATCACGGTTATTTTCAGTACGTGCAAGTACAGAACTCTTTGTTAGGTAATCAACACGTTGGTTCAGAGCTGGGATTTGACGAATTTTTTCAAATTCGTGGTTAAGTCCTAAAATCTCTAATAAGTGAGAATAAGCATCATGATGACGCACTTCACTTTCTGCAAATGTATAACCTACAGAACCAATTTCCGGTTTCGGCATACGGTGGTAAAGATCTCCCCAAAAGGTCTTTACTGCAACTTCAACTTGAGCAATTGCAAGCATTGCATTAGTGATTGCAGATTTTTCAACTTCATCGACATTGACCTTAAAGTCTTGAATATCAGATGTATAGTTAAACTCTGTATGCAACCAGTAAGAGTGTTGAATCGCTTCCTTATACTCTTCGAGTTCAGGATATTCATAAGGTTTAAGGTTTAGACGAAATGCGAATAAATCACGACGTCTTGCTTGGCTACGAAGCTCGCGGTAGATGATATACGCTTTAGCAGTTGCCTTATATTCAGAGTTAAGTAGTGATAATTCAACGTAATCTTGAACTTTCTCTACAGTTAAGTTTGGATAATCATTATTTTCAATAATGATATCTAGTGCGCTCTGTGTTAATTTAGCTGCTTCTTCAATGCCGAATTCTCCAGTTTGCTCTCCTGCCTTAGCGATCGCAATTT
>JBGXRX010000104.1:0-4566 GCA_041811795.1 Erysipelothrix sp. | reverse complement strand
CTCTTTTTCCAAAATCTTTAACAACACCATTTTGTGCAGAATAGAGTACTATTTTACTAACGCCACACTCACATGCTTTTTGAATCATCCATTCCAATCGTTCCGCTCTAATTAAAGATGCGATAAGAGTTAATTGAATTGGTGGTTCATTGAACACTAAGGGTTCGATGAACTCAAGTTCATTTAAGGAGTCATCAGCAAAAGCAAAAAGTCCCCCTTGTCCTTGAGTATCGACAAGACGGATTTGGTCTCCTTGACGCATGCGCAATACCTTTTGGCATTGATTATGTTGTTCAGTAGATAATAAAGGTTGCTTTAGATCCTCAATAAAAAACTGTTGCATTACTTACTTCCTTTCGCAACTTCCAACAAATGAGTAACTTCACTTGCTTTCAGTTTTCTGTATTCTCCTGTATTCAAATCATCGATCAATAAAGGACCAATAGCATAGCGGTGTAGTTTTTTTACCGGTAGACCATAGTGTTTAAACATACGACGAATTTGTCTGTTTTTACCCTCATAGAGTGTAATGGAGAATTGACTCATATTTTTCTTAGCATCATATCGTAGTGAGAATATATCCACACCTTGATAGACAACATCTTCTATAGTGACTCCATCTTTCAATTCCTGAATGTATCGAGGGATTAGACGACCTGCTACTAAAACGCGGTATTTCTTTGGCATATCGTAGCGTGGGTGGGTTAGAAAGTTAGCAAAATCACCATCGTTGGTTAAGATTAGAGCTCCTGTTGTTTCATAGTCTAATCGACCAACTGGAAAAATACGATTCTTATCATCGATCAAATCAGGGACGCAAATACGTCCTCGATCATCACTAACGGATGATAAGACCTTGAGTGGTTTATTAATAATGTAGTAAACAAGTTCACTTTCTAAAGTAATGAGTTGACCCTTGATGGTCACCTTATCCCCTTCATGAACCTGAACTCCATTTTCTACAACTTGGACCCCGTTGATAGCTACGTGGCCCTCTTGTATAAGTACTTCAGCCTTACGGCGGGAACAATATCCACTTGAAGCTATGTATTTTTGTAATCGTGTACTATTTGAAGAAGTCATTATTTTCCTCAAGCATTTCTAAACGAATCTCTGGTAACTCTTTTAATGAAGTTAGTTTGAATACATCCATAAATTGGTCTGTAACCTCATATAAGTAAGGTTTACCAATAGAATCGGCACGTCCAGCCTCTTTAATGAGATCAAGAGCTTCTAAACGACGGCACATCATATCTGAGTTAACACCACGAACATCCTCTATCTCAAGACGTGTAACAGGTTGTTTATAAGCAATGATTGCTAATGTTTCCAGTGCTGCTTGAGACAGTTGTTTGGTTTTATTGAATTGTAGTAAATCAGTAATGGTTTCATGGAGATGAGACTTAGTCACTAATTTAACAGAATCAGAGAATTGATGCATTTCTACACCGCGATCTTGCTGACTCAATTTGTCTTTATATGTTTCCAAAATGGCATCTATATCTGAAAGTTTGCTATCCAGTGCGATTGCTAATTGGTCTTTGGATATTCCATCCTCACCAAAAGCAAAAAGGATTCCATCTAATATTTCTAATTTTTGCTTCATTTAATATTTTCCTTTCAAATATATAACATCATCTTGCATGCTTAATCCCAACTCACCCATTCGGATCATGTCCAATGCAGCAAGGAAGGTTACAATAGCATGTTGTACTGATGGCGATTGAGCAAATAGGGTCTCTAGATCCATCATTACATTATCTCTAAATACACGTCTAATATCACCAATGACATCCTCAACCGATAATTCCTTAGATTCAAATTTCATGTCTAATGGATTGGACAGTTTGAAGCGTTCCAATACTTTAGCCATTGCATTCATAAGGTCATATGGCGTTTGGTCAAATGACATGGATTCATCCAAGGCCGATCTCAGGTCTTTAAAAAGACCTGAAGATACGGGTTTGGAGTGTTGATGAGAGCGTTCTTCAAAGCGTTGTGCCAGCTCTAAAGAAACATCCTTGTAGCGTTGATATTCTATCAATCGTTTCACAAGATCATTCTCTGAATCTTCCACATCATCAGCATCAAATTCACTGGTATCACGGGGTAATAGTTTCTTTGATTTGTATTCTATGAGGCCTGCAAGTTCACTTAGGTACTCTGAGGCTATTTCTAATTTTTCATCAGTAGCAGCATTGATAAAAGCAATGTACTGATCCGCTAGTTCTTCTATGTTTAAATCGAATAAATCAAGTTTCTTATCCTTGATTAGGAAAAGCATTAAGTCCAATGGACCTGAAAATTGCTCTATATCTATTTTAAAATCCATTGTATCACCTGTTTCTTTATGATTTAAAGTATGTCTGCAATCAAGTTTGGTTTTTCAATTGAATCACTTTCGATCGTAAAGCAATCTGATGCATCCTTTGCTAAGTTTTCATTAATTGGAGTTGAAGAGTAAAGTGTTGCAAGAAGATCTCCTTTAGAGATGCTATCTCCAATAGCAACCTTGAGTACGATACCTGCTTTCATATCGATGACATCTTCAATCTTAGAACGTCCTGCACCTAAATGCATTGAGACAAGTCCTAACTCCATTGCTGCTAGATCATGAATGGTACCATCTTTTTCAGCAAGGATGTCCATTGCATATTCAGCATGTGTAAATGCTTCTAGATTTTCAAGGACTGAAATATCACCACCTTGTGCAGTAATCCATGTCTTAAAGACTTCATAAGCGCGTCCTGAACGTAATTCTTCAAGTGCTAAGTCATACCCTTCTTGATCACTTTGAGCAAGTCCTGCTTGTCTTAACATGATTCCTGATGCACGAAGACACAGGTCTTCAAGTGCTTTAGGTCCTTTGTTTTGAAGTGTTTCTACAGCTTCTCTAACCTCTAAAGCATTCCCTATATTATATCCTAAGGGTTGGTTCATATTTGAAATTAAGGCATTCATTGTTAAACCTAAGTTTTCACCAATCTCAATCATAGTAGCTGCTAGTTCTTTAGCTTGTGTCGTGTCCTTCATGAAGGCACCCTCACCGTATTTAACATCAAGTAAAATACATTGAGCACCACCTGCCAGTTTCTTAGACATGATGGATGAAGCAATCAGTGGAATTGAATCTACCGTTGCAGTAACATCACGCAATGCGTATAAAACTTTGTCTGCATAGACAAGATTCCCTGTTTGTCCAACAACCGCAATATTAATATCATTAACTTGTTCAATGAATTGTTTTGTATCAATTTCAATGTTGTATCCAGGTATGGACTCTAACTTATCTAAAGTTCCACCCGTATGTCCAAGTCCTCGACCTGACATCTTAGCAACTTTTCCTCCAGCTGAGGCAACAATAGGACTTAATATAAGTGTTGTTTTATCACCTACACCACCTGTTGAGTGTTTATCAACTTTGATACCATCAATCGCCGATAAATCAATAACATCACCTGAATGAAGCATGGCTTCAGTTAGGAAAGTGGTTTCAGTATGATCCATACCATTCAAACGAATAGCCATTAACAAAGCAGAACTTTGGTATTCAGGAATTGTTTGATCACATATACCCTGAACCCAAAGTTGAATGTCCTCTTTACTTAAATTTTCTTTATTTTTCTTTTTTTCAATAATATCCAACATAGCCATAATTTATACGATCCTTTCAAAGATATGTAATACAAAAGTCTCAAATGGAATCTTCTCAGTTTGCTTAAATACTTTAGGGTCTAATTCTGGAAAGAATGTATCCCCTACTGAATCATCATCGATTACTGAACAGTAAATCTTATGTGCGAATGGCAATGCTTGTTTATAGATTTCGCCACCACCACAAATAAGGATTTGCTCACTTGTATCTTGATTTTCTTTTAAAAATGCTTGGAAATCTTGAATTGAATTTTCGATGGATGCATCTCTAGTTACTGTTAAAATATGACGTCCATCTAAAGACTTAGGTAAACCTTCAACAGTTTTTCTACCCATTACAATTTGTTGGTTCATGGTTAATCTTCTAAAGAATTTTAAATCCTCAGCATTACGCCATGGCATCACACCATTTAATCCGATCGTTCTCTTTTTATTGATAGCTAATACTAAAGTAATCATTAAACTGATACCTTTCCTTTTATCAGTGGGTGAGGATCATATCCTTCCAACTCGAAATCTTCATATTTAAAATCATCGATTGATTTTTGATCACCATGGATGATGAGTTTTGGTAAAGCTTTTGGTTGACGCTGTAATTGCTCATTGATAGCATCCAAATGATCATTATAGATGTGAGCATCACCAAATGAATGAACAAAATCACCCGGCTCTAAATCACAAATCTTAGCAATCATAGAAACTAATAAAGCATAAGATGCAATATTAAATGGCACCCCTAAAAAGATGTCTGCAGATCTTTGGTAGAGTTGTAATGACAATTTACCATCATCCGAAACATAGAATTGCATGAAAGCATGACATGGCGGTAAAGCCATCTCCTCAATGAATGGAGGATTCCATGCTGATAAGATGATACGACGTGAACTAGGATTGTTCTTGATTTGATCAATG
>JBGXRX010000103.1:0-3087 GCA_041811795.1 Erysipelothrix sp. | reverse complement strand
GTACACACACTTATGGTTAACTTTAGCGTCTAAGAAATGGTTCAGATAAATAGTCATTCGTCGGTAACCATAAATCCCCTTATGATCTTCATATACTTGAATGATTAAGTCTGTCAGCTTCAGTAATCGTTCGTCTGCCGCAGTCGGCTTTCGGTTTAACCACTTATAATAACCGGCTCGGCTTATGCCCATCGATTCGCAGAGATGGCTTATTTTGAACCCTTCTTTTTGTAGTTTCTTGATTGCTTGGTATTCAGTTTCAAACCTCGTTTGCGTGACATCAACTCTCTTTCCACTTCTTTTAACTTTTTTAAGACCGCATTCTCCGCTTCTAGATACTCATTACGTGCTTTTAAGGCAGCCATTTCTGTACGCAGTTTTTCTTCAGCTGTTTGGATGGTGTCCGG
Organism: Erysipelothrix sp.; assembly: GCA_041811795.1. Lineage (GTDB taxonomy): Bacteria > Bacillota_I > Bacilli_A > Erysipelotrichales > Erysipelotrichaceae > Erysipelothrix. The sequence goes on along the minus strand of JBGXRX010000103.1, from coordinate 2,680 downwards.
TTTCCCACGTCCACGTCCATCAACGAGTCCATCAGGACCATGTTGTTTATACTTTTGAGCCCATGAATAGACGTTATTATATGATACCTGATATTTTTCAGCTGTTTCTTTATAGGATAAACCATTGGTTAGATAATCTTTGACAATCTTCAGCTTTTCTTCTTGTGTTTTTTTCTTACCTTTCATCGTATACACCTCGGGTTGTGGAGTGTAACTCCTATTTTCTTCCCCTTTAGTATACTTTATTATCCACTGTCTCACAGTATTGTACGATGGAATATTATATTTCCGGGCGAGTTCCCTGATTGATGTGCGTTCATCATAATATTCTTGAACAATTGCTTCTTTAAACTGTTTGGAGTAATGGTTATTGCTTGTTTTGGATTGAATACCTGAGAGCCCATGTTCCTGGTATATGAGGACTTTCTGACCGAAGGTCGATTCATTCAGTAATAAATTGTAGTCCTCACTTAATTCTATAAAACTTTTTCCATCTTCAAGATACATAAGGATAAATCTTTCTAATTCCTCCACTGTATGCTTACTGTTTGAGCGCATAAAAATCCCCCTAAAGTAGCTTTACTTTTTTCAGTGTCTACTTTAGGGGGAGCATATCAATGTTTTAGTTACAAAATCAGTTTACTTAAATAAAGAAGATGCAATTAAACTTAAAGAAATGAACGAAGAGTACGGGGTTGAGAATATTTACTTCCAAGCCACACCGTCTGCTCCAAGTACTAGTCTAAAGGATGTATTGGCTAAATTTGGCTTATAATTAAAGTTAGGAATGATAGAATGGATCAACAACAGTTAATTAAAGATTGGTACATTCGTTATCATTCAATCTTTAAGAGTCGATATACAACTGCGCGAAAAAGTAAATTTTTGCAAAGCTTAGAAGCCGATATTAAACAATTTCGAGATGATATTAAATTGGATCACTTTAAGTTTTATGAAAAGAATGCAGCTGAATACCGAAATCTTTATGTCGGTAATATTAAAACAGCAAAAGTTGTGTTCAGTACTTACTATGATACTCCCAGTAAACATATCGAAGCGTATGAGTTTTTCAATATTGAGGAGCGTAAACGAAAGAAAACGAAATTAATTTTATTGTCATCTGTACTCTACCTTTTAATAGGCCTTGCGATCACATGGTTTATTGCTATGCCTATTTTTCAAAATTATGAGACATTCACTTGGCAATTTATTTCGATTGTTTTAGGTATGATTGTGTACTTTTTCTTATTCGGGAAACTTGTACAAGGTTGGCCAAATCAGAATAACTTAGTTCAGAATACCTCTTCAATATTAGTGTTATTATTAGCCATTAGTCAATTAAGAAAAAACAGAAGAGTAGCTTATGCTTTTCTTGATGCTGGATCTTTAAATTCGGGTGGTCTTGATCGTTTGAAAGAGGAAACATCTGCTAAAATTTATCATCTAGATAGTATTGGATCCAACCAAAAGCTTCATTTATTGTCGAGTGAAGAGCGTTTGTTTCACTTGATTAGCGCTGAAAAGCTTGGTGAAAGCTACCGCTTATCTCTAGCAGATTTACAAGCACTGCAGTTAAATGAAGATAATATGAATCAAGCATTAGCTATTATCGAAAAAGTATCCAAGGAGGTCTCAAAATGATTGGGATTATTATTGCAACACACGGTAAAATGAGTGACGGCATCAAAGATGCAGCTGAATTAATTATGGGTGGAACAGATTCGATTGAAACATTAAACCTTTTTCATGGAGACGATGTTTCTGAATTAGGCAACCAATTGACAGAAGCAATTAATAAAGTTAATGACGGCAATGGTACGATTATTTTTGCTGACTTATTTGGAGCAAGTCCATATAATCAATCAATGATTGCAATTAATGGTTTACCTGAAGACACAAAAGATAAAGTTTATGTAATCACTGGTGTGAACTTACCAATGATTTTGGTAGCATTAACTCAGAACATGATTGGAGCAAGCGTCGAAGATGCAGTCGCTGCTATTGTCGAAGAAGCGTCGAACAGTATGGTTGTTTGGCCAACAAACAATGAAACAGATGAAAACGAAGATGATGAGGACGATTTCTAATTAATCTCGATTTCGATTTAAGGGAAGTCATCAAGCTAGTCACACTGGAGTAATCCACAGTGACTAGCTTTTTTGTTGTCCAGTATTAATTAGATTTACTGATTAAAATTAAGAACCAAGGGTAAAGACCCGACGATTTAGGCATCTTTCTAAGTTATTAAAAGAAACAATGAGAACATTATTTTTGGACCAAACTTTGCTGAAGCGTTTAATTTGGAATTAATAAAGCACCTTATACGATACCTCTCATTAAACATATAAGAATGACAGTTATATGTCGAAATGTTGCAGGAATTGTTTGAAAGTGTTCACATAAATCCATTTAGAAATAATATTGAATACGTTATCATTGTATTGAAGGGAGATGACTAGATGACGATTATAAAAGAAGGACCTTTGTTTTACTTACATTCTAAGAATATGACAATGATTATTGAAGAATACTCTGGCTATTTATTTATGAGATATATGGGACGCCAAGTGAAAAAGTACCACCAATCAAATGCTGTGGTGTTAAAAGATCATGCTTTTTCAGGTAATCCCTATCCAGAACGTAGAGAATTCTCTTTAGATACACAAAGAATGTTGATCGG
>JBGXRX010000102.1:0-5497 GCA_041811795.1 Erysipelothrix sp. | reverse complement strand
CTTTGAAAAGGTGTTACTTGAGTTTACACATACTATTTTATACTCTCTTATATTTACTACAAGCAAATAAGCATCGTCTAATTATTTTTTAAGTTTGACTATAAAAGGTTCAAGGAAAAATGTGGAGGATGTTTATGAAATGATGTGGCCTTTCTTTTATCTCAATTGGGCGTTTAAAGCTGTGAATAGTATTGAAATTAAAGGATTAATCTAATCACAAAATAATCAATTAAATATTTGAACGATATTTTTCAGTGATAGTGTAAAATATTTTGTGTAAACTAGGCTAGCAAAAAGAGCGCCAATCTTTTAGAACAAAGTTACAACACTTAAGCTAAAGGAGGCTCTCTCATATCTAATTTTACCACAGGAACAATTAAAGCACTATCTAAAGGTAGTACAATCGAAGAATTAATCAGAAAATAAATCGAGTTTGGCATAAATGAGTTATTACTTACTGAACTTACTACGTTCTTGGATTATGAAAAACATGATGTTATTGGTTACAACTCAGGTAATTCACGTAACGGCTACTATTCTCGTACACTTGATACAAAGTATGGAGAGATATCAGTTGCAGTTCCCGTTATTTGTAATATTTGTTTCAGAACTTATGAAATACGGTTACATACTTGCAAGTTATTACATGAATGTGGTAAATTGTTACATGAGGGTGAAAATAAACGATTAATTTTTTAGTAGAAGGGAGATAGTGAACGATATCACAATATATCTATAAGTGAATTTTAAGCCCATTAAGAAGGAGAAATTAATGAAACGATACACAAGGATTGTGAGTAATTTTGTTTTAGCGATTGTTTTAGCTTTAAGTTCTACTGCTGTCATCAATGCTGATGAAACTAAGAAATTAGATGTAAGAGAGATCAGTAGTGGAAGATTACTAAACGAAATTAGTAAAGGAGAAGAAAGTAAACCTGATACAGTTTATAAAGATGATGAAGTCTTACAAATTATCGTCGAATTGAAGGAAAAGCCACTTCTTGATTATGTCAAAAGTGATGATGTTTTGCCCTTCGTACTCTCAAGTGAAGGACAGGCCATTGAGTCAAAATTAGATGCTTCACATGTGAAAATTGCTGAGGATATTGCTGAGGTGACACAGAGTCCAGTAGTACTGGATAACACGTATACACGAGTTATGAACGGTGTCTCATTGGCTACAAAATACGGAAACCTAGAAGAAATTAATAGCTTACCCAACGTAAAACGAGCTTATGTAGCACAGGTTTATGATACTATATCACCAGATATGAAGAGCAGTGTGGGAAGTGTGGGAGTAACACAAGTGTGGCAAGATCTTGGCTATAAGGGCGAGAACATGGTCATTGGAATCCTGGATACAGGACTCGATACCAAACACCCAGCTTTCCAACAGGAGTTAACAGAAACGAAAGTTTCTAAAGACGATATTCAAGCCATTGCTGCTTCGAATGAATTGAAAGCAGAAGCAATCAAACAAGGGAAATATTACTATAGTACTAAAGTACCGTTTCAATTTGATTATGCTGATGGGGATATTGATGTAGCACCAAGCTCACCCGAATTCGCAAACAATGTAGACCATGGTACCCATGTAGCAGGAACTGTGGCAGGTTATGCTGATGGCTTTTCAGGTGTTGCACCCAATGCCCAACTGATGATTTTTAAAGTATTCAAGGACGAGGGCGGTGGAGCAAGTACTCATGATATTATCGCGGCTCTTGAAGATGCCGTACTACTAAAAATTGATGTTATTAATATGAGTTTAGGAAGTACTGCGGGATTTTCAAAGAGTGGCGCAGAGTCAATTGACAGCGTTTATGATCGTGTCGCAAAGACAGGAATCATCTTAGATATCTCAGCCGGAAATGCAACCAGTGCCGCTTATAAAAATGAGTATGGTCAAGATATGACTACAGCAAGTACTCCGGACCACGGGATTGTGGGGAGTCCTTCAACTTATAATGCAGCACTATCAATCGCAAGTATGGACAATACATTTATGGTTAATTCGGGCCTTAGAGTTGATGAAAAATTATTTTCTTATACAGATACTGCGATTTCAATTAAAACATTGCAAGGAGAAATACTTGAGTACGTTGCAGTACCTGGAAGTGGTTCTTTGGAAGATTTGGCCAAAGTTGAGGTCTCTGGTAAAATTGCATTAATATCACGAGGAGTTATTGCCTTTACGGATAAAGTACAAAATGCACAGAAAAAAGGCGCAAAGGCCGTGTTTATGTATGATAATGCTCCAGGTGAGGGATTATTGAACATGGCGAGTGATGGGAATAGTGTTCCAGCGATTTTTATCTCACAAGCCTCAGGACAGTTCTTAATGAATCGTGAAAATAAATCAATAACTATCGATATCACAAGTGTTAGCACTGAGAATACTGATACGCCAGGGAAACCCTCTTCTTTCTCAAGTATCGGTTCAACTAACTTACTGGAAATTAAACCTGAAATAGCAGCTCCGGGCGGATATATTTATTCTTCCGTTCCTTCGGATACTGGAAGTGATTATGCTTCTATGTCAGGAACTTCAATGTCAGCACCTCATGTTGCTGGTTTATCAGCTCTTATTAAACAATATGTTAATAAGAATACGGAGGGCTTAAGAGAAACTGATAAAGTAGCCATCGTTAATAACTTAATAATGAGTACCGCAACTCCCGCAACTAACGATGAAGGTGTTACACACCCCGTACGTAAGCAAGGTGCTGGGATGATTAATGCCCATGATGCCATTACATCCGGTGCTTATCTAAGTGCAAGTACACTCAATCGAGATGGATCCAACCGACCTAAATTGGAACTGGGAGATGATGTTAGTAGGAGTGGTGTTTATACTCTAACTTTTGATGTAACAAACTTCTCAGATACTGAAAAAACGTACAGTATCAGCGCGAATGCTACTGTCCCAGATACCCTTGATGGTGAGGGTGAATTTGAAGGAATTAAATTCCTAAAAGATGAAAACACAAATATTGCATTTACTGCCGATGGGGATAATAGTGTAACATTAGAACCTAACTCAGTAAAATCTGTAACTCTTTCACTTACCCTTACAACGGACGCTAAAGCTCATTTAGATGCTACTTATGCCAATGGTATATTTGTTGAAGGATATGCAACCCTAACACCTGAAGATGGTGTTACACTTTCAATTCCTTACTTAGCATTCTACGGAGATTGGGAACAAGCACCGACATGGGATACTGGTACTTGGATAAATGATGAGTATGCGAATAACTTCGAATCTCAAGCACATGATGGAAAAGTACTCTTAGGTGGAAACTACTTGCATGGGGACGCCTTTAAAATAAACCCTGACATGCTCGCTTTCTCACCTAATGGCGACGGTTATTCAGATTATGTGAATGTGGTAGATGGAATTATTCGTAACGCCAGTTATGTGAGCAATACAATTACAGATGAAAGTGGACAAATTCACCTTCAATTCGAAGATAGCAATGTAACCAAAACATACTACAATACAACCGCCGGTTTCCAAGCACCCTACTCTATGTATCGAGATTCCTTTAAATTTACAGGACTTGATGCTACAGGAAAAGCTCTACCAGACGGTAAATACACTTACTCAGGGAAAGTTGACATAGGGTATCGCGACGGTATTGATGATGAATTTACATTTGATTTTTACTTAGATACTAAAGCCCCAACAGTAAGCGCGAGTTATCGTGTTGTGGAAGGTAAAACAGTACTTGATGTCACTGTTACAGATGAAAACTATGTTGTTCACTCAAGTCTTTATAAACAAGGTGATGAAAACGCAATAACACGTAAGGATACACCGAATCAAGGACTAAAAGAACACACATACTCATTAGATGTTACTGGCTCTCATGGTTCAGTAATTGAACTAGAAGTGATTGACTCCGCTACCAATATCGGTGCATATGAATTTACTATCCCAGCATTCGTTATTGAAAATGGCACTAATGAGGTAAGTCTTGTTGAAGGTAATACATTACAACTAACAACAAACTACAGCGCAGATGAAAGTGTTATTTGGACAAGTGAAGATGATTCAGTAGCAAGTGTTGATGCAAAGGGTGTTGTAAGAGCAATTGCCCAAGGAACAACAGTCATTACCGCATCTATCTCTGATGAAATAGTTGCAACACTGAAAGTAAGTGTCACAAGTAAACCCAAACATGATCTTGAATTAGGATTAATTACTCACTCTGAAACTCTTGAAGCAGGTCAATCAACCTACACAACAAAGTCATGGGAAACGTTTGTTGCAGCTTATGCAAATGCTGCCGCAACATTCACAAACCCCGATGCAACTGATGAAGACTATACCGCTAGCCTTAGCGCACTAAACGCCTCATCAGATGCCTTAGCCCACGCTATTACCGACTTACAAGAAACTGTTAAAGTTAAGTTTAACGAAACATTCACACTAAATCCAAAACCTGCAGGTGGCGTGTGGACTTATGATGAGAATATAATTCAAATCGTTAACTTAACTGACAACGATCCTACTATTAATACAAGGGCTGCCATTGATGTAGGAACAACATTCAAAGCAATTGGTAGTGGTACAACAACCCTGACATATACAACTAATCAAGGAGAAACCTTCTCAGTCGAAGTTACGATTGCCCAACCCGACGTGCCCTTAACACCCCTTGTACCAAGCACACCAACTGAAACCGATGATAAGAATCCTGTTGAACCAGAAGAAAATGACAATGCACCTTCTGTAAAACTAGAAGAAACAAGTCCAACACCAGATAAAGTTGAAGACAATAAAGAATCACTTCCAAAAACTGGAGTTGAAAAAACAATAAGTTATCTACCCTACTTACTTGTTATTGCAGGTGGAATGGTCATCGTTATCAAACGATATAAACAAAAGAAATACCATTAATAAATTAAAAATGAGAAAAGATACAATTTAAGGTTGGCTCATTGCATTATTTTGTTTACAGAATAACCCAGTTCTGTTTAAAAACAAGGGCATTAACAAAGAGAATTTCCATTAATTGGGAATTCTCTTTTCCTTATCCCCTTATTTATTTTATTCAACCAAACCCTTAAATCAGGTCTGTTTATTTCAAGTGGTATTAAATATCTGCTCAGGGTACATGTTACATTAGTGTGATCTTACCTTAGAATTGACCCTTATCTCACTACCAGAATTTTAAGGAGTCATAAAACTAAAATTTCTAAAAAAACCATCACGTAGAGAAGGCTCTCCCCAAAAGTGATGGTTTTTTGACTTATAGATATTTGACACTCGTAATATGGCCATTATTATAAAAAAATATTCAGAATAAACCAACTAATGAAACAAAATCGTTGTTTTTCTTAAATGTGATTCTTTTTATTTGACTGAACCCATATCACTTATGATTGATTTTTATGCTAAGTCATTCGATATTAATCATAACGTCCCTTGATTAATCAGTTGGGTCGGAAATTTCCAACTTAAAATCCCATCCTTCATAAGTCATCAAAATTT
>JBGXRX010000101.1:0-5762 GCA_041811795.1 Erysipelothrix sp. | reverse complement strand
GCATTCTCAGCTCGTCCATTTGTTCTAACAGGGACCTTTACCATCATGGTTATAGCTCTTGTTATTAGACGATTGCCCTACACCATACGATCCAGTGTTGCTATTCTATCGCAAATTTCACTTTCGGTAGAAGAGGCGGCTATATCTTTAGGAAGTTCTAAGTCTAAGACCTTCTTCAAGATTACAGTTCCAATGATGTCGGCAGGGATTATATCGGGTGCTATTCTTTCCTGGATTACCATGATCACTGAGCTATCTACAGCGGTTATTCTGTATTCAGGAAAAACACAAACTTTAACGGTTTCAATCTATACACAAGTATTAAGAGGGAATTATGGTATTGCAGCGGCTCTATCAACCATTCTGTCTGTACTAACTATTGCATCTTTATTAATCTTTATGAAAATATCAAAAGATGGAGATGTTAGACTGTAATCGCTACCATTTATCAATAAACTTGGTATAATTATGGTATGAAACATAAAACAGGTTATATGAGTTTTGAAGACAAAATTAAAAGGTCCTTTCAATCTTATGCTCGCATATTATTGATGGTCCTTTTTGTCTTGTTAACACTCTTTATTAGTTTTGAACTAATCATCAAACCTAACTTTAAAGCTTATTTAGCAACAAAGGAAATTGAGTCAGAATTGGATAATCTTCATGATGTTACTCAATCTTTATTTACTGACCTTAAAGAGGTAGAAAGTCAGTCTCAGTTCTACTCTATATATTATGATTATTTGGTGACGCACAATCTTAGGGGAGATTTAAGTATTTATAATGAATCGGATAAGATTCTTTATATTACGAATACTGCCCAGGAAGGGTCTTTCTATAATAAGACTTATACTGCAGCATTCAGACGAAACGTTGAAAATGCAGATGGTCAATTAATATCAACTTCAATGTTTGATAGAGATACGTCTGAAGGAATCAGTCAATTGATTTTAGGTCAGAGTATCGAAAATAAGCAAGGTGAAAATATAATTGCTTTGTTTTATATTGAACCAGAGTCTATTAATTTAATGCTGCCTTACTCAAGTGTTCAAAGCTTTGTACTTACTGATGCTAGAAATTACGTTCTAGCTAGATCCCATCCAATTCAGGATCGTCCCTTGAATCGATTCAATCTGCAGGAAGATAAACAAGTTCAGATAGATAATCGTAATTTCAAAGTACAAGTTAAAAATCATAAAGTACCGGCAATAAAAATCTATGTTCTTACAGAGAAAGTATCTTTCAATAATTTATTCACCTATTTGATGATTATGATGGCAATTGTTCTTTATGTTCAATACCTGGCAGGTAAAAAAGTATCCAAACAGGTAGGTAAGGATGCTTCAAGTGCAATTGATCAATTAAAACAGGTTGTAGAAAAGATTGGTGAAGGTGACTTGGGGCTTACTTTGGATTTGCAAACCGAAGACGAATTTGAATCCCTTGGTCGAGCGTTTAATCGTATGTCACTTCAATTAGATGAATTAGTGAAACATAATGAGGCTTTAGGAGAAATGCATAAACGTGCTGAGATTAAGCAACTAGAGGCACAGTTTAACCCACACTTCCTCTATAACTCACTGGAAACAATTCGATATCTATTAGTTAGTGATCCAAAATTAGCACAAAATCTTATTCTAAATATTACGACATTGTTACGTTATTCAATAGAGTATAATGATGGGTTGGTTAATTTCAAAGAAGACCTAATATTTATCAGATTATATCTAGAGATACAGCAAATCAGGTTGAATGATCGATTGAAATATGAAATTGATATTGATCCTGAAATACTGGATGAAGGTATTCCTAAATTAATTTTACAACCACTGATCGAGAACTCTATCAAACATGGATTCAATCAACAAGAGTCACTAGAGATAAAAATTAAAGGGACAATCGAAGGTGATTATATGATTTTTGAGATTAAGGATAATGGTTCGGGAATGGATCAAGCTACTTTAGATCGATTTAGAAATATGGACCATTCAAAACTTGAGAGCGCAAACCAATATGGACTTTTCTCTATTTACCATAGATTGGATTTAATCTATAAAGACCAAGCTCATTTCAATATTGAAAGTTCACCTTTAGGAACCACGATTAGGATAGAAATACCAAGGAGGGTATATGTATAAAGTTGTTGTCATAGAAGATGAAGATATCATACGCCAAGGACTTATTGCATCTATTGAATGGGGAAATTTTGATTGTCAGATTGTGGGAGAGGCTGGTAATGGTAAAGATGGTCTGAAACTAATCGAAAAAGTTAAACCTGACATTATTGTGTTGGATGTTAACATGCCGATTATGTCAGGATTAGAGATGATTTCATTTCTGCCCAATAACATGTATTCATTCATCATCGTTTCTGGACATTCAGAATTCAACTATGCCAAAGAGGCTATTAGATTAAATGTTAGTGAATACTTGCTGAAGCCTTTGGATCATAACTTATTTGAGAATGCTCTAGTAGAAGCAATTGAAGATCTTGAGATGCGTCGCTTTTTCTTAAGTAAAGAAGAGGTAATTGACCAAAGCTTTCAAATTATTGATTTAAATATTGCTGTAGAGTCGGTGAGTCTGACCTTAGTAATTAATTATATAAGGGATCATTTCAATGAGAAAATTAGTATGGAAGATTTAAGGCGTGTATCGGACAAATCCACAACCTCAATTAATACTCGTTTCCAAAAACACCTTAATATGACCTTTAACGAGTACCTCACTGATTACCGAATTCAAACTGCAATTCATCTCATCTCTAATTTAGATCTTCATCTCTATGAAGTGGCGGAGGCGGTTGGTTATAGTGATTATAAGTACTTTAATCAGGTCTTTAAGAGGATTGTAGGTGTATCTCCTAAGATTGTAGAAACTTATTATCTTAGGAAACAGCAATAAAGTTATGTGAGTTAACTCATTTTATTTCCTTTCTAATGCTGTTTATATTGGATTCTCTATAGATTTAAAGTGCAAAAAGTATGAATATCATCAAATACTTGCTAAATAGGCAGTTAAATGATGGTTTGTAGTTGTCCTGATTGAGATATTGTGGTATATTTATAAGTGGCACAGAAGTGCTTTCGCACATCACGGATGGATTGGCCCGTGCCCTTAGGGGTTGTCAATTTTTAGAAGTGATGGAGGACTAACGGAAAAAGGAGATATTAGTTATGTCAAATGTAGTATCAATGAAGAAATTATTAGAGAGTGGAGTTCACTACGGTCACCAGACACGTCGTTGGAATCCAAAAATGAAGCCATTCATTCACTCAGCAAAGAATCGTATTTATATTATCGATTTAAACAAAACTGTAGATAAATTAAACACTGCTTATGCAGCTTTAAAAGACATCGCAGAAAAAAATGGTAAACTTTTAATTGTTGGAACAAAGAAACAAGCTCAAACAATCGTAGTTGAAGAAGCACTAAGAAGTGGTTCATTCTTTATCAATCAAAGATGGTTAGGTGGAACTTTAACAAACTTCCGTACAATTCAAAAATCAATTCGTCGTTTAGTTGAAATCGAAGAGATGGAAAACTCAGGCGCAATCAATGTTTATACTAAAAAAGAAGTATCACTTCTATTAAAAGAAAAAGATCGTTTAGAAAACTTCCTTGGTGGAATTAAAGAAATGAAAAAACTACCAGATGCACTTTTCGTAGTTGATCCACTAGAAGATGCAAACGCAGTTGCTGAAGCACGTAAATTAGGAATCCCAGTATTCGGTATCGTTGATACTAACTGTGACCCAGATTCAGTTGACTTTGCAATTCCAGGAAATGATGACGCAATCCGCGCAATCCGTACAATCGTAGGGGTTATGGCAGATGCTATGATCGAACCAAAAGCTGGTGTTCTACAAGTTGCATACCAAGATGCTGATATCGAAGATATCACAATGGAAGATGTCATTGTTAACGTTGAACAACAAGCAATTGAAAACGACCGTCGTCGTCGTCAAAGATTTGAAGAACGTAAAAAACGTGATGACCGTCGTCGTCAACAACGTTTCAACCGTACAGAACGTCCAGCAGCTGCACCAAGAGCTGAAGGGACAGTATCAGAAAAGAAAGAGGCTTAATATGACAATCACTGCAAAAATGGTAAAAGAACTTCGCGACCGTACAGCGGCAGGAATGCTAGACTGTAAAAAGGCTTTAGAAGCTACTGAAGGTAACATCGATGCAGCTATTGACTGGCTACGTGAGAAGGGTATTGCTTCTGCACAGAAGAAGTCAGGCCGTATCGCAGCAGAGGGAACTACAAACATTCTAGTTGATGGTAACCAAGCTGTAATCATTGAAATCAACTCAGAAACAGACTTTGTTGCTAAAAACACTCAGTTCGTTGAATTAGTTGACTCATTAAGTAAAGTAATCTTAGAAAACAATCCTGCTGACCTAGATGCAGCACTAGCTTTAGAAGTAAATGGTGAAACAGTTGAATCATTAGTTACTGCAGCAACAGCTACAATCGGAGAAAAAATTACTCTTCGTCGTTTTGAACTTGTTTCTAAAGAAGATGCTCAAGCATTCGGATCATACATCCATATGGGTGGAAAAATCTCTGCACTAACAGTTGTTAACGGTTCAGAAGAACTAGCACGCGATATCGCAATGCAAGTTGCTTCAATGGCACCTCAGTATGTTTCTCAAAAAGAAATTCCTGCAGATGTTATCGAACACGAAACAAACATCCAAATTGAAATCGTTAATAACGATGAAGACCTAAAAGAAAAACCAGAACAAGTTATCGCTGGAATCATTAAAGGTCGTGTAAGCAAGACTATGCAAGATATTTCTCTTGTTGACCAAGTTTACTTCAAAGACGGAAAAGCTAAAGTACAAGCGTTCTTAAAAGACAACAACGCTGAAGTTCTATCTTTCGTAAGATACGGATTAGGTGAAGGAATCGAAAAGAAAGTTGAAGACTTCGCAGAAGAAGTTGCTAAAGCAGCTCAAGTTTAATTAGATTGAAAGGACACAAATACTTTTTGTGTCCTTTTTGAAAGGATAAGACAATGTATAAAAGAGTATTGTTAAAATTGAGTGGTGAAGCACTATCAAGTGATGGTGAAATCTTCGATTCAAATGTTTTAGATGATGTTTCTAAGCAAATTAAAACAATGACGGAAGAGGGTATTGAAGTAGCTATCGTAGTTGGTGGCGGAAACTTCGTACGCGGCCGTATGGCAGATGACCTAGGAATTGATCGTATCCAGGTAGATTACATGGGTATGTTAGGAACTGTTATCAATGCATTGGCAATTCAAGGTTCACTTGAGCGCGTTGGTGTTGAAACACGTGTTCAATCAGCTGTAGAAATGAATAAAATCGCAGAACCTTTCATTCCAAGACGTGCAATTCGTCACTTGGAAAAGGGTCGTGTTGTTGTATTTGGTGGAGGAACAGGTTCAGCCTTCTTCTCAACTGACACTACAGCGGCATTACGCGCATCAGAAATCAAGGCAGATGTTATCTTGATGGCGAAAAATGGAGTTGATGGTGTTTACTCAGCGGATCCAAAACTTGATCCACAAGCTGTTAAATACGATTCATTAACTTATATGCAAGTATTGCAAGAAGGCTTAAGCATCCTAGATGCTACAGCAACATCAATGTGCATGGATAATGACATCGATTTACTTGTTTTCAATATGAATGATGAAAACAATATCTTGAAAGCAGCACAAGGAAAATCTGTTTCAACAAAAATCTCAAAATAAGGAGCTAAATTATGGAAAATATTGTAAAAG
>JBGXRX010000100.1:0-8614 GCA_041811795.1 Erysipelothrix sp. | reverse complement strand
TTAGGAGGATAATGCCACCGCTCTATATAGGGCGGTGTTTTTATGTTAAAATGGTAGCCAGGAGAGACTATGAAAAAGAAGCAAACATATTTTACAGATTTTATATTAAAACATCCTGATGTATTTATGTGCCCCCATTGCCATCAAGGATTCAATCTCATGGGGAAAAGTCTCGTTTGTAGCAATCACCATACCTTCAATATCAACAAGAAGGGATATGTTACATTAGTAAAAATGCACCATTTAAAAGCAGATGCTGTCTATAATGCAGAACTCTTTGAAGCACGCCGTCGATTTATCGACAAAGGCTTTTACCAAGAGGTCTACAGTGTCTTATCCAGATATTTAAATAATCATTCTTTATGGTGTGATATGGGATCTGGTGAGGGGACTCATGGAAAGTTTTTATTAGAAAATAGAGAGCTTGAGATGCTAGGTTTAGACCTGTCTAAGGATGCTATAGCGCAAGCAAGCTCATACTTATCTTTAGGTTACATTCCACTGGTTGCAGATTTAGCCAACATGCCACTTCATGATCAATCTGTTGATGGGATACTTAATTTCCTATCACCTTCTAATGAGGCGCAGATGGATCGTATCCTAAAGGATAATGGTATCATTTTAAAGGTGGTTCCAGGTCATCATTATCTTAAGGAACTCAGAGCCAGTTTATCCATGGATGCATTTGAAGCAACTGACTATAAATTTAAACGATTTGAAATAATTGAAGAACATGTTATTGAGAAGACCTATGATTTAGATAGTGAAGCATATGCAGATCTAATTCGTATGACACCTCTATCGCAATACAAAACATCAAATGAAATTTTTAATGCAATCACCATTCATTTAAAGGTGCTTGTTTTAAAACGAAAGGAGTCCTAATATGAAAGAAAAAGTAATAATGATTGGCGTTGATTTTGGAAAAAGAGATTTTGACATTAAAGCAGCCATGAAAGAACTAGGAGAACTAGTTGAGGCAGCAGAGGGGCAAGTCATTGCTCAACTCACTCAAAAAATAGATTCTGTCAATGCACGACTTTTTATCGGAAAAGGTAAGGCAGAAGAATTAGCAGAAATGGTTGAAGAATTAGAAGCTGATACAGTTGTTATCAACGAAGAATTATCAGGTACACAATTAAGAAACTTGGAAGAACTCATTGGTTGTAAAATCATCGAT
Organism: Erysipelothrix sp.; assembly: GCA_041811795.1. Taxonomy (GTDB): domain Bacteria; phylum Bacillota_I; class Bacilli_A; order Erysipelotrichales; family Erysipelotrichaceae; genus Erysipelothrix. The sequence continues at coordinate 7,434 of JBGXRX010000100.1, read as the reverse complement.
AGAACCAACCTCATTTTAGATATATTCGCTACTCGTGCAACAACTCTAGAGGGTAAATTACAAGTTCAACTTGCTCAAATGAAATATCGTTTACCTCGTATTATTGGTTATAGTGACTACCTATCCAAATTAGGTGGTGGAATTGGTACTCGTGGTCCAGGTGAGAGTCAACTTGAAACGGATCGTCGACATGTTATGAGAGAAATTCGTCTGGTTGAAGATAAGCTTTTCAGAGCTAAAGAGAACCGCCACGTAACTCGTAAAAAACGCGAGAAATCAAGCTTGCCTTTAGTATCACTATTGGGTTATACCAATGCTGGTAAATCTACACTTATGAATGCAATTTTAAATACTAACCCACAAAATGATGAAGTTAAAGAAGTCTTTGTTAAGGATATGCTATTTGCCACTTTAGACACAGCACACCGTTCTACTAAATTTAAATCAGGTGCAAGTTTCTTAATTTCAGATACTGTAGGATTTGTTTCTAAACTACCAACAGCCTTAGTAAATGCCTTTGAAGGTACTTTGGATGAGATTCGTTATGCCGATCTTATCTTACATGTAGTTGATTTATCCAACCCTAACCTAGATTTACAGATGGAGACGACTGCTCAACTATTAAAATCCATGGATGTTAACACACCTATATTGACTGTATTTAATAAGATAGATAGAGTCGAAATGGAACTGGTTGACACATTAGTATCTGAGTATGATGAAAAGGTCTTTATCTCAGCTCTGGATCCAAGTGATGTTTCAATGTTGCTTAACAAGGTTGAGTCTATGTTAAATGAACACTTTGTGCTTGCTGAATTCTTAGTGCCATTTGATGATTTAGCTGTACTAGATATATTTATGAAGAACTATGAAGTGCAAAATCTTGAATATAATGATCAAGGTGCTCAATTCAAAGCTTCAGTATCTCACGAAGATGCTTCTCGTTATGCTAGGTTTATTATTTCATGATGAAAAAAGCAATCAAGTTCGAAAATTCACTGCCAGTTTATGATGTTGAGATGGATCATGAAGTCAAAGAGTCATACCGTCTGAATAAATACATTTCGGATTCAGGATACACATCTCGCCGTGCAGCAGATCGCCTCATCGAGGCGGGTCTTGTTACTATTGATAACAAAGTTGCTATCGTAGGCCAACAAGTATTCTTTGGACAGCAAGTGCGTGTCGAAGGTAATCTAATCAATAAAGATATTAAAAGAGTATATATCGCACTTCATAAGCCGGTAGGTATCACATGTACTACTGATCGCTCAATTGAAGGTAATATTGTAGATTTTATGGACTATGGGGAAACTATTTTTCCAATTGGACGTTTAGATAAAGATTCATCAGGTCTAATACTGCTTACCAACGATGGCGATATTGTTAATAAAATATTGTTGGAAGAGTATGGACACGATAAGGAATACGAAGTAACTGTTGATAAGAAGATTTCTAATCTATTTGCCAAGCAAATGGAAAATGGTGTAGAGATTTACAATCCAGTGGCTCATACCATGCAAACTACACTGCCTTGCAAAGTTCTTCTAACAGGTAAACATACTTACAATATAATTTTAAAACAAGGATTGAACAGACAAATTAGACGTATGGCGAAAGCTCTTGGAGCCAAAGTTGTCGGTTTAAAACGTATTCGTATAATGCATATCAATTTAGATGATCTACCATCTGGACATTGGAGATATCTAAGCCAGGAAGAAATGATACAACTTAATAAAAAAACACAATAAACAAATTGAACTCCCTACCTGAATTCAGGTAGGGAGTTCAATTTGTTTATATTTGATTCAATGAATCCTCAATCATACTAAACTGTTTCTATGTAAGTAAGTGTTAAATCAATTGTAGCTTTAGATCCTCAAGTGTAAGACACATGTATTAACTAATCGTTTTCCAACAATGCAAAATTTTCCAATTTATTTGCTTCGCTATATTATATGGTTATGCGAGCACTTTATTACTATTAATATGATTTATTGCCAGATAAAGGTATAGACTCATTGAGAAAATAGAAATCATGATATTAAATGGAGAAAGTGTATTGTAGGTTGTTTGCCTTGGATAAAATATTATGGAAAAATAGGAAGTGACTCTTGAAAAGAGTGTCATTTTTAATAAGTAACTTGGTAACTTTTGACTAACCATATTCAATGACATCAAATGCTTAAGTAATCGATACTCAACGTAAAGTAAGTATATTTTAGCTAGGATTCTAAACAGACCCAGGACAAAGTATAAAGCTATGAAACGTGGATGTTGAGCACCATCAATATATGTTCTAATAAAAGTTGAAGGTATAGCATCAATTAGGAATATGGTAGCAGATACAATAATTGAAAACTTTAAGGATTTAAAAATTTAGTATCGGTAGTGTTTTTGCTATCTTTTAATTCCTTATAACCTAAGTAAATGAAAATCCAGCCTATAAAAGCAGGCAGTAGGGTAATGAAAGATATGGTATCTGTAGTTTCGATACGCCTGGTATTAGGGTGAAAGAGTATGTAACTTGAAAAAGTCTTGTAATTAAGATTCGAAAAGATATAAGAAAAGTTCCTAGTAGTATTTTAATCATTTTCAGTTTCCTTTTTTGTACATTTAGTACTCCTTGTATTATTGGTTATTGGATTTATTCTTCATTGACAACCCACCAATTATCTATATATATTTATGATATTACTCACATTCTTGGATGACAATTCATATTATCGTTTAAATTCATTAAATTCATATAAAAAGACCTGTTTTTTGAAAGTAAACAAAAACAGGTCTTTGAGTTTCATCTGAAAATGCTTTAAATATTCGGCATCAACATTATTTAATTAAAGTGCTTGCAGATAAGCAAGTGTTAAATCAATGGTAGCTTGAAGTGCTTCAGTATGAGTTCTTTCAAATGAGTGTGATGCATCAACACCAGGTCCGATTAAGGCACAAGGGAAGTTTGCTCCTGCAGCAAGAGCAGCGGAGGCATCAGAACCATAGAATGGATAGATATCCAATTTATAAGGAATGTTATTTTCTTTAGCTAAGTCTTCAAGTTTAAGACGCATATCAAGATCATAAGGGCCTGATGAGTCTTTAACACAGATTGTAACAGAATATTCATCTGACTCCTGACCAGGTCCGGGAGCCGCCATATCTAATGCAATAAACTCTTTTGTATTTTCAGGAATACCAGCGGCTGCACCGTGACCAACTTCTTCATAATTTGAGAAGAAGAAATGGATCGTGTTTTTTGGTTGCATACGTAGTCTTGAAATGTTTTTTGCAACTGCTAGTAGAGCAATCACACATGCCTTATCATCTAAGTGACGAGATTTGATAAATCCTGTATCTGTAAAAGTTGTACGAGGATCAAAGTTAACAAAGTCTCCGACTTGAATGCCTAGGTCTAATGTATCTTGCTTAGTAAATACTTTGGCATCCAATCGAACTTCGATAGTATCACCATTACGTTCTGTTGCGTTTGTCTTAGCACCATTAACATGAGAAGAAGCAACTGTTGATAAAACAGTACCTGTTGCTAATTGCTTTCTACCGTTATTGATAGTTACATATTCACCCTCAATTGTAGTCCAAGCATAACCACCCAGTTGAGTTAGTTTTAACATACCGTTTGGTTTAATTTCTTTAACCATTGCACCCAATGTATCGACATGGGCTGATAGTGTTATTGCATCTTCGCTAAGACCTGGAATGGTAGCGATCAGTGCACCTTTTGGTGTCACTTGAGTCTTAATACCGTATTCTGCAAAAACTTCTTCTAAATAAGTTATAGCAGCTTGAGTATTTCCTGTAGGACTTTCAATATTTAATAATGTATTTAATTGGTCTAAATGTTCTTTCATTATAAGTCTCCTTTTTCTAATTATTATATCATGTTTGGAAGTGGCTTTATAAAGTATGTTCGATCTATTGCTCATATTAGAGCTTAATAAAACAAGATTGCCAAGAATTATTAAAATGATTGGTTTTAATAGTGATTATGAGCTTTAGTCGAGTGTCAATCATTGTACCCAGAGCCATTTCACGTTATAATAACATAATGCAATTTAAGCAGTGAAGGAGTGGATTTATGTTAGTACTAGATAGTGAAATCAAACGCATCATTACGCATAATAGTTTAATGGTGAGTGCAAAAGATTATCTAAACAATGATTATATTGAAGAGTTAGAGGTTGTCCACATTGGATATGACCATTTTTATAGCATTAAGGTTTTAACAGATGACAGCGGTAAAATTAATACTAGTTTTATTGCCTTGAGTGAAAAAGGATTGGTGCGATCACACCATTGTGATTGCTTAGACCATCGAAGTGATGATCCATGTGTTCACGTGGCATCAACCTTATTACAATTACAACATTTAAACCCTAAATCATACCCATTTTATTATAAGGTTAGTAATCAAAATCACTGGCATGATATCTATGATGATATGAGAAAAGAATTTGAAACCGAAGAGATTAAATTGATTAAAGATCGCTCACTACAAATGATTCAAGCCCTACAAGAAGATTCACTATTGAACTTCAGATTAGAAGATACACTTGAAAAAGTGAAGATTAGAGCATCCATCAAAATTAAACCAGAAATTGAAATTTCATTTAAAATTGGCCGTAGCCAAATGTATGTTATTCCTGATTTAAAGGAATTCTTGCGTATGGTAGCAACGAAAGCTGACTACACATATGGAAAACATTTAGAACTAACTCATGATATTGAGGAATTTGATTTAGAAAGTCAGCGTCAAATTAAGTTTATGAACCACTTACTTTCAGAACAAATGAAATTTAACTTAAGTTCTCAAGCAGTATTTAAAAGTTTCTTCTTAGGACAACCATCACTGGATTTCCTATTCGATACTTACCATAAGTTAGGTGCAGATTATCGTGACTTTGCTGTTGTTGATAATCAAAATCTTTTCCCTATATTAGTAACTGAGAATGAAGAAGACGATTATGAATTCTCAATTCCTCATTATGATGAGGATGCCTTTGTACTTGGGAAAAACCACGCCTACTTTATGTATGATTCAGAAATATCTCGATATAAACTGGATGCTTATGGTAAAGCAAAACGTCTTCTAAGTGAAATCCACCAATTAGGTAAAGTTATTATTGATAAAGAATCAATGCCAGACTTTGTTACATATGTTCTTGAAGACCTTAAAGATGTTCTTGGCTTTGAAGGTGATTCCTTTGAAGAGTTCATTCAAGCTCTACCACAACTTCATGTTTATGGAGATGTGGTTGAAGATGGTTTAGTATCACTTCGCGTAGAGGCCATCAACCATGGCTTTAAGGTTCCAGGATTTGGTGATCATAACTTAGGATTACTAAGACAATTAGAAAACAACTTACAACGTTATGCATCCTATGTAGAAGGGGATACAGCCTACTTTAACCCTCAAGATGCAACAACATTAACATTTCTTACTAAAGGCTTAGCTCAATTAAACAAGATTGCTCAAGTCTATGTATCTGAAACTCTAAGTAAACTTAATAATAAGCAAACTTATGATATGAAGGTTGGAATCGGATTATCCAACAACTTATTACAAATGGAATTCACATCAAGTGATATTCCAATGGATGAATTAGCAGAAGTACTTGCATCATACCGATTGAAAAAGAAATTCCACCGACTTAAGGATGGGTCTATGATTGCTTTAGAATCTGATACTCTACAAGAAGTGGATGATATGTTGAATCTTTATGAAGTAGAACTTGATTCTATGACTGAAGGTTCAATTGTCATGCCATCTTACCGATTATTCTCTGTTAATGAACATGCTGAATCGATTGGGGATATTGAATTCTCTAAATCAGAAATCTTCCAAGATGTTATCAAACGATTCCAATCGGTTGATAAGTCTGAAGTTGAAGTACCTGATCTTTACAAAGATATCTTAAGAGATTATCAAATAGAAGGTTTCAAATGGTTCAGAACGCTATCAGAATATGGATTTGGTGGTATCTTAGCCGATGATATGGGACTTGGTAAGACTGTTCAAACCTTAAGTGTTATTGACTCTATGAAAGACATGGTTGGACCTTCCATCGTAATCTGTCCTTCTTCAATATTATTGAACTGGGTTGATGAGATTGAGAAATTCGCACCACATTTAAAACATAAAGCGGTTATGGGTATTAAAGAGGAACGTGTTGATCAAATCGCAACTCTAAACGATTATGATATCATCATTACATCATATGACTACCTACGTCGTGATATTGATTACTATGAAGACATTCAATTCAACTGCATTATTCTTGATGAGGCACAATACATTAAAAATGCACAAACACTAAATGCACGCTCCGTTAAACAACTGAGTGGAAGCCATCGCTTCGCACTATCGGGTACTCCCATTGAAAATACACTAGCAGAGTTATGGTCTATATTTGATTTCCTCATGCCAGGGTACTTATATTCATACTCACGCTTTGCGCATGAATTCGAAAGACCTATTGTTCAAAGACAAGATGAAGATGCTCAAGAGTTATTAAAGAAATTAATTGAACCATTCATTCTACGTCGTATGAAGAAGGATGTTCTTAAAGAACTACCTGACAAGATTGAGAAAACAATTAAATTTGAATTCTCACAAGAAGAAAAAGCACTCTATCAAGCACACCTTGCCTTGGTTAATGACCAACTTAAGGGTAGTGAAACTCAAAACTCAATTGAAGTTCTAGCCATGCTGACTCGTTTGAGACAAATTTGTAATGAGCCTCGTGTATTGTTTGAAAACATTCCAAATGCGTCATCTAAAATGTTAGGGGCATTGGATTTAATTGAAACACTAAGAGAGAACAAACAGAAAATTCTACTATTCTCATCATTTACTTCAGTCTTAGACTTGATGGCAAATGAACTTGATCAAAGAGGCATTACTTATACAACACTAACAGGACAAACATCACGTGAAGACAGACGTCAACGCGTTAATGATTTCCAATCAGATGATACTGAAGTATTCCTAATTTCACTCAAAGCTGGTGGAACAGGAATCAACTTAACTTCAGCTGAAGCGGTTATTCATTTTGATCCATGGTGGAACGTATCTGCACAAAACCAAGCAACTGACCGTGCTTATAGAATCGGACAGAAAAACAATGTTCAAGTATTTAAATTGATTATGAAAGACTCTGTCGAAGAGAAAATAATCAAGCTACAAGAACAAAAACAAGATCTCTTTAATGCCTTCGTTGAAAACAATCAAGGAACCATAACAAAGATGTCTACAAGTGACATTATTGCCTTATTTTCATAATATAAAGATATAAAGTTTAAAAGTATGCAAAAGATCGGATAAAATCGATCTTTTTTGACCATTGGATAAATTACGATCAAGTTAGACCTATCTAAAGTTAAAATTCGGTTAGAATTGTCACTATTTAGTAAGAGAAT
>JBGXRX010000099.1:0-5834 GCA_041811795.1 Erysipelothrix sp. | reverse complement strand
TGAGTCAAAAGGTACTCCATAGTTGGTATCACCTTTTTTTGTAACTGCCGTTTTGAATTCTGCAAACTTGCTATCATCTACGATAGAGTTTAAATCAGCGAATGATTCTGGGAATGACTTTAAGTACCCTTGGATTTTGTAATCCTCGATCAGTACTATATTAGGCAATCCTTCAACAGAATTTGAGGATAGTGAAGTATTGAGTTTTTGAACAATGTCATCTTGAGACATGGTTACAATTTCAACTTCTGCTTTCCCTTTGTAGTATGTCTTAGCAGTATTTGCAGCTGCGATGTTAAATGATTCATCCCAAGCCCAAATAACGATTTTATCTGCTTGTTTATCGGTAGGTGGTTTACTTGAACAACCACTTAAAACCATCATCAATGCAAGCAAAGCTACAACTAGTTTTTTCATTCTTAATTCCTCCTGTAACCCTACTATACCGCTTCACAATAAGTTCACAATAGATTTTTGGATGCTCCATAAATGTACTTACGTATCATCAAAAAAGAGATGTGGTAAACCTAAAATTGGACTAGTAACCTAAACTTAAACATGTCTCAACATTTACCCTACATCTACACATATGAGTTTCAATACTATTAAAATAAAAAAACTCCCCTAAGGGAGCTTTTAGACTTGGACTAGGTAATATAAGCGTTCATAATCCAGAGCTTTTTCTCTATTTTACGAAGCATGTCAGTATAAAGATCAGCAGAACCTGGGTCCTTAAGGTCTTCGCATAATCCAATGATATGAAGGGCTTGGTCGCGAAGTAGATTGTAATCAACAATCAATACTTCAAAGCCTTCCTTATCAGTAATGTCTTGATCTTCAAGTTCTTTCAGTCGAGTACTTGCAAGCATTGCTTTAAGATTACCAACTGGTCGATCACCAATCATGAGCAAACGCTCTGCACTTTCGTCAATGAAATCTTGAAGTTCATCATAATAGTTGTCCAATTCACTATGAACAGGGATAAATCCGTTTCCTTTGAGGTTCCAGTGAATATTATGCACTTTTTGAGATAGTACAGTAACATCGGCTAAATATACATTCATTGCGTGGTATAAATTATTCATACTTAAATCCTCCTTGTAATTAAAGTATACGCCTGATTCCACCAAGTCACAAGGAGTGTGATTGTGGTATAATAAAGCACAGTAAGGCGGTGATACTATGGCACTAGATGGTGTTGTATTACATAGAATTGTATCAGAGATACAAGGGGAATTACCGATTAAGGTCAATCGGATTACACAGGCTTCAGACCATGAGTTTTTACTAAATGGATTTAATGGTAAGAAAGTAAATCTCTTTATTTCAACTCACCCTAATTTTGCAAGAATTCAATTAACTCAAGAGAAGTCTTCGACTAATCTTGATCAAACACATATATTAATGGTATTAAGAAAACACTTTGCAGGGGGAATTATCACTGCTATTGAGCAAAAGGGTTTTGATAGAATCTTAACCATAACAGTTGAACATCGTAATGAGATGGGTGTTATTAATAACAATAAGATTATTATGGAGTTCATCGGTAAATCAGCTAATATGATTTTATGTTCTGAGGATCTGACAATACTGGATGCTAATCGTAGAAATTCAGGTTTTGAATCTAATCAAAGAAGTATTCATCCTGGAAGTCTCTATGAGTTTCCTGAAGCGTTTGATAAGAAGTCATTCAATGAATTAGAAACAATGAATAAGGACATGTTACTGAGAAGTCAGTTTGATGGTATTTCACCTGTATTGGAAAGAGAAATATTACATCGTTTAGAATCGGGACAAGATATCTTAGCAATTAAGGAAGAGATATTATCATCTCAGTCACTTTATGTTTATGCTAAGGATTATCATGTTATTGAACTTAGACATATGAATGCATCAAGTAAAGTCTTCCCTATTAATGATGGATTGGATTATTTCTATAAAGATCTACAAGCTCAAGCAAGAATCAAGGACCATACAGGAGACCTTTTAAAGCTTGTTAACAGGGAATCCAAGCGTGCCTTGTCCAAGTTACCCAAACTTGAAGATGACCTTGTAAAGGCACAAGATTGTGAACACTTAAGAGAATATGGTGACTTACTCTTTGCTTTTGGTTATCAGGCTGAAGCAGGTGCTAAGTCAATTACTCTTGATGATTTTGAAGGTAATGAGCTTACTATTGAGTTGGACCCACGTTTCTCAGCTAAAGAGAATGCAAAACGTTATTTCAAAAAATATAATAAGGCTAAAACTTCAATTCAATATCTTGAGAAGCAAATTGAAGGTACTAAAAATAGAATTGCTTACTTTGATGTATTGAAAACTCAAATCCAACAAGCTTCCGTTGAAGATGCTCAAGAGATTTCCCAAGAGTTAATTGAACAGGGTATCCTTAACCAGAAGAAAGTTAGAAAGAATCAAAGTAAGAAGCGTAAGAATAATTACATTCACATTGCTTTTGATGATGTTACTGATATCTATGTTGGTAAGAATAACTTACAAAACGATACTATTACTTTCAAGTTAGCACGTAAAGATGATATTTGGTTCCATGCCGCTAATATGGCAGGAGCTCATGTATTACTTAAAACAGATCATATGGATGAAGAAAAACAAAGACTGTGTTGCCAACTTGCTGCCTACTTCTCAGCAGGACGACACTCATCATCAGTTGAAGTTCACTATACTCAAGTTAGAAATATAAAAAAGGTCGCTAAAGGACCTCTTGGTTTAGTTGCTCTATCGACTCAAAAGAGTATGTTTATTGATCCGGATGAAGATTATCTTTCAACTTACTTGAATCAATAATCGCTTTATAGTCAGGCATATGCTTTTCAATAATGGCATAAAAATTCTTTGAATGATTAAATTCAATCAAATGTGCACATTCATGTAAAACAACATAATGAATAAACTCAATGGATTCATGGAAGAGATAGGTATTAAATGCTAACTCCCCTGCTCTAGAGCAGCGACCATGCAATCGCTTATAACGCCTCACCTTAAAAGGAGGCGTTTTTAATTGCAACAACCCAGCATAATAAGGAACACTTGCTTCAAGTATTTCAATGAGTTGAAGCTTAAATACTGCTTCCATTTTTTTAGAACAAAGTTCTAAGCTCATTTTGATGGGTTTATAGATGAATAGTGTTGATGAGTGAATTTCATAATCAAAGTGCTTACCTTCTATTACTTCTATTTTTAAGAGTTGTCCAAAGATGCGGACACTACCTGTTAGTGTTTCATTAAAGCCAGGACTTTCATACATGTCTAACTTTCCTTCGATCCATTTTCTTTTGGATAGAACAAAAGAATCAATCTGTGATTGAGCAACATATTGAGGTGCTTTGACAAGCACTTGACCATCCCTAATAATTATAGCCATGGTTTTTCGATTGGATCTGGTTAGCTTATAGTTCATAGGCGTATTATAGCATAAACATGCTATAATAATTGAGGTGATAAAATATGAAAGACGTTGAAATATTCTTTTTTGATGTGGATGGTACTTTATTAAACAACCATGACCACACGATATCAGAAGCTACAAGTAATGCATTAATTGACCTGAAAAGTAAAGGCTATAAAGTTGCACTTTGCACAGGTAGAAACTACGAAGGCATTAAAGATTTAGGACTTTTAGAACTCATTGAATGGGATGCTTTTGTGTTAGCTAATGGCTCACAAATCCTAGACAGTAAATTGGAATTAGTAGATGAAATTCTATTTGATCCTTCATTACTCCATAGACTAGATGCACAAGTATCTGGACCACTATTAGTGGAGGGTGATATCAACTTTATTACAAAGGAACCAAATGCTAAATTATTAGCAGCTAAGGAACACTTTGGAACTGAAGAATTAACAGTTAAAAATTACCAGGATGAGCGTGTATATAATATCATTTGCTATAACTTTGATGAGATTGAAAATGAACTCCTTGAAGAAGTTCAAGCCAAGTGTCAATTTTTCCATGACCAATTAGGTAACATGGAAATCATTCCTTTAAAATCAGGAAAACACAATGGTGTAGCTCGTGTTAACCAATTACTAGGTACAAGCCGATACGCTGCTTTTGGTGATGGAGAAAATGATGTCGAGTTCCTAAAACATGCTCCAATTTCAGTAGCGATGGGTAATGGTACTGACAATGTTAAGAAAGTATCCGGGTATATTACTGAATCAGTAGATCAAGATGGAATCATCAAAGCGTTACAACACTTTGGTGTATTATAGGGGGACAATATGGATAAAAGAGAAATAGAACTGGCAAAGCAAAATATATTAAAAGATCGACGTCGTCGATTACTGTACATCAATACAGATCAAACAAGTGGACAACATATTCCAGATTCAGATATGAAAATATACTCTACTCTAAAGAACTCAAACCTTATTGGACTACTAATCTTCCTCTTAATCTTTGGTATCTTTGGACAAAGTATCACATTAGCCATGCTCATTATGGTATCAATCATTGTAGTAGCAAATGCTTACTTAATGTTTGTATTCTTACCAAAACGCTCTACAATCAAATTAAATCAAGCTGACATCGATAAAATGAATTCTGTCGATTTCTTAAAGGCTAGAGAAGCCAATACATTTTCACAGATTACAATTTTATTTGTATTATCATTAATGATTCTACTTCGTTTGTTTGATGTTAATAAACCATTAACAGGTGTTGATCTACAAGTTGCTCGTTTTGGAACTATTTTCCTAATGACATATGCAGCAGTACTTGTGCCACGTCTATTTAAAATACGTAAAGCAAGAAAATCAATTCAATAATACGAGCATTAATAATTATCTAAGCCATCACTATAGTGATGGCTTTTCTTTAAACTTTTAATGATAGATTATTAATGTCTTAGGGTCGAAAGGCATTCATTTTGCATTGATGATTATGATATAATGAACACTAATTAAAGGAGAGGATTATGGCTAAATTAACACTTGAGATTGTATCTCAATCATTATCTAGAAGGGTACCAATCACAGCGATTATACCCGAAGGAGAAATTCCACCAAATGGCTTTCCTTGTCTTTATTTACTGCATGGTCTAACTGGTAACCACAGTGATTGGAGTAATAATACTAATATCCAGATACTATCAAATCTCTATCAGATCGCATTTGTGATGCCATCTGGTGACAATAAGTTTTACCTCGATCATCCTGATTCTTTAGACTTTTACTCAGCTTACATTGGACAGGAGTTAATCAATATCACTAGAGATTTATTGCCACTATCAGTTCGTCGTCAAGATACTTGGATTGGTGGATTATCAATGGGTGGTTATGGAGCTCTTATTAATGGCTTAAAATACAATCAGAACTTCTCTGCTATTTTTGCCTTTTCTTCAGCACTTCTAACAAACCATTTACCTGAGATCGTAAAATACGATTTCGAACACCTACAAAATGTGTCATATCTCACGTCTATCTTTGGTGATTTGGATAAAGTTAAAGGTTCTGATAAGGATGTTCTTTACTATTTAAGCACACTAGAATCAGAAGATATTCCACAAATTTATTTATCATGCGGTGATCAAGATATGTTTACTCAACTTAATCGAGATTTACACCAATACTTAAAATCGTTAGCAATAGGCCACGTTTATCATGAGATTCCTGGAGGCCATGATTGGGAAACATGGCAATCAATGATTGAGTCTGCTTTATCCTATAAATGCAAATAACACCACCTTCACAGGTGGTGTTTTCTTATGGCGATAGAAATGGTCTTTGGTGGAAGTAGCCTTTAAGATATACTTGCGAAGAAATAGAAAGTGTCGTAATTACTTCTTGATTAATTTTATTAATCTCTTCTTGGG
>JBGXRX010000098.1:0-3628 GCA_041811795.1 Erysipelothrix sp. | reverse complement strand
GGTGATATTAGCGAAGTGGTCACACCTGTTCCCATCCCGAACACAGAAGTTAAGCACTTTAGCGTCGACAATAGCTTGGCCAGCCCAAGTGAAGATAGATCATTGCCAGTTAGATGAAAACACCCGAAAGGGTGTTTTTTTTGACTTTAAAGAAATAAGATATACCTCACTCTAGAATTAGTGAAATTATAAAATAGAACGGATAAGAAATTAATATAGATCAGGATTTAATATGTGCACGAATGTATCTTTAAAAGTACGAATAATGACTATTTATTTGCTCGAAGATTGGATTTCTCTTTTGAACTGGAACCCGAGTTTGTCTTTTTCCCAAGACACTATCCATTATCACTAGGTATAGATAATATTACAAACAGCAACCATTACGCTTTTATGGGATTGGTCAAAGATATTGGTGCATATCAAATGGCGTATGGTATTAATGAACACGGATTAGCAGCAGCTACCTTATATTTTGAAGGCTATGCTTCATATGCGGATGAAGCGATCGATGGAACTATCGGGATTGCGGCAGAACAACTGGTTCAATTAGTACTAGCGCAATGTAAATCAATCAGGGATATCAAAGCCTTGTTTAAGAATTACACTATACTATCTACAAAGTTGTATTTTATTGGAACTGTTCCGCTCCTCCACTGGTCGTTTCACGACATTCACGGTGATAAAGCTGTACTGGAAATCACTCATATAGGTACTCATTTTTACGAGAACGAACTAGGTGTCCTAGCTAACAGCCCTGATTATATTTGGCATGAGACCAATGTTAGAAATTACATTAGTCTAGGTCCAAATCAAGTATCACCTAAAACTTTGTTTGGTAAAGAGTTTAAAGCATTCGGACAAGGTAGTGGTACTTTCGGATTACCTGGTGATTCTACTTCACCATCTCGATTTATTAGAACACTCTATAATAAATTAAGTGCAAAAGGAGTCGACACAAAAGAAGAACTCTTGATACAAGGAGTCCATATTCTTAATAATGTTGATATGGTCAAGGGCAGTGTTATTACACAAAGACATACAATAGACTATACTCAGTAAGTGCTTATATGTTATTAAATGAGAAAGAGTATATATACAAAACATGTGATAAACAGTTACTCATTAGACATAAGTCATCGGACTTTGAATTGGATGGAAACGAATTAGTTCTTCCACTCTAGTCCTTTATCAGAAAGGTGATTTTACATGTTTGATTTTAATACAGTGGTTGAAAAAAGAAGCAAGGTTGGATGAAATGGAGCTTAGCTCAAAATGATTAACTATCTTTATCGGTTGCAGATAGTGATTTAAAACATCCGCAAAAAATTAACGATGGTTTGATAGAATTCACTAAGGACAAGGTTTTTGGTTATAAACATACAACTGAAAGTTACTATGAGGCATTGCAATCTTGGTATTATAGACGTTATGGCTGAAACATAGAACGTGAAGCAATTGTTGATAGTGCAGGTAGAATTACCGGTTTTGGAATGCCATAAAAGCTTTTACAAAAGAAGGTGATGGTGTTTTAATCATGACACCTGTTTATAATCCATTGGTTCCTTCGATTAATAAGCTTAAACGCATACCAGTCGAAAGCAACTTGGTTTATAACAATGGAAGCTATGAGATAGACTTTGATGATTTTGAGGCAAAGGCTAAAGAAAGTAAATTCTTACTTTTCTCTTCTCCTCATAATCCCTTAGGGGAGGTATAAACTAGAGATGATTTGGAAAGAATCAATAATATCTGTATTAGAAATCAAATCATTATTTTCTCAGATGAAATTCACTTTGATCTGATAATGCCAGGTTCGAAGCATATTTCATTTTTAGAAATTAATCCTGATGCTATTGTTGCAGTTTCGCAAGTAAAAGTTTTAATTTATCTAGACTTCAAACTTCTGCACTTCTAATGCATAATGTCGAAATAAGAGAGCAATACCAGAATTATATGTTCCAACAAGCGGAGCATATATTGATTGCTTTTGGACCAAAAGCCACTGAAATTGCATTTAATGAATGTGAATACTGGTTTAATGCTTTTCTCCTTCATATCGACTCTAATTACAAATACATGAGAGAGTATTTTGAAAGCAATCTACCAGAATTAATTCTTAGCCCACTTGAGTGCAGTTATTTAACTTGGATTAATTTTGAAAAATTAGGAATGGATATTGAGGAACTAAATAACTTTATCGCCCATGATAGCCATTTGGATTTAAGTCCTGGATTTATCTTTGGAGAAAATTTTTCACAGTTTCAACGTATGAATATTGCTTGTTCTAAGGAAGTATTAGTATCGAGTCTTAATCGCTTAAAGAAAGCAATTAATAATCTAGTTTAGATTTTACTTTTTAGTCAAAATACCGATACCGTTCATAATAAGCCAAGTACTATCTTGAAATCTCATTGGTTTTAATCTTGATATTGAAGAGTCAAAAAGTTTAAGCGCTATCTATCTTTAGGGTCTTAATCTACTGTATAATGTGATTGCGCTTAGTCATGCACCGAGTATGAGGTGTATGAGAACATGGCTGGTCTAGACATTAAACTTCGGAGGACATTAAAATGAAAAACAAAATTGTAATTGCTTTAGGTGGTAATGCTTTAGGAGAGAACAATCTTGAGCAAATCGCTGCTGTTGAAATTGCAACAAAACATATTACTGAATTGATTAAAGATGGTAACGAAGTTGTTATCGTTCATGGTAACGGACCTCAAGTAGGTAAAATTCAATTGGCTTTCAGTGCTGGATCAAGTGTCGATAAGAACATTGAATCAATGCCATTACCAGAAAGCATCGCTATGTCACAAGGATACATCGGGTATCACTTACAACATGCTCTAATGAATCACTTAAGGAAGGAAGATATCAACAAGACTGTTGCAACTATTCTAACTCAAGCATTAGTAGATGTTAATGATCCAAGTTTCTTAAAACCTAGCAAACCAATTGGACCATTCTATACATTAGAAGAAGCTAAAGAAATTGGATTTAAAGATTATGTTGAAGATTCAGGTCGAGGATACAGACAAGTTGTTGCTTCACCTCTACCAAGGAAATTATTAGAAGCTAAAGCTATTGCAGATGCTATGCAATCTGGCCATGTAGTAATATGCTCAGGTGGTGGTGGTATTCCTGTAGTTGATAATGGAACTAGCTATGAGGCAGTTGATGCTGTAATTGATAAAGATGCTGCTGCAGCTTTATTAGCTCAACAAATTGATGCGGATATGTTGATCATCCTAACAGGAGTAGATCAAGTTGCGTTAAACTATGGTACACCTGAAGAAACATGGTTAAGCGAAATTAACTTAAATCAATTAGAAGAATACATCGGTGAAAACCACTTTGCTCCAGGTTCAATGTTACCAAAAGTTGAAGCAGCTCATCGTTTTGTTTCAAGTAAGGATGGTGCTAAAGCTATCATTACTTCACTAGAAGCGGCGAAAGAAGCAATCCGTGGTAACGCTGGTACTTTTATTGTTAAGTAATTATTAACTATAATAACTAATAATCTCTACCTATAACGAAAAGTACAGATAAAGTCCATATAATTGTGTAAAAGTAAAAAGAGCCATTGGCTATCCCATTTGCTATAATGAATTTGTACAAACATTAG
>JBGXRX010000097.1:0-9318 GCA_041811795.1 Erysipelothrix sp. | reverse complement strand
GTTAACACCTTCAAGAGGTTTACTGAGTATCTCTAGCCACTCTAAAGGAGTATGCCATTCAATTCCCTCAATCACTTCCTTCTCATAGTCCGTGAGTTGGTTTTGACCCAAGCTTTTAAGATGACAGATGTAGTAATGATGGAAGGATATGCGTTTGATGGTATTGAGGCGTTCAATATAAAGACCTAAATACTTACCAACACTTACATGGGCACCAACTTCTTCTAAAAGCTCGCGCTTTAAAGCTTCACTGTGGTCCTCTCCCTTTTCAATACCGCCACCAGGTATTTCGAAATGATCACGAGCTCCAAATTCATCATGGGTTAGGATATGCATGAAGGCACACTTATCACCATCAAATACAAGACCTCTAACAGAACTTCTTAATCTACTGTAACCCTGATGTGGGTAAATCTCATCTTGTGCATCAGCAATTATCATTGAACACCCCTCCTAATAAAAAGATATTGGTTTCCCAATATCTTGCTTGAATTAATCTTTAGTTGACTCACGTGGAGTATATAGATATGATAATTCAATTTCTTTATCTTCAACATCATCATTGTTTAACATCTTAGTAAGAACTCGCATTGCTACAGCTCCTAGGTCATATGATGGAATTGCAAATGATGAAAGACGGGGTCTTACCATTGAGTTATATTTAGTATCAATCAGACACACTACTTCTAAATCTTCTGGTACTGATATTCCATTTTCATTTGCGGCGTTAATTGCTGAAATAGCTTGGGAATCACGGTTAGCAATTAAGAAGTTATAATGTAAGTCTTGGATATGATCTGTAAAATAGTCATATGATCGACGGTAGTTAGATGGAATTTTAATGTATCCATTGTCATCGATATCTAACTCTTTATAAGCACGTTGTACCCCTGAAACCATTTGTGCAGTTGTATAAGCATTCTTCTTATCTTGAATAATACCAACACGGTTGTTTGGATCAAGAGCTAGTTTTTTAAGTGTTAACTCATATACCGCCATTTCAATATCAACGTATACCGAAGCAATCGTCTCATCTGAAATAGGGTTTCCTATAATAACAATTGGGAATTGATATTTATTAAGTTCTGATAGTTCATCCATCATTAATTTATCGTTATAGATAATAACACCATCAACGCGTGATTTAATGATATCATCAACAACATCCTTAATATCAACAATTCCTTCAGTCATTGTATGTAATACAATTGAATATTTATAAATCTTTGCAACATCAATTAATCCATTAATAATTTGTCCTGTATAACCAAAGCTGGCTTCAGGTACTAATAAGGCAATTGAAGTTGTTTTTTGTAGTGCTAAACCTTGAGCAATCGCATTAGGCTTATATCCTAATTTATCAATTGCTGCTTCAACTCTTAGACGTGTTTCTTCACGAACTATTTCAAGTCCATTAATAACACGTGATACTGTAGCCAGTGAAACCCCTGCTTCACTGGCTACATCATAAATAGTAACTCGTTTCATTTTATTCACCATGAGATCTTTCTAGATCATCCACATCACCAGTGTCAAAATCACGAGTGTCTGTTTCAGTTTCTTTTTTTTCTTGTCGCTCTTCCAACCATTCGGAGAGTCTTTTGCTACCATCTTTTACTACTTGAGCAGAAAATTCAATAGCATCTTTGGTCTTATCTTTGATAACTTCTTTACCACTGATGAATCGCTCATCATGTGTAATGTTATCAACTGTTTCTTTAGCCACATCAATCGAATGTGCAGCAACATCTTTAATCTTATCGTAGGTTGCTGATTGTTCAGCAGTTTTGACTGCCGATTTGACGGATTCAATTGCCTTAGTAGCAAATTCGCTAACATTATCTAATACTTCACTCTTATTAGGAGCTGCTTCTAATACTGCAAGAATTGACTTCGTCAGTTCCGCATTTTTGATTAATAACTTTTCAGCACGCTCTTCTACCAAATCACGTTTCTTAATATCGGATATGATTTCAAGTGAGCGAACATTCATTTCATTGACCGTATCTAAAGATTGATCACGGTATTCTAATAAACGTTGAGTCGATTTCTTTCTTGAAATAATTTCATTGGATTGAGAGTAAAAATCATAAACTACATCATCAATCTCATAAACAAGTTCGTTGAGTATATCATCATATTTAGTCATAAATACCAAAATCCTCCTCTTTATTTTCAGTGCTTTGATCATCATTGCTAGTTTGATCCTTGGATCCTGATTTCTTAGCTTTTGCATCATGGAACCAATTAAGAATGGAATCGGAATACTGACTGGAGAATTTAATTGCAGAATGAACTGCTCCTACAGCCGAATTATTTACCGTATCAACGGTAGTTGATACGTTATTAAGAGTAGCTAGAGGCCCATCAAGTTGGGTTACCTTACCATCCACATTCTGAATCAGACCATCAGCATCTTTGATAACGGCATCAATGCCTTCAATGCTAGCATTTAATTTCTTAATTGTTTTAATCAGATGAACCAGAAATATTGCAACCAAGATAAGCACAAGTGCACCTAGAGTTGGTAGTATGATTTCTGATACTTCTTTTAAACTAAGTAATAGATTATCCATAGTTCACCTCTTCTTTTCTTTTATTATATCGTGTAATGTAAGAGTTTTCAATCAATTGAAACGATTTTTCAGTGCATCTTTTAAATCATAGATATCCTTAGAAGACATAAATACAAATACACCTGGTGCATGTTGGCTTAAGTCATCAATATCATCTGCATTATTTTCAATAATTTTAGAGTTTGGAATTCGATCTTGTAGGTAAGATATATCAATATCGATCCCTTCTTCAAAATCATCAATACTTGTAAAAGGGCTTAAGTAAACATGATCCGCTTTAGATAATGCTTGAGCAAACTCATCAGCAAAATGAGCTAAACGTCCCACGCGGTGAGGTTTAAAGATTGCTGTGATTGTCTTATCTGGATAGCGTTTGCGAGCGGCATCTAATGTTACTGCTATTTCTGTAGGATGATGAGCATAATCATCAATGTAGATGTTTGTCTCATCACTATCAATTGCAAAACGGCGCTTAGCACCCTTAAACTCTTGTAGTCCTACTTCCATGTCTAATGCCTCAATACCATCATAAATCCCAACACCAATAACAGCCAGTGCATTCAGAACCATATGATCACCTACAATGGGTAGGTCAAATCGATGAATGAACTGATCTTTATAGAAGACATCAAATTGAGAATGTGTTTCGTTGTTCTCAATATTGCGTGCCTGAAGATCATTTGCTTCACCCAAACCATAGGTCATGACTTTCTGGTTTAATGTTAGGTCACTATAATGAGGATCATCTCCCCATACAATGACCAAATCTTTAACATTTTCTGAGAATGCCTCAAAAGCATCAAGGAAATCTCTTTGTGACTTGAAGTAATCAACATGATCAATTTCAAATGATGTCATAATCGCAATATCTGGCTTGTAAGCTAAGAAATGTCTTTTATACTCACATGCTTCAAGTGCAAAATACTCATCATCAGGAACTAAATCACCACGACCATCTCCAATCAAGTAACCTGTTTCTTTAGTGTAAGATAACATGACTCTTAGAAGCGCTGTCGTTGTTGTTTTACCATGGGTACCCGATACTGCTACCGAGCGGTAGTTTGGTAATAAGGTTCCTAAAAATTCATGGTAACGGTAAGTCTCAACACTCTCATTAGCAAGTGCTGCTGCAACCTCTTCATGGTCATCTTGAAATGCATTTCCAATCACAACAGACATATTATCTTTAATGTTCTGTGCATTGAAATCATAGATGGGAATATCTAACTTTTGGAGTTCATCTTGAGTAAATATATATTTACTTAAGTCTGATCCTTGAACCTCATATCCCAACTTGTAGCAAATACGAGCCAATGCGGCCATACCTGCTCCTTTAATACCAATAAAATGGATCACTCTATTCTTCATCTTCTAAACCTTCAATCATATCGTAAAGGCTGGCTTGAACTTCCACACCTTTATCTGAATGTGTATGCATATCTGCTACATTTAACTCTAATATTTCAGGCTCAATCTCGCCTAATGACCCAGGTGTCTCAACTCGTCCATACATTGGTGAAAGCACCTGTGTAATGGGTTGACGACGCTTAATCGGTTCAGACGCTATTGAAACTGGTTGAATGGGTTCAGATGGTTTCTCTGGTCCACCATAGATGGGAGAAATGATGTCCATCGGCTGATAAGGTGTCTTACTTTCCTTCTTAGGGAAGTATAGTGGAACATCTTTAACAACTTTTTCTTTAGGCTTGTCAGCATCAATCATAATTGATTTCGATGGCTGAGTTTTCTCAATGATAGTATCATTTTGAGATTTCTCAGCAGCCACTTTTACAGGAGTCACAACAGGCGCTTTAATAGGCTCTGACTCTTTACTCGTAATTGGACTAACATCTTGCTTCATGGCTTCTCTACGTTCTCTGAGAGGCTTTATAGCAGGAATCTCGTAAGCTTCCTCTTGATTTTGATCCTCATCAACTAAGATTTCCTCTTCTTCATCAAAGAGAATGTTCATTATTTTCTTAAACATGGGGCTTTCCTCCTATTCAATTTTGTCATCGGGATTCATTTGATTATACATATCAATAAGACTACCAGACTCAGGAACTTCCTGTTCAAAGAACTCTCTGTGAATGGTATTGTATTGAATGATTTCTTTATTAGAATACAAACTAACAACTTCTTCCAATTTAACCTGACTTGATCGTAATATGGACATCATTGCTGTTAGAACACTTTCTTTTTGAATCGGTCGTATCAATGAAACGATCGATACCAATCCATTATCCAGTGTTAAAGCAATTTGATCACCAATTACGACTTCATTGTAAACATAACGCTCTTGCTTATTGTTTTGATCTAAGTAAACTCCATCGATGGAGTCTCCTTTATCAAACATAGCAGCACTTAAAGCAGTGCCTTCATCTTCTTTATAGAAGTTATAGACAATATCTGAAACCTTAATGGATAACATCATTTCAACTTGATCATATACAATCAAAGTCGAAGTTTGTGTTGATGCCTTAACCCCCATATCCGGACTTAAGTAATATTTTAATATTCCCTTTGATTGGTTTGTTCCCTGTGCTGGCGGTAAAGCCAGAGCTTTATCAAGAATTTTTTGTGCATCATTTTCAGCACTACATCCCACTAATAACAAAGTCGTTACTAGTATCAAAAGAAACTTTTTAATTTTTACTTGTCCCATGGTCTTTCACCCAAGAATTCTGTAATTGCCACTTTAGCACCATCATAATCTTCTGTATCCAATATGGATGATGAGGTATGAATGTTACGCGCTACAAGACAGCATGTTAGTGTTGGAACACCATGATTGGATTTATGTACAATCCCAGCATCAGTTCCACCTGGGGAATAGTAATATTGATGTTTGATATCATGTTTAACACATACATCAACAAATTGATTGATGATACTTTTCTGTGCAATCATAGATCCATCTGCCATTCTGATTAAGACGCCTTGTCCCAATACTCCCAATGCCTTAGCATCAGCAATATCATTTGCAGGTGAGCAATCTAGAATAATAGCAAAGTCAGGATCAACCTTTTGAGTAATGGTTTGAGCACCACGTAATCCTACTTCTTCTTGTACCGAAGCACCAACATAAAGATCATAGTCTAAGTCTTGATCTTTTAATGAATTGAATAAATCTAAAGCCATAACACATCCATAACGGTTATCAAATGCTTTAGCTAATAGACGCTTACCACCATTTAGAACTTCAAAGCCACCTTGTATCACAATCATGTCACCCACATTAACACCCATCGCTTTTGCATCATCTGCATCAAGGGCACCAATATCACCCAACATATCAGCGATTTGGATAGGAGCATTACGTTTATCTTCAGGTAGTAAGTGAGGAGGAATTGAACCAATTGTTCCTGGCAACTTCTTCCCATCACGAGTTGTTAGTGTAAATCGATGAGCCAATAGATTTTGTGAGAACCATCCACCAACTGGGTGTAACTTAAGAGCACCACTTGGCATAATCTGTTTCACTAAAAATCCTACTTCATCCATGTGTCCTAGAATCATAACTTTCTTAGCATCTGGATTTGAAGACTTCTTATAAGCTAATAGCGATCCTAATTGATCATGAATAATCTCATCAGCACCCATTGCTCTAAAAGCTTTATCCATGTAGGCTGCAACATCATGTTCATGTCCTGATACACCATCGATTTGTGTTAAATCTTCAAACCATTGTAATTGTTCTTTATTCATTGAGTTTCTTCCTCCAAATAGCACGGTAGATGGGTTGTCCTAATCCTACAAACTTACGTTCGTATTCTGATTGTGGATCATCTTGTTCGTCTTTTCTAAAATCAACATTAACCTCTACTAATTCGAACTTATGGGCTCCAACAGATACTAAAGAATAATTGAATAATCCTTGGTTGTCTGTTTTCATCCATATCTCGCCTTCATCACTTAAGATATCAAAGTAATCATCTAATTTATCTTTATATGTTAAACGTCTTTTCTCATGACGTAATTTAGGCCATGGGTCTGAAAAGTTTAAGTGAACGATATCAACTTCTTTAGGGTCAAACATTTCATTCAACTTCTTAGCATCATCATAAATAAATCGTTTGTTGTTTGCTGGATAATCTTCAATTTTTTTAAGTGCAATGGATGAGGCTGTGAAATCTCGCTCCATAGCTACTATTCCACGATCAGGAAATTGCTCTGATAACTGGTGCCAATAGTCTCCACGACCCGCACCAATTTCTAAGTGTAAAACATCTACATCCAGTGTTTTTTTCCAATAGCCTTTGATTGACTCAAAGTCTGTTACTGTATAATCTTTATATATTTCGAAGACTGCTTCTGACCAGTCCTTTTTTCTTAATCTCATATTTAAAAACCTCGCATATTTAACTCTATTGTAACATGTTTTCATAACTTCTTGAGAGTTTTCACACTAATTTTATCTTTAATGTGCTAAACTGTGCATATGATAAAAAAACTCACTGCTACAGGGCTTGTAGTGGAATATAACCCCTTCCATAATGGGCACATCCACCACATTCAAGAAACTAAAAAAATCACTGATAATAATGTTTTAATAGCCATTATGTCGCCACACTTTGTTCAACGTGGAGAACCTGCCTTTATTGATAAGTGGTCTCGTACTAAAGCAGCTTTAGATGAGGGTATCGATATCGTTATTGAACTGCCTACTTATTATGCACTGCAATCTGCTGATTACTTTGCATCTGCTGCTATACAACTACTATCTCTTATGAAAGTATCCGATTTAGTATACGGCGTAGAAAACTTAGACTTAGTAGTACCGACTTTTAATAAAGAGGCCTTTGAATCAGGAGCGTCTTATGCCGCTTCTTTTGAACACGACCTCGCTTCACCCAATAATAACTTAGCCCTGGCTTATGAAAAAGCAATTGCTAACTCAAAGATACGAACACATCGTATCCAACGCACCAACTCTTATAACTCTTTAGAGATTGATACTAAGATCGCTTCAGCATCTGCAATTCGACATGCCCATAAAAAGGGACACACTACTCAACACACATCTCCTATGACCTTCAAGACTACTTTTGATCTATCAGAATACGAAAGCATAATAAAGTATGCCATAGCCAGCCAATCAACTGATGAACTCAAAAACTACTTATTGGTTGATGAGGGGATTGAACATCTCCTTAAGAAGCATTTCCATAAACCTTTAGATGACTTTATTAATGCTTGTACCTCATCACGATACACACACTCTCGCATCACCCGTACACTTATGAACATCATTCTTAAAAACCGTAAAGACACACCAGCATCACTTGAACAAGTCCGTATTTTAGGATTTACCAACAAAGGCCAAGAATACCTAAAACAATGCAAAAAGGATGATGTCCCAATGACACCATCCTTTAGAAATTATGTAAATAAAGATTTAGAACTCTTAGCTACAACAGTCTACTCTTTGGTCAAAGACCAAAAGATTCAAGACCAATTAAGACAAGACGAAATTTCTAATCTAATTAGAAAGTAAGTGTCTTAACTTGCTCCCATGTAAACTCTTCACGACCAAAGTGTCCAAAGTTTGCAGTTGATTGATAGATTGGTTTTAATAGATCCAATTCAGAAATAATATTACCGACCTTGAAGTTGAAGTTATTCTCGATAATCTCTAGAATCT
This sequence comes from Erysipelothrix sp., assembly GCA_041811795.1. Lineage (GTDB taxonomy): Bacteria > Bacillota_I > Bacilli_A > Erysipelotrichales > Erysipelotrichaceae > Erysipelothrix. The sequence continues at coordinate 1,098 of JBGXRX010000097.1, read as the reverse complement.
CAGCTACAGGTCTTTTTTCTGTATTGAAGCAGTCAATATGAATTGATAGTGGGTCTGATAATCCAATTGCATATGATAATTGAACTTCTAGACGTTCACATAAACCAGCTGCAACAACACTCTTAGCTACAAATCGTGCATAGTATGCTGCTGAACGGTCCACTTTTGATGGATCTTTAGATGAGAAACACCCTCCACCAATACGGCCAAATCCACCGTATGAATCAACAACGATTTTACGTCCTGTTGTTCCTGAATCAGAGAATGGTCCCGCAATTGAGAAGGCCCCTGATGGGTTGATGATGTATTTTGTATCTTCTCTTAATAATGAAGGATCAATAACCGCTTTAATTACTTGGTTCATGATAACATCTTCGATTTGATCATGTGTTATACCTTCTAAGTGAGATGCTGAAACCAATACTGTATGTACGTATAGTGGTTTAAAATTCTCATCATAAGCTACTGTAACTTGAGTTTTACCATCAGGTAATAACCACTCAACTTCAGTTTTTAAATCAGATAACTTCTTAGCTAATTTATGTGCTAAATCAATTGTTAACGGCATGTAGTTATCAGTTTCGTTAGTTGCATAACCAAACATAATTCCTTGGTCACCAGCACCAGTTTCCTCAATGCTTGTAACAGCATTGTTGATTTGTGATGATTGCTTGTTCACTTTTACTAATACTTCATAGTCTTCTTTGTATCCTATTGTTTTAAGAACACCTTGAGCAATTGAAGCATAATCAATAACTGATTTAGTATTTGCTTCTCCATAAACTAGAATAAAATTGTCTTTAATAGTAGCCTCTACAGCCATTTTTGATGATGGATCATCTTTTAGAGCAGCATCTAAGATTGCATCTGCAATTTGATCACAAATCTTATCTGGGTGTCCATCAGTAACACTTTCAGATGTAAAAAATATTGGTTTCATAAATCATTCTCCTTCTTGAGCAAATAAAAAAGCTCGATAACAACACATCAAGCTTTCCATTTTAGTATAAGCTCATCGTTGTTAGCTGTACCACCTTGCATAATGTAGGTTGGTATGAGGTCTCTGAGCTAACTCTCTACCTCAACTCTTGATAATTG
>JBGXRX010000096.1:0-2899 GCA_041811795.1 Erysipelothrix sp. | reverse complement strand
TAATAATTCTAATTCAGTTAGTTCTGGTACTTCTTCGACCACAACTTCCTCTTCTAGAATTTCATCTTGAGTTTCTTTTTTCTTCTTACTCATCATTGCCACCTTTCCCGTAGACTTCTTCGATCATTTCTGAAACATACTCTACTAAAGATATAATTGAAGAGTAATCCATTCGAGATGGACCCACTAGCATCAATTGATGTTTTGTATCGTCTTTTTCAGTAAATGATGAAGCTATAACTGCAACATCATCAATCCAATGTAGTTCACTATGTTGACTCTTCTTGAGTCGAACATGTTCATGACCGACTGATAATTCACGCCACATTTGGCTGTCTTCAAGCATGGACAATAACTGTCTCATCTTATCTACATTTGAGAACTCTGGTTGGTATAATATATTGTTTTCTCCAGTAAAGTAAACTTCATCTTGAGCAAACTTAACAAATGCACCAGCAAAAGCTTCAAATAACATTTCATATTGTACCAATCGCTCTGATAAGATGGGTCTTATCGATTCCATCTTCTCTACTACTTGTGATAGGGGTGTTCCCACTAATCGATCATTGAGTACTTGAGTGCAGTTTTCAATATCTTCAAGTGATACATCACCATCAAAATTAAATATGCGACTTTCACTGTGGCCTGATTCTGTTTCAAATAAAGCCATTGCTGATCGATCACCTAGAGGTACTAACTTAACACTTCTAAGAAGTGCGTTTTTACCACTGGGTCCCAATACGACAGAAGTGAGTTGAGTCATGTGAGCTAACACTTCTGAACTTTGCTTAATGGCTTCATCAATCGACATACGACGATCTGAGAATATGGTTTGAATCGCAATCTCAACCGCGTTGTTTGGTTTTTCTTCCATTAAATGTTCTACATAAAAGCGATAGCCTTTGGACGATGGTACCCGTCCACTTGATGTATGAGTCTTTTCAAGCAAACCCATTTTTTCCAATTCTGACATTTCATTACGAATGGTGGCAGATGAATAATTGATGTTATATTTCTCAATCAACGTCTTAGATCCCACAGGTTCTGCAGTATTAATAAATTCTTTAACGATAGATGAGAATATCTCAATTTTTCTTGGGGTTAACATGAATTCGCCTCCTCATTTCTGACACATTTCCTGTGCCTGATATTATCTTATAACATCATTTTAGCACTGTCAACCCCTAAGTGCTAAAACCGTTATCCTATCACAAAATATCACTTATTATGTGCTCTTGAGAGCGTTTTCTTCCCTTTAAACACATACTTATTACCTTCAACAAAAAACTTTGACCTTCTAAGTTTATTCACGTATAATAAACTCATTGTCTAGGAGGATGAATATGAACAAAATTGGAATCATTACAGACTCTTCCATCTCTTTTAGCGAAGAAGATATCGCTAAGTTTGATGTAATTGTCGCACCCCTTATGATCACTCATAACGGAAAATCTTATATTGATGGGGTCGATATAACTAACATCGAACTTAATGATATATTACGACGCAATGAAAAAGTAACAACATCTCAACCTAATTTAGGAACTATTATTGAACTTATAGAAGCTGCTAAGGCTGAGAATTATGATCATCTTTATATCCTATCTGTAGGGACTTCACTTTCAGGTGCATATGGAGCGTTCCAACATGCATTAAATGAGGTACCAATGGATAATGTTACTTTAGTTAATACCTATTCCATAGCAGGACCTGTTCAACAGATGGTTCGTGTCATTCGTCACTATAATGAATATGGAAAATCAATCCAAGAAATTACGGATAAAGTAAATGAGATTGTTGATCATCAAGTATCTTATCTCTATCCAGAAAACTTAAAGCAAGTCATTCAGTCAGGACGTGTATCGAAAGCTTCAGCAACAGTAGCTTCTCTATTACGAGTTAATGTCTTACTTTGCTTAAAGAATAAGGATGATGCAATTGAAAAACTTGCTATTGCTAGAACAAATCGTAAGATATTCCAAGCAATCGTAGATGATTTCATTGCTAATAATATAACTACAAAAACTCACGATATTTACCTACTCGAAAGTGAAGGTAAAGAACGTTTACTAGAATTTAAAGACTACTTAACTGATAAAATGGGAGAATTTAAATCTCATATGATCAATTTACCTGCTGCAGTAGCAACACATGGTGGATTGGGATGTATCGCAATTCAGTGGTGTCCAAAGATATAATGAAACTATAGAGCCAACTTTAAAGTTGGCTCTTTTTTATAATCTCATACCTATTTACTTACTTTTTATCTAATGATAGGACAAATCAATAGCAATAAAGGAGGTGTTAGGCTATGTTATCAGGTACACATAAAATCAATCCAGGAATTTCATTCATTGATTCCTTCGATGCTTTTTGTCGTACCATTACTTTTACTCTTCTTTTTCAATCATGTGACAAGTGCGTCCAATCATAGGAGAAAATGTAAGATAACATGAGTCTAAACCGGCACGAATTTTATATGCGTGCCTTTCATTTTCTCTACCATAAGGAGAGAAAAAATGACAATTCAAATTAAAAATGTAAGTAAAAATATAGATGTCAACATAAGAATGCACTCCCTTGTGTACATTCTTGTGTCATCACTTATAAACTTGAACTAGCAATAAAAAATTATATCTCGTATTATAATTTCAAGCGAATAAGAATAAAACTAAAAGGACTTAGCCCTGAAAGTTCAGAAACCAAGTCCTTAGATTAAATCATTAGAAATATATTGTCCAACTAATTAGGTTCACTTCATCTGCATGAAAATTGATGACTCTTTCGTATTATAAAGTTAGGAGTATATTACTTCTGACTTATCTTTATCATTATCCGATATTGATATAGAATATAAGTAGGAACTTCACAATCAGTGTGGCGTAAAGCTACGATGACT
>JBGXRX010000095.1:0-7600 GCA_041811795.1 Erysipelothrix sp. | reverse complement strand
TTCTTTATTTGTTAGTGTTTTTTATACTTGTGATATAATAGGAACAATAGATTTGAGGGACTGATATGATAGAATTAGATGCATTAATTATTGGTAAGGGACCAGCTGGAGTACAGGCTGCACTCTATATGTATAGGGCTAATGTTAGACCCCTAATCATTGGAAAAGATTTAGGAGCTTCAGAACAAGCTCAAGTTGTGGATAACTTCTATGGTTACCCATCTATAGGTGGACCTGAGCTAATTGAGATTGGTATTAAACAAGCTACGGATATGGGTATTGAAGTTGTTACTGATGAGGTATTATCAATACGTTATGAAGATGAGAAGTACATTGTTACAACACCACTTACAACTTATAAGGTTATTGCTTTATTACTAGCAACAGGAACACAAAGAACAATACCTCGAGTTCGTAAAATTCGTAACTTCCATGGTAAGGGTGTATCTTACTGTGCAGTGTGTGATGCATTTTTTTACCGTAATAAAACAGTTGGAGTTTTGGGTAATGCATCCTATGCAGCTCATGAAGCTGCTGAACTGGTAGAGATATGCGATAAGGTATATGTATTTACTGATGGTAAAGATTTAGAAGCAGAATTTGATCCTCGTTGTATCATTATTACTGATAAGTTAAAAACTGTATTGGGTGATGAGAAAGTATCAGGATTAGAGACTGATTTAACGGTAATTAATCTTGATGGAATCTTTGTAGCACTTGGGTCTGCATCTTCTACGGATATCGCAACTCAGATTGGACTCGAAGTAGCTAATGGTAGAATCGTAGTTAATTCAGAACAAGAAACAATGATACCAGGACTCTATGCAGCAGGTGATTGTACACCGGGTCCACAACAAATTGCTAAAGCAGTAAGTGATGGATGTATTGCAGGAATGAACATGGTTTCCTATGTTAGGACATTTAAGAGGAGGCAAGTATGACAAATATATTCGCAAGTGATTATGATGGGACACTTTTTAAAGACTTTATTATAAGAGATGAAGATATTGAAGCCATCAAAAAATTTAGAAGTTTGGGTCATAAGTTTGGAATTGTTACAGGTCGTTCGATCAACTCAATTCTAGATGAAGTTCAGTCTTATAATATCCCTGTAGATTTTTTAGTTGGTGTTAATGGTGGTATTGTTTTAGACCATGAAATGAAAGAAGTTAATGCTCATAAAATGGATGAGAGTGTTACTGAAGAACTCTTGAAATGCATTGATGAGTATGGCGTAAAATCTTACGGTGTTAATGATGGATATTACCATACTAGAGTTTTATATGAAGACATCAAAGCTGGTGAAAACCTAGAAGTCTTTGAAAAAGTTCTAGCTAATGGTATTTCAGGAATGTATATTGCAACTCATGGACCAGAGGACTCAATTGAGTTAGCGAACATTATCAATGAGCGATTCAAGGAAAATGAAGTTCGTTGTTTTGCTAACGAGTCTTATGTTGATGTTGGGACCATACATAATTCAAAGACCACAGGTATCGAAGACATCATTAAAAATTATAATTATACTGGTCAAGTATTTTCTGTAGGGGACTCATATAATGACATTCCGATGTTAAAAGACTTCAATGGTTACCTTATGAATAATGGCGTTAGAGAATTACTTAAATTTGCTAAGTGTGGATTAGTTTCTACAGTTGGTGAAGCAATCTATAAAACAATTGATAAATTAGAGTTATAGGGGGAAGTCATGAAGGATTTCAATGAAGAGGATATAAAAAGATTACAAAAAGAACTTTTGGATAGTGATGACTATCATAAACTATCCATGTTATTTAAGATGTTTGCCGATCCAACCAGACTTAAAATATTAACAGCTCTATCTCATAATACCCTTAATGTCGATAACCTTAAGGATATTGTGAACATGAGTCAATCTGCTATTTCTCACCAATTACGATCACTTAGAGAAATGGACTTAGTGAAAACTGATAAGGTTGGTAAAAATGTCTATTATTCACTGGCTGATGACCACGTAATGCAAATATTCAAACAAGCTTGGGATCACGTTTTTGAGGACCATTGAGCATAAATATAGTTAAATTCGGAGTTTAATGTAAGTTCTTACATTTAATGACTTAGAAGGCACAAGGCTTATGTTTGTGCCTTTTGCTGTCTTTAAGGGTGCTTGTTCAAAGAAATTCAGATCAGTCTACCATGTAAGTTTATTTCAGAAAACTTAACACTATTTACATTATGTTAACAAAGGTGTATAATACTAAAAGACTAGATTAGGATGATGACTCATGGATTTATTAAATAACGGATACTTTTGGCAGAAAATAGACTCACTAGCACTATCTACAAATGTGATTTACTCACAAGAAAAAGGTAGTAGCCACCCTAAATACCACAACATGGTTTACCCTGTTAAATACGGCTATCTAGAAGATACCGATTCTATCAAGGTATTTAAAGGTTCATTAAAAAAATCAACGCCCGATGCAATCATGATTGTTGGAGATATTTTAAAACGTGACCTTGAGGTTAAATTACTTTGGGGTTGTACTCCAGAGGAAGAAAATGAGATTCTTCGATTTATCAATCAAACTGATTATCAAAAAGGAATTTTAGTAAGACGCGGGAATGATCTTCCAGAATGGGCTATTACTGACTAGAACATACAATTTAAGGACAACCAAATGGTTGTCTTTTTTATAATTTAAAGACTCTATAGGGTATAATAAAAATATGACAAAAAATACTTTAAAACTAGCAATTATAGGATTGGTTCTAGCGCTCATGCTAGGATCCTATTTTACTCTGGATTACTTTGGCTTTATACCTCATAAAGTTTATAGTTCGAGAGATTTTGGGATTGCATATATTGAAAGTGGGAAAGACTTTGATAATGATGGTATTGAGGACTTTCAAGATATTTTAGAAGGTGCGCAATTGGATGCTAAAAATCGACCTCTCTATAAATCGGCTTATTATTCAGGGGGTTACCCACCTGAAAATGAGGGGGTTTGTACTGACCTTATTTGGCGAGCTTTTCTTAATGCGGGTTATATTTTAAAGGATTATGTGGATGAAGATATAATAAATCATCAAGAAAAATACACTCAAATGGGTCCAGTAAGGGATCCAAATATTGATTTCCGAAGGGTCAAGAACTTGATGGTGTTTTTTGAAAAGAACTCGGAAAGTTTGACTACTGATCTAAACTCTATTGAAGATTGGCAAGCTGGTGATATTGTTATTTTCAGTGATCACCATATGGGGATTGTTTCAGATAAGCGCAATAAGAAGGGAATACCCTACCTTATTCACAACGCATCTCAACCAAATCGAGAAGAAGATACACTTGAGAGATGGGCTAAGAAGGGAATCAGTGGCCATTATAGATGGCATGGCTATAATACTAGGAAATAAAAATACTGATTTTCTCAAATAATGAGAAAATCAGTATTTTTAAATAAGATTGAAATGTTTTAAAGATTTTTTAATTCCATCCTCAAGGATATGGTCTGTTGTATAGTCTGCTTGATCTTTAACAGATTGGGGGGCATTGCCCATAGCAACTCCGATAGCGGCGTGCTTTAACATATCTAAATCATTAGCTGCATCACCAAAAGCAATAACATTATTCCAAGAAGCATCAAGTTTATCCAAGACAAATTCGATTCCTTTAATTTTACCTGCATGCTTAGAATAAACATCATAGGCATCAGCATAAGCTTTGGCATATTTTCCATTAGGAGCAAGTGGCTCAGAAGCTTCAATAGTAGCTTCATCTCCCATCATGAAGATTCCCATTGGCAATTCATCTTCAGGACCAAAGTTCTCTTGATGGCTTCGATCAATGAGGATGTGTCCCTTAGGGCTACCCTTTAGGTAAACCGTTTGGTATAAATCCATTCCAGAGAAAACACTCATGTCTTCAATCATTTTAGTAGCAAATGCTAAGTTATGTTGACGTGAATAATCAAGTAGAGCATTACACTCATCTCGATCCATTGGAACTCGGTAAACAATCTCGTGTTCATGGTCAAATACACATGCACCATTAATTGTAATCAAGTAATTTGGTTTTACTACATTCAAGATAGGATCTTGAATAAAGTAAGTCGCACGACCTGTAGCAATTAAGACTTCAATTCCATTTGCTTGTAATATTTTTATACTTTCTAAAGCTGAAGGGATGATGTCTTGGCTACCTCGAGGTATTAAGGTGTCATCAATATCGAATATGGCTATTTTAATTTCACTATTTTTTATCATAAAATCATTCTATCATAGATACTTAACCAAAACATGATATAATACATAATAAAATAAAAGGGAGGAAATGAAATGAACGGAAAAGTAATTAAGGAAGCTTATACATTCGATGACTTGCTGCTAGTACCAGCAAAATCGCATGTCGTACCGGCTAATGTCGATACATCAACACGTCTAACAGACAACATATTATTGAAGGTGCCAATCGTGTCGGCTGCAATGGATACTGTGACTGAGGAAATCATGGCTATTGCACTATCACAACTTGGTGGACTTGGGGTTATCCACAAAAATATGACAGTTGAGGCTCAAGCAGCCATGGTTAAAGCTGTTAAAGGCACTGAAGTTAGGGAAGTTGAAAGTGCAAGTGTTGATAAGCAAGGAAGATTACTTGTAGCAGCTGCTGTAGGTGTTGGAGCAAGCGTCATTGAGCGTGTTACTGCACTTGTTGAAGCGGGTGTTGACTTAGTTGCTGTTGACTCAGCACACGGTCACTCTGAAGCTGTAATCGATACCGTGAAGCTCATTGCTTCTACATTTCCAGGCCTAGATATTATGGGGGGTAATGTTGTTACTGCTCAAGGTGCAACAGATTTAATTTATGCGGGGGCAAAAATTGTTAAAGTAGGGGTAGGACCTGGTTCAATCTGTACAACTCGTGTTGTAGCAGGTGTTGGGGTACCTCAATTAACTGCTGTTAATGATGTGTATTCAGTAGCACGCCAATACAATGTTGGTGTTGTAGCTGATGGTGGTATTAGTTTAAGTGGTGATATCTCAAAAGCATTAGGTGCAGGAGCATCTTGTGTTATGTTGGGAGGATTACTAGCTGGTACAACTGAAACTCCAGGAGAAATTGTTGAAGTTTATGGTAAGAAAGTTAAGAGCTATGTTGGTATGGGTTCATTATCTGCTATGCAACGTGGATCATCTGACCGTTACTTCCAAGGTGGAGTAAAAGAATTAGCTAAATTAGTACCAGAAGGAATTGAAGCAACTGTTGCTTATAAAGGTGATATTTCTGATGTTATCTATCAAATGATGGGTGGCGTTCGTTCTGGAATGGGCTACTGTGGCTGTGCTACAATAGAGGAGATGCATCGTAATGCACAATTTGTTAAGATCACTGGAGCTGGACTTAAAGAAAGTCATCCACATGATGTTGATAATGTTAAAGATGCGCCAAACTACCAAGGTAAATAATTAATTTTAAGAAAGAGGAAATTCATGAAACAAGATATGATCGTTATTATTGATTTAGGTTCTGTTAAGAACACTGAAATCGCACGTAATACAAGAGATTTGGGAGTCTATAGCGAGATTTATCCCCATGATATTACACTTGAAGAATTTAAAGCATTGCCTAATGTTAAAGGCTTGATCTTAAGTGGTGGAGAAAACCGTGTTGTTGATGGTGCTATTGTTGATATTGACCATGCACTTTATGACTTAGGAATTCCTGTCATTGCGATTAATCATCCACTTTCAAAAACGGATCATAACTATGAAACTTTATTATCAGAAGATGAAATGAAACATTTCCTTTTTGATATGTGTAAAGCAGAAACAAACTGGAACATGAAGAACTTTGTAAGTGACCAAGTTCAACGTGTACGGGATGAAGTTGGCGATCGTAAAGTACTACTGGCTCTATCAGGTGGAGTTGACTCTTCCGTTGTTGCAGCACTACTACATAAAGCGATTGGTAAACAATTGTACTGTGTACATGTTAACCATGGTTTAATGCGTAAAGGTGAATCTGAATCAGTTGTTGAAATGTTTGGGAATGAAATGGACATCAACTTAGTTTATGTTGATGCTACTGAGCGCTTCATGAGTAAGCTTGAAGGAGTTTCAGATCCAGAAGAAAAACGTAAAATTATTGGTTATGAATTCATCGCTGTATTTGATGAAGAAGCATCTAAGTTAGATGGTATTGATTTCCTTGCACAAGGAACTATCTATCCAGACATTGTGGAAAGTGGAACTAAAACAATGAAAGTTGTTAAGTCTCATCATAATGTTGGGGGATTACCTGAAGACATGGAGTTCTCATTGATCGAACCACTTTATCAACTATTTAAAGACGAAGTTAGAGCTTGTGGATTAGAGTTAGGATTACCTTACGATATGGTATTCCGTCAACCATTCCCAGGACCTGGACTTGGAGTACGTGTTTTAGGTGCTATTACTAAAGATAGACTTGAAGCAGTTAAAGAATCAGATGCAATACTTAGAGAAGAATTCGCTATTGCAGGGCTTGACCGTAAAGTATGGCAATACTTCACTGCAGTTCCAGATTTTAAATCTGTTGGTGTGCGTGATCATGAAAGAACATTCGAATATCCTGTTATTATTCGTGCCGTCAACACTGTTGATGCTATGGAAGCAACCATCGAGCAAATCGATTGGGATGTTCTACTGAAGATTACAGATCGTATTCTCTCAGAAGTTAAACACGTTAACCGTGTACTTTATGACTTATCACCAAAACCTGTTGCTACTATCGAGTGGGAGTAGCAACCACTTGCTTATCAAAAACTAAAAAAGCCTTTAGATAAAGGCTTTTTTGCTGTTTATGTTTCAAAAACAATCACTTATAAGTGTTAGTGATGTCAAAGTGATATCAAAATATTTCAAAGATTATTTATTAATGTCATAAGATTGCTTAAATAAGTACGTAATATACTCGATTTCATCTAAGTCTTTTAAATCAATCCGATAATCACCATTTCCCCAATGACCGATATTAGATTGATCTATGGTTAGGTTTTCTGGATCTTTTAAAGTTCCTTTTTTCATATTCAGATGAATTTTTAATTGCTTTTGTTGTACTTCAATATCTATGATATTGGTTGACCCTTTAAATGCTATGTAATGTTTTCTAGGGTCAATATTAATATCGCCGAGTTCAAGTATTTTAGATTTAACTTCATGATACATTTCTATCATATCTTTAGGTTTATTTTCTAAATGATAATCTTCGTCATATATAATGATTTCTCTAAGTATTTCCTTTGAAGCTTGACTCACAAAATCATTAACTTTGACACTAGTTTTTTTAGATTTATTTACAATACTTACAATATCATGATCAAATTTGTCTACCTGCCACAATTCAAAAGGCATATTCTTAAAAGAAGTCGCATCAATCTGATAATCTGAAAATTTTGTAGATACGAATATTATCCTAGATTGTGACCAATCAATATCAGATATTTTTAAGCTCACTCCATTCACTTCATTATATTTTAATATAAAATCGGCTTTTCTATTATGAAGTAAGTTTAAGTAGGTATATCCTTGATCAACTAAACTACTATTCATCGTATTCTTATACTCAATTATTCTAAATGCT
>JBGXRX010000094.1:0-7266 GCA_041811795.1 Erysipelothrix sp. | reverse complement strand
GTTTGATTTGTTTTGGCTTGAGTTATAGATAAGTCTGTTTGATTATAATTGTTGGTATGCTCTAGTAATAGAGATTGTAGTTCATCTTTCGATTTAATCTTCTCTGCATACTCTATAACTAGACTTTGATTTTTACTGATTTGCTCTTTGATGGCTGATAATTGTCTTTTCTTCTCTTCTATATCCTTAGTATCCTCAGGATAGGTCGGAAAACATTCTAAGGTCTTAGAGATGGTATCCAGTAGAGTCTTGGTGGATGCTGATTGATTAGAAAGTAAATCAAGTTTTTTCCTGTTGTCCTCACGAAGTTCTTTTAAGGCTTCTAACTCTTCTAAAGTGATGAGTCCTGGGGCTTTAAGAGCAGGCTTGGGATGGCTTGTTGATCCACAAACGGGACAAGCCTCATTCTCCATTAAACCTTCTGCTAAGATGCCAGCTTGGTTCTTCAAATAATCATTCTCAGCTTGAGTAACCTTTGTATTGAGTTCATTGAATTCTATCGTGATAGGTGCAAGTTTTGAACTAAACCCTTCGAAATCCTTTTTAACCTTAGAATGATTTTGATGGTTTTCAATTCTTGTTACTAGTTTTTCAATTTCCTGTTCTAGCTTGGATTTCTCCATATAATCTAAAGAAAATTGCTCGTTTAAAACTAAGAGTTGATTCTTGAGTTCATCAATTTGCTTAATTGAAATGGTGGTGTTTTCTATATTTAATTTGTAGTTAGTCTTTTGTTCTTCTAATAAAATGATTTCTTTTTTCTTAGAAGTGAGATTCTCTACTAAAGAATCTTTTTCTTTATACTTAGATAAAGCATCTGTGAGTCTTGATATTTCAAGTTCTCTTGCATCAAAACTGGCACTGATTTGAAGATTCTGTTCAAGTTTAGTTTCCAATTCTTCTAAAATTGTTGATTCTTTAGCTATCGCATCCTTAGTTTCTTGAATAGCCTTTGTTCCTTTTGAAAGGTTAATGTCTGCATTCTCAAAAGTTGTCTTAAGTAAATTACCTTTTTGTAATCCAATTTGGATTTTAGCTAACTTCTTCTTTTCTTCGTCTTGGTTATTCTTGTCATTATTTAGTACGATTAGGTTTTGCTTAAGTGTTTCTAGTTGATTACGATTATTTTTCAGGATATCTTCTTGAGCAATGATTGCTTTATACTTATCGACTTTCTCTCTCGCTAGTTTGAGAATGGGTTCATCTACAATGAGCGATTTAGTCAGAGTATCCATATCTTCTTTCAAGGTTTCAAAGTCAGAATAACCTTGATTGTCTAGAAGTGTTTGGGATTGGATTCTTAACTCTTTAAGGATTGCTTCTTTAGCGTTTGATTGAAATTTCAATTTGTTTTGAATGGCAGCATATTGAGATGTATCAAATATCTTCTTAAATATTTCTGATCGTTCATTAGATGAAGCATTGAGTAGTTTAAGAAATTCACCCTGAGCTAGCATGACAATCTGTTTGAACTGGCTAACATCGATGCCTAAGAGTTCCCTGAGCTTATCATTAACCAAGGTTACCTTATCGTGTTCACTACCATCAGGCATTCTTAAAACAGCTGTGGTAGATGCTAAGGTGATTCCACTACCTCTAAGAGCTTTACGTTCTTGAGCAGGTCTTCTTACAATATTGTATTCTTGACCGTGTAAAGAGAAGGTAAAATCAACATAAGTGGCTTGATCGATAGAAGCAAAGTTGGAACGCAACATGGATACTTCCCTGGTAGAGCCTGATACTTGGTCATATAGTGCATAAGTAATAGCATCAAAAAGAGATGTTTTACCTGCCCCTGTATCACCACTTACTAAGAATAGTCCTTGTTGGAAGGCTGTAAAATCAATGACTACTTCATCCTTAAAAGGTCCAAAGGCTTGGATTTTTAGTTTTAATGGTTTCATGATTCCTCCCCTTCAGTTGAATTAATGATGTTTACTAATATTGCTTCACTTTCTTCATCCATATCTTTTCCTAGCATGGATTGATAGAAATCTTGGACTAATTCCATAGGATTTTGTTGCAGGATTTCCTGTGATCTTAAATCTTGTTTTTCTTTGTTAGATTTTTCAGGTCTTAATTCTAAGCCCACTGCATTAGGATAAACATTTTGGAGTTTAATCATTGGATCCATGAGTGCTTCATTATTGGTAATAAGAGCATAGATTAAATCCCGTGATTTTTCGATGGGTGCCGCACTGATGAGTTCTTCAAGTTTCCCTTTAATTACTTTAACATCCCTTAATGGGATCAAGGGTTCATAAGTGAGTTTGATATCATTCTCAAATAAATCAATAATTACTAATGCCTTTTCATCTTTAGCTTCTGAGATCGAGTACTTTAATGGTGATCCAGAGTAACGGATGGTTTCATTTCTAATGGCTTGAGGTTTATGGATGTGGCCTAAGGCAACATAATCAAAACCATCAAATAACGAAGCGTTGATAGCATCAATTCCCCCAACCATGGGTCCTACTTCGGAATCAGATAGTAAGGGTGGTTTGGATCCATCAGTAACAAATTGATGAGCGAGAAGTACATTGTGATGACCCTTACCATAATCAAAGTCTTTTAAGATATGGGTAATAGCAGCATTATAAGTATTGGCCTGGAAATCTTCGTGATGGTTTCTTACCTCTGCTGGTCTAACAAATGGTAGCAGTGAAAACTGTACCTTAAGTTGATCTTTCTCAATAACTAAGGTTTCTAAATAACCCTGATATTTACTAGCTATGTAAATACCTTGTTCTTTTATGAGATTAGCCCCTACTCCCAGTCTTTCTTGTGAGTCGTGATTACCTGAAATAACCAAAGTTTTCATATCTAGTTTTGATACTTTATCCATAAAATCAGACCATAACTCAAAAGATTGCTCACTTGGGCTATTCTTATCATAAACATCACCTGACACAAGTAAAACATCAGCCTTTAGAGCTGAGCATTGAGCTACTATTTGGTCTAGAATGTATGCTTGATCATCGATTAGTGATACTTCGTGCAAACGTCTTCCTAAGTGTAAATCCGATACATGTATTAAACGCATAAAAAATCACCCCTATAAGCACTATTGTACCATAAGGGTGATCTAGAGAGTTCGAAAAGGTCAGCCATTTTTTATCTTTAAAGTTACAATTTGGTGTGTTTATCTTCCTAAACTATCTCATATCCCTATAGTTATGATTGGTCTTCTTAAATTCTCTTTTCATGAGAATTATTCTTATCATGGTAGAAGACATTTTATCCAAGCGATTGCTTCTTGAATATTGATTGCTTATTTTATTCCTTTATCTAAATTGCATTCACTTAGCACATTATATATTAATTACCTTTTCTTCTCATCATAAATAATTTGGCTTAACCTAAATAGTTAGTACTTCTATTAATGGTGGACGCGAAGTGTCCACTAGTGATGATATAATCTCCTTAGATAAGGGGTGTTATTTATGAGAAAAAATAAAATTATGGAAATTATTGGAGGTTTAGATTTGTCAGAATTTCAGGTAGAACAAATTACTCTGGCTGTTCTTGATATGATGGATCTTAATGACGAGGCTGCTTCCACAAAACCTGTTCATTGCCAAAAGTGCAATGCAACTCATAATCAGTTCATTAAGAAAGGTGTTTGCTCGGGAAAACAAAGATATCAATGTAAACGATGCAATTGTGTTTTTGTTTGGGATGTCAACAAGCTGACCTATCGCTCTCAAGTGAAGAGAGACAAATGGATTCTGGTTCTGATTGATACATTGAACCTTGTCCCTTTATTGAAGACTGCTTCCCATGTCAATCTCTCTGAACCCACTGTATTTCACATGAGACATAAGTTCCTTAGGTGCTTTGAAGAGCTATTAAAGAATGAATCCCTAGAGGGTGTTATCGAATGCGATGACACTTTTGTTTTGGAGTCGTGTAAAGGGACCGTCGCACAAGGACGCAAAGCAAGAAGAAGACAAGAACCCGCTTCTAAAAGAGGTTTATCTAATGAACAAGTATGTATCATGGTTGCGACTGATCGGAATGGTCACGAAATCGCTACAGTAATCGACCGAGAAAAACCAAGTGAAGATGCGATCATTAAGGGTATTTCCAATAACATAGGCGATGGGTGTTGCCTCATAACTGATGGACTTCACTCGTTCAATAAACTCGCTACGATCCGAGCACAGAAACACTATATCGTTAAGAATCTTAAGGAATACACAAATTTGATCCACATCAACACTGTAAACTCGATCCATAGCTTGTTTAAAAGTATGATACGGCAATATCGGGGTGTCGCAACAAAATACTTGAATCGGTACTGCGCGCTCTTGGTGTTCATCAGGAGATATCTTCAAATGGACGACAATAAAAAATTACCACTTGTCTTAAGAGACTTAAACACTCATGGAATCTACACTAAACACAGTACAGTTTCGAGTGTGAATCTGTGCCTTATATAACTAAGTACTAACCGTTTAAGTTAAGCCAATAATTTAACTTGCCAACTTCTTTATTAGGACCTACTTTTTAAAAGTTATTCATACAATCATAAACCTTTTACGAGCATATTATGCAAATCTTAGTTAATTTGTCATCATAAGAAACTTCTTCAATCAGAAGACCTCCCGAAGCAACGTCTTAAACCTTTACTTCCACTTATCTGCACAATTAGTACTAACAATTTTTATCGTTACACTTTAAAGTTTACTGCGCTTAACAGACCTGTCAGGTTTTAGTCACTGATATGATTGGTGGTCCTCACACCATATTTTATCCAAAAACTTCCTTCAGATTCCACTTCTAACCGAATTTCCTTGTTTTCGAATAATAGTTGGTGGTTGTCAAGAACACACCCATTGAGTAACTTTCATCACTAAAGTAGATGTCTCGGATAATACATAAAAAGCCCCAAAAAATCGGGACTTTATCAACACTATAACTTTAAACTGTGAGTCGGATTTCAATACTAAACTTAATACTTTGTGTCATGAATCAACGATAAACTTCAACAACCCGTTTTTGAATTCCTTTGTTAATGAAATGAGTAATCTTATAAAGGTAATCAACGATAAAGGTTATTGATTGTGTTAGTCTGAAACCACAAATTTTTGTCAACCGATTTCCATAAAAAAACAAACTTTTCACAAACGTTTATGATGAATCACACTATATTAAACTCTAAATATAACAGGGTAATGATCTCTGAAAATAATTTTAAAAGTGGAATTAAGGTATATCCCTTGTTCTTTTGAATTACCGATTTATATTATGGGATGCCCCTTAAAGTTAGGTCTTAAATCCATAATAAAACTATTGATCAATTGAGAGAGTCTTTTAACAATCTGAATTCTTTTGATCGACCGAAATATACTTGTGCCTTTTGAGAATCTCGCTTTACTACGACAAATTCTGAAGAAACAGAGTCGCTATCATAGTCTAAAATGAAATATCTTTCTTTTTTATTTTGATCAGATAAAACCACCTCGTAGATGCTATTTATTGCCATAGGAAAACTAAAATCGTTACCATTGAGTTCCAAGCTTCCAACATAATCATTTAACTTTTTTAGGTCTTCTTTGGTGTTGAATTTTTTGGAATAGCCATAGTCCAGTTCACTATTCAATTTAAGAATTAATTCATCCTTACTCATTGACTTATCGATTAGTAATTCATGAATAATAAATGTTTTGGTATTTGATAAATCTAAAACTTTTTTACTAGTAGTACTACAGCCCAAAAGTATAACTAACATTAAAAGAAGATATGTTTTTTTCATCATGGATTCAACCCCAACGACGTAGCAATATTATTAACTTTTGATATCCCCGCTACAGTCGAACCATTACTAAATGAGGTAATTCCAATCAATTTTCTTGAACCGCTCGTAATTGCAGATACTCCTCCGCCACTGTCACCTGGAACAACAGGATTAGATGAGGTGTTGAGTTTTAAAAAATCTGTGAGTGTAACTCCTGCCACAGTAGCCGCATAATTAAGAGAAGAAATCGTATGATTTTTTGTATTTGGACTGTTATAGGTATAAGTGCTGGCTGATTGTCCTACAACAAGTGAATTAGTGTTTGCCTGACTATAAGGTGTATAATTGTTATTATGAATAAATGCTTTAGGAATATTTTCACTAACGAAGGGTGCCCAAGCGGCGTCTACCTTGCCTGATAATTGCCGACTGGTAATTGAACCTAAACTGTTACCAGAAGGAGCATAATACGTAGTGCCCAGTCCCCCACAGTGACCTGCAGTGACAAATCCTGAAACACCAGCTTTATATGCAGGGAATCCTATACTGCATACATACGAAGTTGTTGAAGATTTTCTTAACCCATTTCCGATATATGCAGTGAAGTGAAGTTCTTCTTTGTCAGTGACTGAATTAAATTGAACAAGCATTGGATTTATATTCATTTGTCTTATTTTTTCTTCGAAAAAGAGTGAAGAAAACTCACTATTTACTTCTATTATTATTCTATTTTGAATTATATCTGTATAGGATGCACGCACTCCTATCAGATCCATAATGCCATTTTCAATTAATATATTATAGTTTTCATTAATTTCATATAAAGGAAATTCTACTTCTCTCAAAATCACTTTATTATTAAAGTTAGATTGGCTACTTTGAATAGTCATTTGAAGATCTTCACTTTCTCTAAAATCAATTGTATTAATAACGACATCATTATGGTCATCGATGTAAACTCCACCAAATGAATTTAGGGAAATTGTATAAGTTGAAGCGTTATACTCCGATGAATTTTCTTCAGGAATTATATTGCTCTGAATAAGATGTTGGATTAGAGTAACTGCTTTTTGGTTTTCCAAATCATCTTTAGATACACTCTTGTCACCTACTATAAGAACAGGAACTAATAACAGCATTATACAAAATATAAATATTCTTCTTGTTTTTTTCATAAATCCTCCTTTTTAACAAGAAATCTGTTAATTAACTATATATATATATATTATAACATAAGTTTATTAATTGGGCTATTAAAGCATATTTGGTAACGCATAAAATCTGATACTGGATCAATATTGTCTCACAGTAATGAGATAAAGTCCTTATAATTGTGTAAAAGTAAAAAAGGCCCTTGGCTATCACATTTGCTATAATGTATTTGAGAAACAAATAGCAGAAAGGTGATCACCAATGACCCGGATACATTTTACTTTAGATAAGAATGAACTTCAAGACCTTATAAATAATTCAGGTGCAAACGAAGCGTCTATATTGATGCTAACCAAATTATTTAATTCAGTAAT
>JBGXRX010000093.1:0-32498 GCA_041811795.1 Erysipelothrix sp. | reverse complement strand
TGCTGGCATAGCCCTTACCTCTATGGTCAGGATGAACAGAGTAGCCTATATCGCCTAGGGTCATGCGGGTATGCTTAGCAGAGTTAAGGCGGAAGTCTAATGAGCCAACCATGACATCATCTTTTAAAATCATATGAGTTCTTTCCACATTACTATTGCCTAATGTTTCAAACCAGACATCAAATGGCATATGAGGAATCATTGCAGTGTTTCCTTCTAATACTGCACCATTTGCTTCATAGGATAGAACAAATTCTTTTAATCTGGATTCATCTGTCATAGACACTGGTATAAGTCTAATCATAAGTGACCAACTACGAAAGCTAAAGTATTTGAAGCATTGGGTAAATCTTCACCTAGTAAATTATCATAAGATTTAATTATTCTAAGTCCAGCCTCTTTCAATTCATCTTCAATCATTGGATGGGTAAAGTGTTGATGCCATTGTCTGAATACTCGTAAATCATCATCTGTAATTATTGTAGATTGGCGTAAAGTAATATTTCCCGGGAAAATCTTATTGAGTATAACTTCAGTATGGGGACTATCTAGAAAAAAAGAACGTTCACGATTCAGCCAATTTTGTGCACTTTGAAATGATTCCATTTGTAATGGTGTAAAAACATCGAAAATAAATTGACCATCAGCTTTAAGATGATTTTTGATAGACTTTAATAAAGTTATTCTATCTTCATAAGATATGGAACCATATTCACAATGGATCATGGTAATTGTATTAAAGGTTTCATTCAGGTCTAGATTTAAATAGTTTTGATGGATGTAGGTAGAATTAGGATCTTTTTGTTGAGCATAATTGATTGAACGTAAGGAAAAATCGACACCAACTACATTATTGATCGAATTCGTAAAGATAGATGTATAAAGCCCTGGTCCGCAACCTAAATCGAGTAAAGAATCTTTATTATTAATTTGATTTAGGATCCATTGAGAAGAGTCATCTATAAATTGATGGTTTCTCGAAGCGTCATCGATATGAGGGTTTAGATGGGCATTTAATAGTAGGGATGATATATATTCATCTTCCCAAAGAGTTAAGTCTGAATACTCAAATTCCTTAGGTATTTTGAATGCTTCTTGAAGTGTCATAGTTCCACCGCCTTTAATTGATATTATACACAATTCCATGGTATGAATGTAGAAAAGAGGAGCGCCTAGCTCCTCTTAGTCTTAAAATTCAAATGAATTATGGTAGTCTACATGTTTGAGACCTTTGATGATGTCGCAACTTAAGGTATCGATTCGACGAATTATATCCTTGCTGATAATTTTGTTGTCTTTATCAAAGTCAGAATCTTGAATGTAAACGTATTTCTTAGCGACGTGAGCACCCATATATGAAATTATGGGTCTTAATTGCTGTTCTGCCATTAAGAAATACATTGGACTTGCTGCCGTTACGATCATAGCTGCGAATTTGTTTTCGAGGCTGTTCATTGGTAGTAAATCAAAAATGTTTTTTAATGCCCCAGGTATCGATGTTTGATAGATTGGGGTAGCGATAATAAGTGCATCAGCTTCAAGTATCTTATTTACTACATATTGAGTATCAAGATTATATAAGTTTAAAGCTCTTCCATCACTAAACTCTAAATTGAAGTCTCCTATGACTAAGAGATCCGTTTCAATTTGTGGGTCAATAGTTTCTATTGCTTGAAGTGTTTGTTTCAAAGCAACTTGAGTTTTGATCCCTTTGACGGATCCAGTTAGTGCTAGTATTTTCTTCATTTAAAGCTCCTTCCTTGTATATTATAGAGAAGGTAACTAGAAAACGAAAGGACTTTGCTATTATATTATTAGTATAGTGAGTTTAACTGAAATAAAGTTACTTGTTTGTCGTTCAGATTGAAGATAAATATAAAATAATGGAAAACAGCTCTCACATATCTATTAGAAGATAAAGAGAGCTGTTTATAATTGGTCTGAAAGAAATGTGTTTAAGTTAAGACAAATTAGATAATTGAAGTATTGAAAGACTCAATGTCGATATCTTCATTGTAGTCTACACCATCAATCATGAAACCATTCATTTGATTAAATTCTTGAATGAAGAAGTCGAAATCAATAGCATCCAGATCATCAGATGTAGTTGTAAAAGCCATTAATTCTTTAACTTGTTCTTGGACTATTGGATCCATCTCAAATGAGTCTAATCGAATAAGATTCGCGTCATCTAAGAGTCTTTGATTTCCATAAACCATATCTTTGAAGAGGCGGAATTTATGTTGAGTAATTGATTCGTGTGTGTTTGCTAACTTCATAACTTTGAATAGAGTTGATCCATAAAGAGCAACGGTAGGAATAAATACTGATGCTTTTGTTACGACAGTTTTTGAACTTGAGATTAGGGCTTCTCCATCAACTTTCGCCATGATTTCTTGAATTTGAGTTTGAGCGGCTTCAAGATCACGTTTAGCGTTTCCTATCGTTCCATCCTTATATATAGGATAAGTTAGTTCTGAACCTATATAAGTATAAGTAATTGATTTCGCGTTTTGATTGAATAGACCTTTTTCATCAATGGCTTTAACCCAAAGTAAGTAGTCTTCTCCACCCATTACTTTACGAGTGTTTTCAATTTCTTCCTCGCTTGCTGGATCAAGGATTACTTCTTTGATAGTTTTCTTAGCAATATCAACGCTGAGTCCTTTGAAGTCTTGACCGATTGGTTTAAGAGTGGATACATATTTTTCCTGAGTGTATGGGTCGATACGAATTCCTGAGGCTACTGAATAAATAAGTAGGTCTATTTTTTTACCTGCAACTTCAAAGTCTGAGAGTACTTTTTCCTTAGTTTCAAAAGAGAAAGCATCACCATTGAAATCATCAGATTCTATACCTTGTTCTTTAGCAAGTGTTTCAAAAGCTAGGTTATTGTAATAACCAGCAGAAGCAGTAGAACGTTTTGAGCCTGGTCTTTCAAATGACACATTATATGTGTAAGACTTGGCATTGAAGGCAAGGGCAATACGAGATGCGAGTCCATAACCCGAACTTCCACCTATAATGAGTACATTTAATGGTCTATTTACAATTGGGTCCTTAGTTTGTACCCATTTTATTTGGTTCACAATATTTTCATAACATCCTCTAGGATGAGCATTGAGTGCGATATTGTCGCGGATGAGTGGTTTTATAATCATAGTCGAAAATCTCCTTTATTGACTTACATTAATCATTATATTATGATTTGGTTTGAATATCAAACTATTTGGAGGTACTATGAAAACTAAAGAAATTAATCAACTCATCGCCATGCTCAATGAACATGGGCTTACAGAATTATCTTATAGCGATGAATCACTAAATATTACACTTAAAAAAGAAGTAACTATGATCAACTCAGCAATGCCAGTAATGAATACTAATACTGTGGATACCGCTCAAGCTAATACACCAGTAGCAAATGGTATTAAAGCACCACTTGTTGGGGTCTATTATGACAAGCCATCACCTGATGCATCAGTATTTGTTAGTGCTGGACAATCTTTTAAGAAAGGTGATGTCCTTTGTATTATTGAAGCGATGAAGGTAATGAATGAAATCAAAGCACCTTATGATGGTGTTGTTGCCAAGGTCTGTTTTGAAGATGGTCAAGCAGTTGCATTTGATGACGTTCTATTCGAATTGAAATGAAAATGATACAAAAACTGCTGATAGCCAATCGTGGTGAAATCGCAGTTCGTATTATTAGAGCATGTCGTGAATTGAATATAGCTACTGTAGCTGTTTATTCCAATGTGGATAAAGATTCTTTACACGTTATGTTAGCTGATGAGGCAGTTTGTATTGGTGACCATCGATTAGCCAATTCATACCTTAATCAGGAGGCTATATTACAAGCCGCTATCAACACTCAAGCTCAGGCCATCCATCCAGGATTTGGATTTCTATCCGAAAGAGAAGATTTCGTTGAGAAATGTGAGAAGTTAGGGATTAAATTTGTAGGTCCTAAGAGTCATCATATTGCTGTTATGGGTGATAAGGTAAGTGCAAGACAGACCATGGAGAAAGCTGGTATGCCAGTCGTTCCAGGTTCTAAAGGGCTTGTTAGTAACTTTAAAGATGCCAAGAAATTATCCGAAAAATTAGGTTTTCCTCTCATGATTAAAGCAACAGCTGGAGGTGGGGGTAAAGGAATGCGTATTGCATTTGATGCTGACCACTTTGAAGAAATGTACAACCAAGCGCGCCTAGAAGGTAAAGCTGCCTTTAATAATGATGCAGTTTACATAGAACGCTTTGTAGAAGATCCTCGTCATATTGAAGTCCAAGTTATTGGTGATCAATATGGTAATGTCTGTCATGTTTTTGAGCGTGAATGTTCAGTTCAGCGTAATAATCAAAAAATGATTGAAGAAGCTCCTGTCCAGAATCTATCGGAAAGCACAAGACAAAGATTGTTTGATGTATCTGTAGCGGCAGCAAAAGCCATAGCATACGAATCTTGTGGAACTTTTGAATTTATCATGGATAAAGAAGAGAACTTCTACTTTATAGAAATGAATACTCGTATTCAAGTTGAACATCCTGTTAGTGAAATGATATCAGGAATTGATTTGATTAAAGAACAAATAAGAATTGCAGAAGGTAGACCCTTATCATTCGTGCAAAGTGATTTAAGAGCTCAAGGTCATGCTATTGAACTTAGAATCAATGCAGAAAACCCATCAAAAAACTTCATGCCTTCAGCTGGTTTAATTAAGTCAGTTCATATGCCAGGAGGTAATGGGGTTCGTATTGATACTTTTGTCTACTCGGGGTATTCAATCCTACCATTCTATGATTCGATGATCGCAAAGGTCATTGTTCATGCTCCAACTAGAGATGAAGCTATGGAAAAAGCAATTCGTTGTTTAGAAGAGATTGATATTGAAGGTCTTGAAACTAATATTGAATTCCAATTGGAAATCTTACTGAGTGAAGCATTCCAAGATAATCGCTATACCACTGCTTTAGTAAGCAATTTATTGAAAGAAGGTGTCTTAGATGTTTAAGGATCTAGATGCAAAGAAAAAAAGAGTTAATAAAAGAAAAAATCCTCAACTTCTAGAAGGTCTAGTTTCTGTTCCAGACGGAATGTATGAGAAGTGTCCAAGTTGTGAGGAAACTATTGAGATGGGATTACTAAAAGAAGAACTATGGGTTTGCCCCTTATGTGATCACCATTTTAGAATTCACTGCGCTTCAAGAATCAAGATTATCTTTGATTCCTTTAAGGTCTTCAATCATTCAATGACAACAAAAGACCCTCTACAATTTCCTGGTTACAACAAAAAATTAGAAATGTTAAGTGAATATACCGGTGTTTATGATGCTGTTGTATGTGGAGAAGCTAAAATTGGTGATAGTGAACTGATAGCTGTAATTATGGATCCTAACTTTATGATTGGTTCGATGGGTACAGTTGTTGGTGAAAAGATTACAAGAGCTTTCGAGAAAGCAACCAAACAAAAAAAACCAATTGTTATTTTTACGGCTTCAGGTGGAGCTCGTATGCAAGAGGGTATTATGAGTTTGATGCAAATGGCAAAAACCTCCTCAGCTATTGCTCTGTTCAATGAGAAGAAGGGCCTTTATATAAGTGTCCTTTGCGATCCAACAACCGGTGGAGTAACGGCAAGTTTTGCAATGCTTGGAGATATCATTATTGCAGAACCTAAAGCATTGATTGGTTTTGCAGGTCCTCGAGTGATTGAACAAACCATTCAAACGCAACTACCTGAAGGATTTCAAAGTTCAGAGTTTTTATTAGAAAAAGGATTTGTAGATAAGATAGTACCAAGAGCACAACTAAAAGAGTCTCTGGCTTCGATTTTATCTCTACATGGGTATTAATATGAGCCAAGCATGGATAAAAGTTCAAACTGCTCGCTCAATTGATCGACCTACTTCTGATACCTTCATTAAGGGTATCTTTAAAGATTTTATTGAGTTCCATGGTGATCGTTACTACGGTGATGATGGGGCTATTATGGGAGGTATTGCTTCCATTGGTGGACAGGCTGTAACTGTAATTGGAATTGTTAAAGGTAAATCTTTAGAAGAAAACCAGTTACGAAATTACGGTATGGTTCATCCTGAAGGTTATCGTAAAGCACATCGCCTTATGAAACAGGCAGAAAAATTCCAAAGACCCATCATCACATTCATTGATACACCAGGAGCTTATCCTGGAATTGGTGCAGAAGAGCGAGGTCAGGGAAGTGCTATTGCTGAAAACCTTCTCTTGATGTCACAAGTTAGTGTCCCTGTTATTGCCATAGTATTAGGTGAAGCAGGATCAGGTGGTGCTCTTGCACTAGGTGTTGCTAATCAGGTTTGGATGATGGAGAACGCTATTTATTCTATTTTATCTCCTGAAGGATTTGCATCCATTCTGTATAAGGATGCAAGTAAAGCATCTGAAGTTGTAGATCAAATGAAAATTACAGCTCAAGATTTAATGGAGTTGGGTATTATCGATACCATTATTAAAGAACCGGTAGCATTACAAGATGCATTACCATTAACATTTAATAAAATTGAAGGCATGTTGACTAAAACATTAGCCAGTTATTCTAAAATGAAACCATCAGCCATTCGCAAAGAGCGTGAAAAGAAATTCAGAAAGATGGGAGAGGTTAATTATGAGAAGTAATATTATTGCTAGTGGTTCTTATGTCCCTAGCTTAAAAATTACCAATGATGATTTATCAACTATCATGGATACCAATGATGAGTGGATTCAGCAAAGAACGGGTATAAAAAGTCGTTACTTTGAAACTAAGTCTAATGCTCACATGGCGATTGAGGCTTCAATAGCAACTGGTATTGATCCAAATACAATAGATTGTATTGTAGTTACAACTTATACTCCGGATTCGACCATTCCTACAGTTGCTAACAAAGTTAAAGCGGCACTCAATATAAAGAAGGATATTCCTTGTTTTGATTTGAATGCTGCTTGTTCTGGTTTCATTTATGGATTGGAAGTTGTTGATGCTCTACTCTTGAGTCGAAAATACAAACGAATCTTATTAATAGGTTCTGACTTTAATTCTAGAGTTATGGACTTTACAGATCGTTCAACATCAATATTGTTTGGTGATGGGGCTGGAGCTGTTGTTATGGAGTTATCAGATCACGGTGGATTAATTGATAATCGCATCCATGCGAAAGATGATGTGGGAAACTCAATTCAACTTAGTGCAGCTAATGATTTTATAAACCCTCTTAATCCTCGAAGTATTGATGAAGATCATTACTTTAAGATGAAGGGGTCTGATGTCTTTAAGTTTGCAATAAAAACGTGTACTAAAGCCATCAAGGATATGATGAAAGATCACAAGTTAGATAAAGAAGATGTTGATCTTATTATTGCCCATCAAGCTAATAAGAGAATTATTGAAACAGCTTCTAAGCTTCTTGATATACCATTAGAGAAATTTCCAATCAACTTAGATCGAATTGGGAATACCTCGGCTGGGTCCATTCCTATCTTAATGGATGAACTCTTCAAAGCAGGAAAATTAAAATCAGGAATGCGTGTTTTACTAGTGGGTTTTGGTGGTGGACTCTCTTATGGAGTCAGTTATTTACAAATTAGATGATTTGATTTTTAAAATAAGATTTGATATAGTTTGATAGTCAAACTAAATAAGGAGAATTTTTATGAAAACAAAAGTAACAGAAATCGTAGCAGAAATTTTAGAATTAGAAACAGATGCAATTACAGAAACAGCATTGATTATTGATGATCTTGGAGCAGACTCCATTGCTGTTATGGAAATTGTTATGGAACTTGAGTCAGAGTATGACTTTGAAGTACCAACTGAAGATGCCATCAACTTAAAAACAGTTGCAGACATTGTAACTTACATCGAACAAAAACAAGTATGAAACGTGCATTGTTATTTGCTGGCCAAGGCCAGCAATTTCACCTTATGGGCCAGGATTTAGCAAATGAATATCCATCTGTAGCTCACATCTACAAAAGAGCTCATGAGATTACGGGTATTGATATTTTGCATCTTGATGAAGATTCAATCAATCAAACAAAATATACTCAATTGGCAGTCTATGTCATTGAGATGGCGATCTTAACACTTATTGAAGATGTATCAGTAGATGTTGTTGCTGGATTATCATTAGGTGAATATGCAGCTTTAACAAAGGCTGGAGTCATTGACTTTGATACTGCTTTAAAACTCATTCAAGCACGTGCAGAGATTATGGACTCTGCTTTTGAACATGGTCAAACAGGTATGATGGCACTATTAAAAACTGATATTGACACTGTTGAGAAGGCACTGATTAATACAAATCTTGAAGTATGTAATTACAACACCGCTTCACAGATTGTTATTGGTGGTTGGACTGAAGATTTAGAAGCGGTTAAGAGTGATCTTAAAGAGGCTGGCTTTAGAATGATGATTCCATTAAAAGTATCTTCTGTGTCTCATATGTCGCTATTATCTTCAGCATCTGAAAAACTTAGAGTTTTATTGGATCAAGTAGATTTCAAAAGACCTACCATTCCTTTTATTGCAAATGTGAGTGCAGATTATCAGGTAGATAATTTCCAAGAATCTTTACAAGAGCAAATTTGTAAGCGAACAAGAATTTACGAAACACTTCTAAGAATGATCGATAGTGGTGTTGAAGAATTTGTAGAAATTGGACCTAAGGGATCAATTGGCAAATTCGTAAAATCAATAGATAAAGAACTTAAGACGGTAACACTTTTCGATCTTGAAAGTGTTCAATCTTATTTAGAAATGGAGTCCTAATATGAAAAAAGCACTAGTTACTGGAGCCAGTAAGGGAATTGGTTTAGCTATTGCCCTACAACTTGTTGAAGATGGTTATGAGGTTTATGGAACCTATGTTTCTACTTATGACCAAGCAGCCCTAGATTCAATCACTCAAGGAAAATTCAAGCTTCTTAAAGTAGATGGTAGAGACTATGAAGCAAGCCAAGAATTTATTAAAAGCTTTGTTGAAGAACATGGTAGTATCGATGTTCTTGTTAATAATGCAGGTATCGTAAGAGATGGCTTATTGATGCGAATGAAAGAAGATGATTTTGATAGTGTCATTGATGCTAACTTAAAATCCGTATTCAACTTTACGAAAGCTGTAAGTAGACCCATGATGCGACAAAAACAAGGTGTTATTGTAAATATCACTTCAGTAATTGGAATTGTTGGTAACTTAGGTCAGGCGAACTATGCTGCTTCAAAGGCTGGTGTTATTGGTTTTTCTAAGAGTAGTGCTAAGGAGTTAGCAAGTCGTAACATTCGTGTTAACTGTGTAGCTCCTGGCTACATTGAAACATCCATGACTCAAGAACTGGATCAAGGTATACAAGATGCTATTAGGGGCCAAATTGCTTTAGGACATTTTGGAACAAGTCAAGATATTGCTGATGCGGTATCCTTCCTAGTATCAGATAAAGCTAAATATATTAGTGGACAAACTTTAAATGTCTGCGGTGGGATGGTGATGTAAATGAAAAAAAGAGTAGTTATTACTGGAATGGGGATTGTATCTCCACTTGGTTGTGATGTTGAAACTGCCTATGCTAACGCAATTGCAGGTATGAATGCCATCAAGGAAATTGATTCTTTTGATACTTCAGATCTTAAAGTTAAGATTGGTGCTCAAGTATTGGATTTTGATGCAGACAAGCACCTAAGTAAACGTGAGATAAGAAGACAAGATTTATTTTCTCAATATGCTGTTTATGCAGCTAAGGAGGCTTATCTTGATTCTGGAATTGAAGGTCATATTAATCCTGAAGATATCGGTGTCATTGTAGGTTCTGGTATGGGTGGTATGCAAACCTTTGCTCAAGATCTTAACAAGGCTTTTGATGGTGGTTATGGTAAGATTCCACCAATGTTTATTCCTATGATTATACCTAATATGGCTGCGGGTAATGTTGCTATAGCATTGAATGCACAGGGACATTGTACTTGTGTTGCTACTGCATGTGCTGCAGGAACTCATGCTATTGGTGATGGGTACCGTATGGTTGCTAATGGTGATCAAGTGGCAATGGTAGTAGGTGGATCTGAAGCAGGGGTATCACCTTATACATTAGCGGGATTTAATGCTTTAACAGCACTATCACGTAATGAAGATTCATCTCAAGCCAGCAAACCTTTCGATAAAGATCGAGATGGTTTTGTTTTAGGTGAGGGTGCAGGTATCTTAATCCTTGAAGAAAGAGAACACGCTTTAGCACGTGGTGCTAAAATTTATGGTGAAATGGCAGGTTATGGATCAACTTGTGATGCATATCATATTACTGCTCCATCAGGTGTTGGTGCTCAAAGAGCAATGGCTAATGCCATTAAAGAAGCGGGTATTTCTAATAATCAATTGGATTACATTAATGCCCATGGGACTTCGACTCCTCTAAATGACGAGTTTGAAACCAATGCTATCAAAGCTGTCTTAGGAGAAGATGCTTATAATGTATCTATTTCATCTACCAAATCAATGCATGGTCATGCATTGGGTGGTACTGGTGGAATCGAAGCAGTCTTAACTGTGAAAACAATTCAAGAAGATATGATTCCTCCGACAATTAACTTTACAGATGGTGGGGAGAATGATTTAGACTATACACCTAATGTAGCGAAAGCTCGTGTTGTTAACTATGCTATGAGTAATTCACTTGGTTTTGGTGGACATAATGCAGTTATCATCATGAAGAAGGGGGATCTCTAATGTTATTAAACTCAAATCAGATTATGGAGATCATTCCTCATCGTTATCCATTTCTTTTAGTAGATAAGGTTATGGAGATGGATGAAACATCAATTCTGGCTATAAAGAACGTTTCAGTTAATGAAATGCAATTTATGGGACATTTCCCTCAAAAGCATGTCATGCCAGGAGTTCTTATCATTGAAGCACTGGCACAAGCAGGAGCGATTGTTCTTTTATCTAAAGAAGCATTTAAAGGACAGATTGCTTACTTTGTTGGTGTTGATAAAATGAAGTTTAGAAAACAAGTTATTCCTGGAGATACTATGGAATTAAGAGTAGAACTCTTAAAAATCAAAGGACCCTTAGGGATTGCTAAAGCCGTATGTAGTGTAGAAGGTGTGGTGTGTGCAAGTGGAGAACTTAAATTTGCGGTTGGGGACTGATATCGTTTTTATGCCACGCTTGGAAAAACAAGTTAACAACCAAACATTTATCAATAAGGTATTAACGATTAAAGAACAAGAAATCATGAACTCACTAGAATCTTCAAGTCGTAAACTTGAATTCTTAGCAGGACGTTTTGCATGCAAGGAAGCTTTCGCAAAAGCTTTAGGTACTGGCATTGGAGAAACAGACTTTCTAGATATTGAAATTCTAAGAAATGATCTTGGTGCACCAGTCTCATCACAAGCCCAAGTATCTATTTCTCATGATGGTGATTATTGCATCGCGGTGGTAATGGTATGAAAAAGCTAAAATCACAGTTGATGATGCTTATTACATTCATAGCACTTCCTTATTATATGATTAGAAGTAAAATATTATTGAAATCGAATGATAGTGATAAGGTAGGTCGTGAATTGAAACGATATGGTGATGATTTTCTATCAATAAGAGGTGTTAATGTTGAAGTGATTCATGAAGAGGGTTATCTCGATTTAGAGAAATGTGTCTTTGTATCCAATCATCAATCTCATAATGACATCTTTATTCTTCTCTCTGCATTAAAAACACGTTTTCGTTTTATTGCAAAAAAAGAACTTTTCACCAGTCCAATATTTAGAAATTTTATGAAGCTTTCCCAATCCTATCCATTAGATCGTGATGATGATAAAGCATCATTGTTAGTTCTTAAGCAAGCGGTTAAGGATATCAAAGAAGATGGGGCTTCTGTAGTAGTTTTTCCTGAAGGGACGAGATCTCATGGTCCTGACATGGGACCATTCAAAGTGGGCCTATTCTCAATGTTAAGACGTGCTCAGGCTCCCATCGTTCCTGTCTATATCGAAAACTCATATCAAGTAGGGGTTAAAACTTATCGTGTCCATATTGGAAATCCAATTGATCCAGATGGTTTGAGTGGTTCTGAACTTACTGATAAAGTATTGCAGGAAATGACTTCGATTCAAAAGAGTCTTATATAAACTTTGAAGGCCTAGCTAAAGCTAGGCCTTCATTTGCTTTAAGGTAAGTGTCACATTATACTGAATACATAAAGGAGGTCATTGATGAACCCATTTTTACAAGAAGCAATTCAACTTGCTATAGATAATGTTCATAAAGGCGGAACGCCTTATGGAGCGGTGTTAGTTAAAGATAATGTCATCATAGGAAGAGGTACCAACACCTTACATGAAGCTTATGATATTTCAGGACATGCTGAAATGATTGCAATTTTAGAAGGTCAAAACAAGTTACAGACAAATGATCTTGAAGGATGTGTTATGTATGCTAGTGGTCATCCTTGTCCAATGTGTTTTGGTGCTCTTGCTTTTGTGGGTATCAGTGAAGTCTTCTATGCTAATTCACTTGAAGATGCAAAAGATGCTAATATGGGATTATCACTGGAAGTTTATAATTATCTAGCTGGTAAAGAATCAAGTCTAGATATGATCATGACTAAAGTTGATATTGAAGATGATAAAAACAACCCAATGCTTATCTATAAAGAGACTTTAAAATAAGAAATGAACCCCCATTTAATAGGGAGGTTTTTTCTCTTTTAAGGAAGATTTATTCATGATTGAAAGATGATAGCGCAATCATAAAAGTAATCCATAATAAAATAAATTTATCAGCTCAGAATTTATGAAAATAATCTTAGCTTATGTTATAGTGTATTTGACAACTAAATGAAATCTATTTGTATATCAGCGAAATGAAGGTTCGCAAGTCTCTACCCCGCTCCGTTCTAGTGGGACTACAAATGTTTTTTTGCTTTTCATATTTTGTAGATAGAGACCTTAAATAGGTCTTTTTTTGTTTTCTTGAGGAGGAAATTATGACAGTAGCAATAATTATGGGTTCTAAAAATGATGATTCTATTATGAATGAAGCTCAAATTGTATTGAATGAGTTTGGTGTAGAGTGTAAGAAATTTGTCGTATCTGCACATCGTACACCTTTTCAAATGGTGGAGTTCTCCCAACAGTTGGAAGACTCAGGCATTCAAATTGTTATCGCGGGTGCAGGAGGGTCTGCCCATCTACCAGGAATGGTTGCTGCGATGACGCATCTACCAGTTATTGGTGTTCCCATTCAATCGAAAGCATTGTCAGGTGTTGATTCACTATATTCAATTGTACAAATGCCTAAAGGTGTACCAGTAATGACAATGGCTATCAATGGGGCAGCTAATGCTGCTTACTCGGCTATCGAAATACTGTCTTTACAGAATGAATCCTTAAAAGAGGACTATATAAAGTTTAAAAATGAACTTGCAAGTTCTACTTGGGAGGCGCAATTTGATTAATAAAGCAATCTTACCACCATCACGGATAGGGATTATAGGGGCGGGTCAATTAGCATTCTATATGGCTCTTGAAGCATTGAAGATGGGTTATAAGGTTTCAACATTTGATCCTAATCCAGAATCTCCAGCTAAAAGAGTGAGCGATTTTACATGTGCTAGTTTTGATGATTTTGATGCATTGGATAAGTTTGCAAGCAAATGTGATGTGATTACTTATGAATTTGAAAATATGAACATAGAACATATTGAAAGCATCAATAAAAAATACCATCTACCCCAGGGTTCAAAGATTCTTAAACATACAGCACATCGCTATGAAGAGTTGAAGATGGCTCAAGCATTAGGAATACCGACAGTGAACTCAGTTTACTTAGAGAATGGTGATAGTGATAAGAGTGACATCTATAATCTTAAGTTACCCTTGATTGTTAAGACGGTACGTTTTGGATATGACGGGAAGGGACAATCTCGATTCTATAATTATGATCATGTTGAAATTGAAACTGAAAGTTTAGTATCAGAGTTAATAGATTTTGATTATGAAATATCTTTAATATTAGTACGTTCAAACAATGAAGTTCAGGCATATCCACCATTTTATAATGTTCATAAAAATAGTGTCTTGTTTACAAGTCAGACTATTGAAAAAGGACTTTATAAAAAGGCTGAAGAATATGCAATCGCGATTGCTGAAGCAATGGAGTATGAAGGAACAATGGCTGTGGAATTCTTTGTTAAAGAGGGGGAGTTAATCTTTAATGAAGTTGCACCAAGACCTCATAATTCAGGTCACTTAACACTAAGTGTATCCAATAAATGTCAATTTAAAGCCCACATAGAGGCCATCTGTCATCTTGAGATCGGACCACTTTATCACTACGAACCAGCCTTGATGGTAAACCAATTGGGTGAGGAAGTAGTAGAAGCAAGAAAGTTCATGGTTGATTCTAATATTGATCACTATGAATACGGTAAAGAAAGCATTAAGCCTGGGAGAAAAATGGGTCATGCTGTTTATAGAAATGATGCAATGATAAAAAAACTAGAGGAGCTAGGAAATGAATAAGAGACTATTTATACAAAGTCATGCAAAACACGAAGTTGAATCTATTGAAACTGTTTTAAATCGTAATTTGAATATTAATATAAGTGGTACAGAATTTTATACTGTGTATGAAATTATGAATGTTGACCAAAGCAGCTTGGATTTATTTGTTGATGGGGTATTAAAGGATGAATTAATCCAAACATTAAGTGATCATGTTGATATGACTGAGAATTATCTTTCTTATGAAGCTGTAGATGGACAATACGATCAAATTACAGATTGGTCAACTGTTTTGTTAAATAATAAAGATGCACAGGTACAAGTGTCATACTTAGTATTATTTAATCAAGATTTAGATCTGGAAGCAGCACGACGTTTATTGGTAAATCCTTTGGAATTTCAAGATAAGGATATTGATGTTTTTTCCACACCTAAGATTGGTATCAAAAAAGCACTAAAAACTTATGATAACTTTATTACATTAAATAAAGAGGAAATCGAAGCATTTTATAATAAACAAGGCTTTGCAATGGAAATTGAAGATTTGGAGTTCATTCAAGATTACTTCAAGAATGAGGATCGAAATCCAACTGAGACTGAACTTTTAGTATTAGATACATATTGGTCAGATCACTGTCGTCATACAACATTCATGACATCAATTGAGGACATTGAGTTTGAAGACTTCCCATTAAAAGAAGCGGTTGAAAATTCATTCAAAGAATACTTGGCTGATAAAGAAGAATTAGGTAGAGCTGATAAAGTAGTTTCACTAATGGATATTACTGCTCAAAATGGCCGTTATGCTAAAGCAATCTTAAATGACTCTGTAATAGAAGTTTCCGATGAAGTTAATGCATGTTCAATCCGTATTAATGTAGATGTTGATGGGGTTGATGAACCATGGTTATTAATGTTTAAAAATGAGACACATAATCATCCAACAGAAATTGAACCATTCGGGGGAGCATCAACATGTATTGGTGGAGCAATTCGTGACCCATTAAGTGGGAGAGCCTATGTTTATCAAGCTATGAGAATCACAGGATCTGGAAATGTATTAGAAACTCTGGATGAAACTCATCCTGATAAATTACCACAAGCATTTATTTCTAAACAAGCAGCTGCTGGGTATTCACATTATGCTGATCAAATTGGAATTTCGTCTTCATATGTTAAAGAAATTTATCATGATTCTTACAAAGCAAAACGTATGGAGTTGGGTGCTGTAGTTGGTGCTATTAAAGAATCTGATCTTATTCGTCAAAAACCATTAGCAGGTGACCTTATTGTTATGATGGGTGGACGTACAGGGCGTGATGGTGTTGGTGGTGCTACTGGTAGTTCTGATGTTCAATCATTAGAAACTGCTGAAACCAATGCTGCAGAGGTTCAAAAAGGTAATGCTCTTGAAGAGCGTAAGATTATGAGATTGTTTAGAGATCCTGAGATTTCTTCAATGATCAAAAAATCAAATGACTTTGGAGCCGGTGGGGTTTCTGTTGCTATTGGTGAACTTGCAGACGGATTAGAGATTGATCTGGATCAAGTAAAACTTAAATACGATGATCTAAATGCTACGGAAATTGCTATTTCAGAATCGCAAGAACGAATGGCGGTAGTATTGGATCCTAAAAATGTTGATCGATTCTTAGAACTAGCTAAAAATGAAAATGTTGTAGCTGTTGTTGTAGCTGTTGTTAATGATAGTAACCGATTAGTTGTAAAAGATGCTCAAGGAACTTATGTTAATTTAGACCGTGATTTCTTAGATTCAGGTGGTGTTCGTCAAAAGACAAATGCAATCATTAGTGGAAGTGATGAAATCAATCCTCTTGTTAATGGTTATGATATTAATAAGGAAAATATCTTATCTGATGTTTCTCATATTACAAATGCATCACAGGCAGGGCTGGCACAATTATTCAATGCACATGGAGCATTAATCAAACCACTACTTGGGAAGATGCAATTAACGCCTAATATTGGATCTGTTGAGAAAATTCCGCTACTTAAAGGAAATACAAATACAGTCTCAATGTTAACTCATGGTTTTATACCATCAGTAAGTGAATATTCACCATATTTAGGTGGAGTATTAGCTGTTGTTGAATCTTTATCAAAAACTGTTGCAATGGGAGGAGACTTTAGAAAAGTATACTTCTCATTCCAAGAGTACTTTAACCGTTTAACCAACCCTCAAAAATGGGGTCGTGTGATGCAAGCTCTCTTAGGAACTTACTCAGCACAAAAAGCATTGGGACTATGTGCTATTGGTGGTAAGGATTCAATGTCAGGAACTTATGGAGATCTTGATGTTGTAGATACACTTGTAAGTTTTGCTTGCTCACCACAAAGAGCTGATTACTTAGTATCTAGTGAGTTAAAATCAGAATCATCAAATCTATATATTGTAGATCTTCCTATGAATGATTTAGGAGTGGTTAACTACCAAGCTTTAGTTGAGAATTATGATGCATACTATGAACTTGTTAAAGAAGGTCATGTATTAAGTGCTATGACAAGTGATGATGCTTCAGTAGTGGTTGCTTTAAGTAAAATGGCTCTAGGTAATCAAATTGGATTCAATGTTATTTTAGAAGATCAAGATACTGCAGTTCGTCCTGGATCCATCATATTTGAATCTAAGGAAGATCTTGATGGTTTCCGTAAATTAGGAAACACAAACGCTGATAACACACTTGTTATTAATGATGTTGAAATTAAGATTGAAGATATGACACAAGCACACATTACAACACTTGAAAAAATTTATCCGATTTCAGGTTTTGATACTAACAGCCCAGAAAAAGTAAGTCCTAAAGTAAATGATATTAAAGTTAAGCAAAATGTAAAAGTTTTAGTACCAATTTTTCCAGGAACGGTTGGTGAATATGATCTAGTACATAAGTTCCAAAACCTAGGTGCTCAAGTTAATAGCTTTGTATACCAGGGTGATAATGAAGCATTTGTTTCAGCTATTGAAGCAAGTGATGTTATTGCTTTTGCAGATGGATCAATTAATGGAGATGTTCCACAAATTTCCGGATTTGCATTACAAGTTTTAAATCAAGAAGT
Source organism: Erysipelothrix sp. (assembly GCA_041811795.1). Lineage (GTDB taxonomy): Bacteria > Bacillota_I > Bacilli_A > Erysipelotrichales > Erysipelotrichaceae > Erysipelothrix. The sequence continues at coordinate 14,901 of JBGXRX010000093.1, read as the reverse complement.
TGTTAAAACTGCGATTGAAAAGCATTTGGAACATAATAAGCGAATTTTAGGATTTGGTAATGGATTCCAGTTACTGGTTAAATCAGGATTAATACCTTATGAAAAAGTTCAAGAATCAAAACTAAGTTTTGCAAAGAATAATACAGGACGTCCAATCAATTTAGAAGTTAATGTACAAGAAAGCAAGCATGATTCATTCTGGTTAAATAACATTGAAACTCGTACACTCTACCATGCTCAAACTTATGGGCAATTAGTGGGTGATGTTAAAGATCTAAAAGTAGCATTCTACTATGATGGTCGTAATCCAAATGGTTCAAAAAATGCAATCGAAGGATTAATTTCTAATAAGGGTAATGTCTTTGGTAGAATGACTTCTGTTTCAGAAGACATCTTGAAAAATGCGATGAGTGATATAACTCATGAGTAAACGATTTACGCATGAAGATAATTCAACTATTATCACCTTCACAGATAATGTTTCAGCCTTTTCTGGATTGAAAAAGGCTAAATTTGCTAACAAAGGTAAACTAAATAATGCTATATCAGCTCATGTATTTGAGTTTCTGGATAGCAAAGGTATTGTTACTCAATTTATTGAGAAAATAGATGTTCACTCTCAAAGAGTTCATATGGTTAAGATGATTCCCATCGAAGTTATTGTCCGTAACCGAGCAGCAGGTCCTTGGATGGAAAGTTTAGGATTTAAACATGGTGACATATTAACTGAAGCCATAATCGAATACCGTTACAAAAATCATTGCCTAAAGGATCCACTTATTAACTCAACACATATTCATGCATTGAATATGTGTACACGAGAAGAACTTCAATTAGTGAATGAGTTGTCCTTAAAAATAAATGTTTTGTTAAGTGAGTACTTTTCTAAAAAGGCCATGAATTTGATTGATATTAAACTAGAGTATGGTTTCGATGAAAAAGGCAATTTACTATTGGCTGATTCAATCACTCCAGATACTATGCGTATTTGGGATAGTGAAAGTTTAGAACCAATGGATAAAGATGTCTTTAGAAAAGATTTGGGGAAATTAGATCAGGCCTATCAAGAGGTTTATGATCGATTGGAGAGAGCATAATGAGTGGTGTCATTGGAGTTTATAACCATCCAGAAGCAGCGCAAGTAATCTTCTACGGTTTGCATGCATTGCAACATCGGGGTCAAGAAGGTGCTGGAATCACTGTTTCAGATGGTAAAGAATTAAATGCCTATAAGAACTTTGGGATTACACAAAAAGTATTCGACCAAGAGACTCTAGGCAAACTAAAAGGAACTTCCGGTATTGGACACGTACACTATCCAACAAAGGAACGTAGGATTATTCAAAATATCCAACCCTTTTATTTCAAACATTCACGTTATGACTTCTCAGTATGTCATCACGGAGATCTTGTAAATTCACAGCAATTAAGATTATTTCTAGAGGAGTCAGGTTCAATATTTCAATCAGATTCAGATTCAGAAGTTTTTGCTCATTTACTAAACTTTCATAGAAGTGATTCTATAGTTGATAGTTTAAAGCAAACTCTTAACTACATGGATGGTGGGTTTTCTTTCCTTCATCTAACAGCAGATGCTCTTTATGCAATTCGAGATCGTCATGGTTTAACACCGCTAGCTTTAGGGAAGCTAGATGATAGTTACATCGTGGCATCGGAGACTTGTGCTATTGAAGTTGTTGGTGGTGAGTGGATTCGTGATATTGAAGCAGGAGAAATATTGAGGATTGATGCTTCTGGTTTAACTTCATTCTCATATGCAAAAGATACACAAGAAATTGTATCGGCTATGGAGTTTGTTTATTACTCAAGACCTGATTCATCAATTGGTGGTGTTAATGTTCACTTAGCTCGTAAAGAGACAGGAAGAGTTCTAGCAGAAGAATCGCACGTGGATGCCGATCTAGTAATTGGGATCCCGGATTCATCACTATCAGCTGCTCAAGGCTATGCAGAAGCAATGAACATGCCAGTAGAGATGGGTATTATAAAAAACCGTTATGTTGGACGTACCTTCATCATGGAATCACAAAAATTAAGAGACCAGGGTGTTAAAATGAAGCTTTCTGCAATTAAAGCAGTTGTCGAAGGGAAACGTATTATATTAGTTGATGACTCTTTAGTAAGAGGAACAACTTCCAAACGAATCGTAAAAATGATGAGAGATGCAGGGGCAACAGAAATTCATCTACGAATCGCTTGTCCTGAAATTAAGGCACCATACTTCTATGGATTAGATTCCTATGACGCGAGTGAATTAATTTCTAATCAGTTTAGTAAAGAAGAACTATGTAAGCATGTTGGAGCTGACAGTTTGGATTTTCTAAGTGTTGAGGGGATAGCAGCTGCCATTCCAGAAGTTGGTTTGTATTTAGGTTGTTTCAATTATGATTTACCAACCCATATCTATGAAGGAGAGACAGAATAATGAGTGAAAAATATGCATCAGCAGGGGTTAACCTGGAAGCAGGTTATGAATCTGTAGAGAGAATTAAAAAACATGCTAAGCAAACTCACAATAAGGGAGTTATGTCTGCAATTGGAGGTTTTGGGGGACTCTTCGATTTAGGGCAATATGGTTATAAGGACCCAATCTTAGTAAGTGGTACTGATGGTGTAGGAACTAAACTTCAATTGGCTATCGATTGGAATATGCATACAACAATTGGTATCGATTTAGTTGCTATGTGTGTTAATGATATTTTAGCTCAAGGTGCTAAACCATTATTTTTCTTGGACTACTTAGCTGTTGGTAAAAACGTACCAAGTCGCATTGAGGAAATTGTTGGTGGGGTATCACAAGGATGCATTCAATCTGATGCTGCTTTAATTGGTGGAGAAACAGCTGAGATGCCAGGAATGTATGCTGAGGATTCATATGACTTAGCAGGATTCGCAGTTGGTATCGCTGAACGTCACGAATTGATTGATGTTAATAATGTTAAAGCTGGAGATGCTATCATCGGTTTAGCAAGTACTGGAATTCATTCAAATGGTTACTCACTTGTTAGAAAGATATTATCTGACTCACAAATAGGAATTACTGAAGAACTTAAAGCAATGGTTATGGAACCAACAAAAATCTATGTTAAAGAAGTATTAGAACTGATGAAAAAAGTTAAGGTTCATGCTGCAGTTCATAATACAGGTGGTGGTTTCATCGAAAACCTACCTCGTGCATTAGCTGAAGGTTTAGGGGCTAATATAAAACTAGGATCATGGGATATTCCTGAGGTCTTTGAAATTCTAAAAGAAGCTGGGCAAATGGACACGATTGAAATGATGAACGTATTCAACATGGGGATTGGCTTTATGTTGATTGTTAGTCCAGAAGATAAAGAAGAAGTAATGAATATACTAGGTGATCAAGCATTTGAAATTGGTCAAGTTGTTAGTGGTGAGGGTGTATCCTTTGTCTAAAAAACTACGACTTGTTGTATTTGCATCTGGGAATGGTTCAAACTTTGAAGCCATTCAAGAAGCGATCATCCAAGAAGAATTAAATGCTGAAATACTGGCTCTTGTAAGTAATAAGAAAGATGCTTATGCACACACAAGAGCTGAAAAACATGGAATACCATCTTATGCTTTTTTTAATAAAGAAAAAGATCTTTATGAGTCGGAAATACTAGGTCTGTTAGAGACACTAGAGTTTGACTATATTGTATGTGCTGGATATATGAAGATTATAGGACCGATATTGCTTAATGCTTATAGAGGTAAAATAATTAATATCCATCCATCTAACTTACCGCTTTATAAAGGTTTAAATGCATTAGAACAAGCATTGGATGCAGGTGACTTAGAAATAGGTGTGAGTGTTCACTATGTTGATGAGACATTGGATGGTGGCGCCATAATTAAACAAGTTTTATTTCCAATTGAGGAAAGTTATTCTAAAGATAAAATTGAAACAATACTACATCAGCATGAACATAAGTTGTATGTGGAAGTATTAAAAGAACTGGGAGAGAATAGACGATGAGAAGAGCATTAATATCAGTATCTGATAAGCAGGGAGTTATTGAATTTGCACAAGGTTTGATTAAGAACGGTTTTGAAATTATTTCTACTGGAAATACTTACAAGCACTTAATTGAAGCTGGACTAGAGGCTCTTGAAGTAGCCCAAGTGACAGGGTTTAAAGAAATGCTTGATGGACGTGTTAAGACACTTCACCCAATTGTACACGGTGGTATTTTAGCGCGTAGAGATATTCCTGAACATATGGCATCATTAAATAATGAAGGTATCAAACCAATCGATTTAGTTTGTGTTAACCTGTATCCATTTAAAGAAACCATTCTAAAGGATAATGTTACTTTTGCTGATGCAATTGAAAATATTGATATTGGTGGACCAACAATGCTACGTTCTGCGGCTAAGTCTTTTGCTGATGTTACCGTAATATCAGATGTAGCTGATTATGATAGAGTTCTTGAAGAGTTAGAAGCACATGGTGATACCAGTCTTGAGACTCGACAATACCTAGCACTCAAAGTATTCAATACAACAGCTAATTATGATGCATTGATTACGGATTATCTGAAGAGCCAAACAGAAGAGATCATTGATACACCTCTAACCCTTACTTATGATTTAGTAGAAAGCCTTCGTTATGGGGAGAACCCTCATCAAAGTGCTAAACTTTATAAAGGTATTAAAGATCAACCATGGGCAATGACTTCTGCAACACTACTTCATGGTAAGGCACTTTCATATAATAACATTCAAGATGGACAAGCTGCTTTAGATATATTATCAGAATTTGAGGAACCAACATGTGTGGTTGTTAAACATATGAACCCATGTGGTGTCGCATCAGCTTCTAGTATTGAGGAAGCATTTAACAAGGCTTATGAAGCTGACCCAGTTAGTATTTTTGGAGGTATCGTTGTTGTGAATGGCTTATTAGAAGCGAGCACAGCAGAAAGTCTAAACAATATTTTCCTTGAATTGGTAATTGCTAAAGAATTTACACCTTCAGCTCTAGAAATCTTGAGTCAGAAGAAAAACATTCGTTTACTGACATACCTTGATGGAAAAACTACCGATCCTGTTATGGCAAAATCAATTCCAGGTGGATTATTGGTTCAAGATATCGATGTTACTCCAGTTACGGAATGTGAATTTAAAACTAAAGCAATTTCAAACAGTGAAGATTTAAAATTTGCTCAACGTATTGTAAAACATGTTAAAAGTAATGCTATTGTACTTGTTAAAGATAAGCAAACAGTAGGTATTGGTGCTGGTCAAATGAACCGTGTAGGAGCTGCTGAGATTGCTTGTAAACAAGCAGGCGATAAAGCAAAAGGAGCGACTGTTGGTTCAGATGCATTCTTCCCAATGCGTGATACTGTAGATTTATTAGCGCAACACGGAGTTGTTGCTATTGTTCAACCAGGTGGTTCTATTAAAGATCAAGAGTCTATTGATGCGTGCGATGAGGCTGGAATTGCGATGATCTTTACAAACGTAAGGCATTTCAAACACTAATGGCTAACGTATTAGTATTAGGTAGTGGGGGAAGAGAACACGCACTGTGCTACCGCTTAAGTAAGTCCCCATCAGTTAAAAATGTATATTGCGCACCAGGTTCATATGGTATGAAGGATGTTGCACAAGCAGTTCCTATTGATATCTTTGATCACGATATCGTAATCAAAGCAGCTGAATACTTGAAAGTCGACTTAGTCTTAGTTGGACCTGAGACGGTTTTAGATGCAGGTATTACGGATTCATTAGAAGAAGCTGGTATTAAAGTATTCGGTCCAAACAAAAAGGCAACACAATTGGAATCATCGAAATCATTCTCTAAAGATTTTATGAAACGATATAATATTCCTACTGCTGCCTATGAAACTTTCACAGATTTAGATTCAGCTAAAGCTTATCTCGATAGCCAAAACTTCCCTGTTGTTATCAAGGCTTCAGGTCTTGCAGCAGGTAAAGGTGTTATCATCGCTGAAAATAAGGCGCAAGCTATCGTTGCCCTTGAATCCATGATGGTTGATAAGCGTTTTGGAGATTCAGCAGATGAGGTTATCATTGAAGAATTCATGGCAGGGGAAGAGTTCTCATTATTGGTTTTATGCCATAATGAAACTGCTCTGCCACTTCAAGTAACACAAGATTACAAACGCGCTTTTGATAATGACAAAGGTGAAAATACAGGTGGTATGGGATCCTACACTCCGGTTGATAATATCAGCCAAGAAATTGTGGATAAGTCCATGGCTGAAATTGTTATGCCTACCTTAAAAGGTATGATTCAAGATGGTAATCCATTCACTGGTGTATTGTTCTGTGGAATCATGAAAACATCTAAGGGTGTTGAAACGATTGAGTTCAATGTTCGTTTTGGTGATCCAGAAACAGAATCACTAATGCTTGCCTTTGAATCTGATCTTTATGAGATTATATTATCCGTTATGGATGAAAGTCCTAAGGAAATTCAATGGTCTAAAGATTATCACTGTGGTGTTGTAATGAGTGCTCCTGGTTATCCTGAAGAGCCTCGTATTGGAGAACTTCTAAAAGGTTTAGAACATGTTCCTAATGTTTTCCATATGGGGACACACTTTAAAGATGATGCATACTATACATCCGGTGGTAGAGTTCTGTTTGTTCACGGGTCAGGTAAGGATCTTGAAGAAGCAGCAAAAAATGCATACAAAAACATTCATGCGATTCAGTCTGAAGGAATTCACTTCAGAAAGGATATTGGTAAATAATGAAACTATTGAATCATGGTAAAACTAAAGATGTTTATGAGTTGGATGATCAAACCGTAAGGTTGCATTTCAAGGATGATGTCACTGGTGTTGATGGCGTCTTTGATCCAGGTGCAAACGGTGTTGGGCTTACAATTGATGGTATAGGAAATCTAGGACTTCAGGTAACAACTCATTTCTTCAAGATGCTTGAGGGGATTGTTCCAAGTCATTTCATCACGTCTGATTTAGGTGCTAACACAATGGATGTTAAAAAATGCATTTCCTTTGGGAATGGTTTAGAGGTGATTTGTAGGCTCTTTGCAGGTGGTTCCTTCATTAGACGCTATGGTGCATATATCGATGCGGGAAGCCCTCTTGATTCCCTTGTAGAGTTTACACTTAAAGATGATTTACGTAATGACCCTCCGATCACTCAAGATGCATTAATAGCACTTGGTATTTGTGATAAAGATAATATTAATCTTATGGTTGAGTACACTAAATTGATTTCCAAAACGATTGCAAGTGCCTTAGAAAAAAAAGGTCTTAAGTTACTAGATGTTAAATATGAATTCGGTTTAGCACAAGGACAACTGGTTTTAATGGATGAAATTTCTGCTGGCAGCATGCGAGTGAGTAGAAATGATGAGATATTAGATCCAGTCACTTTATCAAACATAATATTAGAAAACCCAATCGACTAGATTGGGTTTTGCTTTATTGTCTACTGTGATAGGTAAGCCTTTGGGATTCTATTGGCAATTCTGTTTGACAAGAATATGGCCAGAAGGTCTGTTGGAATAAACATCAGAATATACTGTGAGATTAAGAATGGTATACCGTGGTCTGTCATATAGATAAACTTCATTACATAAACAAGATAGGTGGCACCAAGGCTGTAGAGGCACATGAGTGCTGTAATTTTATGTTTCTTAATAAGTAATGTGAAGGGTATGAAACCTAGAAGGAATCCAAAACTTGGTTTACTTAACATAGATAAGCCGGAGCCTAAATTCGCAAAGATAGGTAGGCCAAAGAGTCCTAAAATGATATAAACCAGAATCATAAATGTTAGTTCTTTAGTATTTAGGATGTGACCTAACAGTGACAGTGAGAATAACTGTAATGTAAAAGGGATTGGTCCTAAGGTTACAGTAATTTGAGCTGAGATTGCTATTAATGCAATACCCATAGCTGCGCGAATCATTTCTCTAGTTGTCATATAAGTTTTAAGGAAACTTCACCATGAGTGATGATGTTTCTTTCTCCTTTTTCATTTTCTATTATTAGTGCACCCTTATTGTCGATATCAATAGCCTTATAAACTTTATTGTCTTGATCTAAAATAACATGTCTTCCAAATATCATTGATTTGCTTCGGTAGAGTGGGATGAGATCATTTTCTTTTAATGAAGAGAAATTTTCTATGAAGGATTGGACAAGTTCAAAAAGATTGTAGTTCTTAAGGTTTAGGGATCCGTAAATCATTTCTAAATCTTTTGGGACTTCTGTTTCCTCAAGGTTGAGACCAATACCAATAATGACTTGGTCATAAGTTAATGTTTGAAGTTCTACTGAACCTTCAATGAGAATACCGGCAAGTTTTCGATCTTTAAGATAAATATCATTGAGCCATTTAATTTCTGTCTCAATTTTAAAATACTGTGATATTGCCATTTGTAGTGCTAGTGCACTACGTATAGTTAGCATACCAGTATCTTCTATGGAGTAATCACCAGAAGGGACATAGGACATGTATAAGCCTTTATCCTTGGGAGAGTAAAAGGATTTACCGCGCCTTCCTTTACCATCGGTCTGGTGGGATGTGATGATGAGGGCAGGTTGCTGTGTTATCCCTTTAGCATATTCATTGGTTGAACCTAAAGAGTCGTGTATTTCAATGTAGGTATTTGGAAGCAATGATTCCAAGTGTTCCTTATTGAGAAGGTGTTGAGTTGATTTTAATTGATAGCCTTGAGACTGTAGGGAGTCGATTATAAGTCCTTGGTCTTTAAGTTGCTTAATTCCTTTCCATACACCAGCACGAGTCATATTAAGTTCTTGAGAGAGTTCTTGTCCGCTGGTTACGGTGTTCATATTCTTTACTAAAAGTTGATATAAGTTCATATTGTAAACTCCTTTGATTATCAAAGTTTACAACACGAATTAAAATAAAGCAAGAAAAAACCAAGACTATGCGTCTTGGTCTGTGTTTGGTCTTAGTGTCATCTTATCAGGATACCACTCAGCAAAGGTTAAGTTTCGTGATGGCATTTTTAGAAGTGAGTATGGAACATACTCTAATTCCTTAATGCGAGTCGCGGAGTACAAGTAGTCTGCTTCATGATCGGCATAGATATACTCGTAATCAAGTGATTGTGCGAATAGAGTAACAAATGCTTGTAAGAATGTGTCGATTGCTTCAATGTTTCCATAAGACGATTCAAGTATATTTTGGTCAAATTCCAATTCGATGAGGATTTGATCATCTTCATTGCGAGTTTGTAGGTTCATCAGTACTACTTTTCCATTAACGTCCATGATGATTTTAGCAAAAGCGTTACGGTAAGCCAGTTTATCAATCAATTGGTAAATATCTTTACCAAGTATTGTTTCTTCTTCCCAATGATTATAGTCACCCTCATCCGGATGCATTATTGTAATTTCTTCTTGGTATGTTTCGATAAGATCTAAAACATGTTCAAGTTGGTAAATTGTGTCTTCTGATATTTTCAGAACAATTCCTAAAGTAATAAAAGTCTTCATAAGTACCTGCTTTCATATCTATAACAGTATAACAAAATCTTGAGTAAAAGTTGGAAATAAGATCGCATAAAAAAACTTCTCACGAAGAGAAGTTGAATTTTCAAAATGGGGCGACCGACGGGACTCGAACCCGCGCATGCCGGGACCACAACCCGGTGCGTTAACCAACTTCGCCACGACCGCCATTTGCCAGTTCATTATAAGACAATTAAAATAGAAAGTAAACACCTTTCTTCACTTTTAACAAGAATATCGCAAGCAATGCTTAAAAATATGATATAGTTACCTATATATATTGGAGGATTGAGTCATGAGTATTGCTATAATAACTGATTCATCGGCAGGCATCTCTGTCGAGTCAGCACAAAATGAAGGTATTTTTGTTGCTCGTATGCCCTTATCTATTAATGGTAAGGAATATATGGAAGCAACTAACATATCAAGAAATGATGTTATTAGTGCTATGCGTCAAGGGCAGACAGTACAAACTTCACAACCGCCAGTAGGTCAATTAATGTTATTAATAGACGAGTTGCTAAAAGAACATGATTCTTGTCTATATATACCTATTTCATCTAAATTGAGTGGATCTTACCAAACAGCAGTATCTATAGCTCAAGATTATAATGGTCGTTTGGTTGTAGTTGATGCACTTCAAGTTTCAGCACCACTTTATGCAACAGTGGTCGAAGCGAAGCAAATGGCTGATAATGGCATGAGTGCTGAAGCAATTAAATCTTTAATTGAAAGTGAGCAATTTATGGATGCAGCACTTATTCCTGAAGACATCGTCTACCTAAAACGGGGAGGAAGGATATCATCAGCGGCAGCGGCTGTTGCTAATCTATTAAAGATAGTTCCTGTCTTACGGGTATTTGATGGGTCAATTGATCTAGCAGATAAAGTAAGAACACATAAGAAGGCTGTCAAAACTGGAGTTGAATTAATTCTAAAAGATCTAAATCACGAAGATTACAATATTTTTGTCTTGAATGGTGATTGCGATGACAAACTCTATGCTGCAACAGTTAAAGAGGTTGAATCAATAATTCAAGGAAAAATAATACAAAGAGAAATTTACCCTATTGTCCTGGCTCATACAGGTCCAGGAACAATAGCTGTGGCAATACGTAAGAAATTATTGAAGGGGAGTACGAAATGAGTTTATTAGAAAATACGTTAATACAGGATATTGAAGAAATCCTGAAAAAAGAATTTGATTATAGCGCAGAGGCAGGACAAGTTATGTTAGAAATTCCTAAGACTGCTGAAAATGGAGACTATGCAAGTAATATTGCTATGCGTCTTACAAAAGTATTAGGTAAGAAACCTAGAGATGTAGCTGAAGTTATTACTGCAGGTTTAGCTGATCATGATATGTTAATCAAATGCGAAATCGCAGGTCCGGGTTTTATCAACTTCTTTGTTAAACCTGAAAAGTTAGCTGAAGTACTAAAAACAGTACGTAGTGAATCTGATCAATATGGTTCAAGTGATGCAGGACAAGGTAAGAAAATCTTAGTTGAATATGTTTCAGCTAACCCTACTGGACAATTGCACGTTGGGCATGCTCGTGGAGCTGCTTGGGGAGATTCTTTACTGAGAGTTTTAAACTTTGCTGGATATAAGGCAGATGGAGAATTCTATATTAATGACTTAGGTAATCAAATTACCATGTTATCTCATTCATTATATGCACGTTATCAACAAGCATTAGGTCTTGAAGCAAGTCTTCCTGAAGATGGTTACCATGCACAGGACATAATTGATATTGCACAAGATGTTATTAAACAAGAAGGTGATGCTTGGTTAGGTCGTGATCAAGCAGAATGGGAACCTTACTTTAAAGAATTAGGAATCAAGTTTGAATTAGACCGAATCAAAGCTGACCTAGTAACATTTGGTGTACGAATGGATAACTGGGTAAGTGAAAAATCTCTTTATGATGAGGGGCGCGTTATTAAAGGCCTTGAAGGACTTAAAGAAGGTGGTTTCACTTATGAATCAGAAGGTGCTCTATGGTTTAGATCTACTGATTTCCAAGATGACAAAGATCGTGTACTAATTAAATCAGATGGTTCATATACTTACCTTGTTCCAGATATCTCATATCACTTATATAAGATGGAACGTGGCTATGACCAACTAGTTGACCTATTAGGTGGAGACCACCATGGTTATATTGCTCGTATGGATGCTGCTTTACAGGCCTTTGGATATGTCAATGCTTTTGAAGTAGATATCATCCAAATGGTTCGTATGATTGAAAATGGTGTTGAAGTGAAGATGTCTAAACGTACAGGGAATGCTATTGCATTAACTGAACTTGTTGACGATATCGGTATTGATGCAACACGTTATTTCTTTGTATCAAGAGCTTTACAAACACCATTGGATTTCGATATGGACTTGGCCCGATCAAGTTCAAATGATAACCCAGTATTTTACGCACAATATGCACATGCACGTATTTGTACAATTCTTAATTCATCAGGTGATTTACAAGAGTTAGATAAGTACACTCGTTTAGTTCATGCAAAAGAAATTGAATTGATGAAACTATTAAATGAGTTCCCATCAGTTGTTGCCGATGCTGCTGCTACCCGTCAAGTACATAAAGTACCTAACTATATTCATACTCTAGCTCAAACTTTCCACTCATTCTATGGTGCGGTTAAAGTTAAGGATGAATCACAACCAGAATTGACACAAGAGCGTCTACACTTATTAGATGCAACACGCATTACTCTTGCTAATGCACTTCATATTATTGGAGTATCTGCTCCAGAATCTATGTAATTGACTTCCCTCCTGTACTGTTGTATTATTTAACTAGTACAAGGAGGGATTTTTTAATGTCTATAAAATCTAGCACTGTTGCAATATACCGACAACTTATTGAACACTTTGAACTCGAAATCGCCTCTGGAAGATTACCCTCAGGATCGCGTATTGATTCTATTCGTGATCTGGCATTGGAGTTTAAGGTTAATCCCAACACGGTTCAAAAAGCTCTTGCGGAATTAGAACGTGATGGACTTATCATTACCGATAGGACCAATGGTAAATTTATTATTGAAGATACAGAGAAAATTAGAAAATTGGCTCATAGTTTAGCTTCTAATATTGTTACAAGTTTTATCGAAAGTACGAAGACTCTTGGTTTTGATAAAGAAGAAGCTTTGGAATTAGTGGATCAAGCATGGGAGGAAACGACTAATGAATAATCAAAGTTATTTAGAAATACGTAACTTAGTAAAATGTTATGGAAATTATCCTGTAATTAGAAATGTTAACTTATCTTTAGATAAGGGTAAAATTATTGGTTTATGTGGAGAAAATGGTGCTGGTAAAACAACTATTATTAAAACTATCGTTGGATTACTTAAAGATTACTCTGGTGAAATTCTAATTGATGGCCAACATGTAGGACCTGAATCGAAAATTAAAATTTCATATCAACCAGATCGTTTGACTTTACCTAAATCTTTAACTGGGAAGAAAGCAGCTGCAATCTATTCAGATTTCTATCCTGATTTCGATCCACTTGCATTAGAAGATTTATTTGTAAAAATGAAATTAGATGGTGATACTCCGATTTCTAAAATGTCTAAAGGAATGGTGGAGAAGTTTCAACTAGCTCTTACTCTTTCTCGTAAAGCGGATATTTATATCTTTGATGAGCCAATCGCAGGTGTCGATCCGGCTTCTCGAGACTCAATCTTAGAAACGATTCTGGGTTCTTATGCTCAAAACTCACTTCTTATTATCTCAACTCATTTGATTCAAGATATTGAAGCTGTACTTGATGAAGTTATCTTTATCAAGAGTGGTGAAGTTTATCTGCATAGAAATTGTGATGAATTAAGAGAAGAAGAAAATAAGACAATTGATCAACTGTTCAGGGAGGTGTACAAATGGTAATTAAACTAACAAAAAGAGACATACTAGATTCTAAAAGATACTATATCCCTATCGTCATTAGTGTTATTGCATTTTTTGTTTCCTTGGGTTTTGCAATAAATAATCTTGATAACAGCCAATTGGGTTTAGTTGGCAACATTGTTTCAGGAGTTTCTTTTTTAGGAGTTGCTGCATTCTCATTTGGGCTATTTATTTTATCAATCATTGCTAATATTTATATCCTATATACAAGTGTTTATGGTGATCGTGGTTATGATTTATTTACGATGCCAGTAACATCAGGTCAAATTATTTTTTCTAAATTATTAACAATCGCATTCTGGGCAATAGTGAGCTTTGCAGCGGGAGTTGTAGGCTTCTTATTATTTTTAATGATTACTGGTATGATGGGAGATTTCCTTGCAGCCATTCAGCTTATACTAATGAACTTTTCTTACATATTTGAGAATATTGATTTAAGTATTCAAATCGTTTTAGCTTTATCGCTTGTAGTATCAGGAATTTACTCTGCTGCTCTAATACTATTTTCTGGAGCTGTGGCAAATTCATCCAAATTTCAAAAACATAGAGGTGTAGTTGCGGTTCTTGTTTATTTTGGAGTTTCCTTTGTGATCAATATAATCACAAGTTTAACTAATATTGGTTGGGACTTCTTAACTATGATGAGTTTATCAACAGAAACGCTCTTGACACTAATCTATGGTTCTATGGCATTCAATATCGCTATTGCTGGATTGCTGCTATTGGCAGTTAAGTGGTTATGGGAAAATAAATTAGAAATACTATAAAAAACAGGACTCCTAGTGGAGTCCTTTGTTTTAGTATTGGTAGTCTTTGTAGAGTTCGTGGTCACTTGTATAGATGAATAACCCTTGTGGCGTAATATAGCCGTAAGTTGGTGGATGACCTTCTTTAGGAAGTGATATGGATCCGGGATTCATTGTAATACCGAAATCGTGTTTAGTGATATAAGGTAAATGAGTGTGACCGGATAAGAAGATATCATAATCTAATTTTTGAGCATCTTTATTTGGGGTGTATATATGACCATGAGTAATAAAAATAGATTTTCCATTTAGAGTAATATCTTTGTAGTCCTTAAACATATTAAAGTTAAGTACCATTTGATCTACCTCACTATCACAATTACCACGTACCGCAATAGGGTCACTCAATGTGTTGAGTATATCTACTACCGCTGCAGGGTTATAATCATCAAGAATTGGGTTTCGTGGACCATGGTAAAGATAGTCTCCTAGAAGAATAATACCATCATAATCGAGTGGGGTATCAAGTGCCTTCTTAAGGTTATCTGTAGATCCGTGAATATCAGAAACAATTAAATAATTCATAGCATCCTCGTATAATCAATATAAGCCTATTTTGATTATAATCTTTCTAGGCCGAGTAATTTTTAAAGCATATCTTACGGCCATTTGATATGCTTATACTACGCACTGTGGATTTGTTTCATAGC
>JBGXRX010000092.1:0-11765 GCA_041811795.1 Erysipelothrix sp. | reverse complement strand
GTTATCCCATTGATCGTCCGATACAAGCTATTTCTAATGGTATTGATCTGCAACGATTTGAATACAAACAAGAAAAGGTCGATAAGTTTAAATCTTACTTTAATCTAAAAGATGGAGAAAAAATTGTTATCTCTGTTGGATTATATTTTGAGAGAAAAGGACTCCATGACTTTATTGAGGTTGCTAAATCAATGCCTGAAGTAAAATTTATTTGGTTTGGTCATACACCTTTAGCGTCAGTTACACAAACAATCCGTGAGGCTATTAAGAATAAACCATCTAATGTTGAATTACCTGGTTATATTGATGGGGATATTATTGAAGGGGCATTCTCAAGTGCTGATTTGTTTTTCTTCCCATCATATGAAGAGACTGAAGGAATTGTTGTTCTTGAAGCATTAGCTTCTAAATGCCAAGTCTTAGTAAGAGATATTGGTGTTTATGATCCTTGGTTAGTGGATAAAGTTAATTCTTATAAGGGTCAAACTCATGAAGAATTCATTTCATTAATTCAAGGACTATTAAATGGAAGTGTCCCATCTACAGTTGATGCTGGATATCAAGTTGCTCAAGAGCGATCCATTGGAGCGATTGGACAGCAACTTAAAGAAGTATATAAAAAAGTATTAGGAGGATCCTATGTTGATTAAACTAAGCGAGAAAAAAGAATCTTTAGAGTCCATTATTCTTGGTCTTAATAGAGACCCTTTAAGAGTTAATTTTCATGAGTTTTTGAAAGTCTTAGACCATGAGATTGAAACTGCTTCCCTAAGTGAAGAATCACTGTTCTCTGTAGTTATGGATATTGATGGTCAAGTTTTCAATTATGAAACGTATCCTGATGAAATCGAATTGGCTGCAATTTTAGGAGTTGATGTTGCTATCTTTGCTGGAGTTAATAAAGAAACAGGATTATTAAATGCCGCAAATACAACACGAATTGGTAATTGCTGTGGTGTTGGGGAGGATATATACCTTGATCCAAATGAGGAAAATTAGTCTTCTTCTAATAACCTTAATTCTATTGGTGGGCTGTAGTAGTCAAGCACCTGAAGTAACACCCGAACCGCCACAGAAAGAAAGACACCAAATTAAATTCACTATTAGTGAGAAAGAATATACTCTACCAACTCCGTTTCAAGAGTTTGCTGATTCGGATTGGATTATTGATTTAGATCCAGAATTTATTTTAAAAGCTGGTACCTATATTGAGAATCAAGCGATACGAAAAGATAAGTATTATCTACTATTAACATTCTATAATGATTCAGATACTGATAAGGCAATTAAGGATACAACGGTAGTTTCTGTTCAAGCAGAAGATCGTTATGTAATATGGCACTATCATGATGAAGTACCATCAGATATTGTTCTAGAGCCTAATATAAAATGGGGTTTTGAAGAGACACTAGCAGGTAATCTTTATGATACAACTGCAAAAATAGAACAGAATAATGTCTACAAAACTTATGTTTATGAACTTGAAAAGAACCAACGTATAGGACTTAGATACAGCCTTGATGATATGGAATTACAGTTTATAGAACTTAAAGACTTCGGTCCAGACCCTAACTTCGATTAGGGTCTTTTTCAATGGTCATGGATTGGAGAAACTCTTAAACTATGATACAATTTACTCAGAAATAGAGGTCAATATGCAATTCAAAGGAAAAAATCTGTTAAAGTTTGTACCCGACTTTACAGTCATTGATATGGAAACAACGGGTCGAAGCAATACTCCAGAAGACATCACAGAAATGTCAGCCATACGCTATCGAAACTACAAGCCGGTAGATCGTTTTTCGGTACTTGTAAAGGCGGCTAATCCAGTACTACCATTTGTGGTTGGATTAACTGGAATTGATGATGAGATGCTGGTAAATGCACCTCGAATTGAAGAGGTCATTGAAGACTTTGCTCAATTCATTGGTGAGGATACCGTATTGGGTCACAATGTTACTTTTGATTTAGGTTTGGTTAATTCTGCTCTGAAAGCTATTGACGATTTTCCTCTAAATAATGACTTTATCGATACATTAAGAATATCAAGATTAATGAACCAAGATTCTCTCAACCACAAACTTCAAACCCTATGTGAGTATTTTGGAGTTGAAAGAGAAGTTGGCCATAGAGCTGAACATGATTGTAGTCAAACGGCTGCCATCTATATTGAAATGAAAAATAAATATATGTCACTTGTAGGAGGGTTAAAAATATGAACGTATTTGATTGGGATAAAACCATTTATGATGGTGATTGCTCTGTAGATTTCTACAAATATTGCTTAAAACATCATAAGCAAGTCTCTA
The DNA here is from genome assembly GCA_041811795.1 of Erysipelothrix sp. Taxonomy (GTDB): domain Bacteria; phylum Bacillota_I; class Bacilli_A; order Erysipelotrichales; family Erysipelotrichaceae; genus Erysipelothrix. The sequence goes on along the minus strand of JBGXRX010000092.1, from coordinate 9,456 downwards.
AGCTATGGCCTTCACAAGCTAAAGCTGCCCTTATGTACAAAACGGGTAAAATCACGAAAACTGAAATGAAGACTATCTTTTATCGATACTTTACATCAGTTCCAGATATCCATACTGTTGTGGTTAATTTTTGGAAAGAGCACGAACATAAGATTAAAGCGTGGTATCTGGAAATGCAAAGAGAAGATGACTTAATTATATCTGCTTCTCCAGAATTTCTACTAGATCCAATCTGCAAACAGTTGGGTGTTGCGATGATCGCTTCAGTAGTTGATCCTTATACAGGAAACAACTTAAGAGAAAACTGTTTTGGTTCTGAAAAAGTACTTCGTATGAAAGAATTGTATGACATCAATGAAATGGAACAATTTTATTCTGATTCATACTCTGATGATCCTTTAGCACAATTTGCTAAGGATGCATTTTATGTAGTTGGTAACGACATTAAACCATGGTAAAAAATAGCCCCAAGATCTTTAAGATCTTGGGGCTTTGACTTATCTTTTCTCTGTATAAAAGGTAGGTTCTTTGTAGTGATCATCCAGATCAACTCGAAGTTTAATTTCATCGAAGAACCAAGCGTCGTTTTTCTCAATGTAGAAATTGAGACCTTCAACGGTAATTATTTCAAAAGGATTGGTAGGTTCCATAACGTGGAGTGTGAATGAGAAACCATCACGAGTTCCATAAACCTTTCCAAAGAATTTAATGTAATCTCCATCTTTAAGGTGGAGTTCTTTTCGATACCACTTTGCAGCGGCAGGACTAACTTCTAATATCATAGGGTAACCTCTTTTCTATAAATTACGGTAATTCTCCATCATCCCTTTAAATAGCTCTGCTGTTGAGGGAGGTGTAAATGTAATAGCATTGGCTCCAGCATCGATTGTTGCTTGGATTGATGCTTCTGTATTTCCACCAGTTGCGATAATAGGAACATCAGGATACTGAGTTCTTATTTTAGCTACTAAGGCTGGAGTTTTACTTGCTGCAGAAATGTTAAGTATAGTCGTTCCTGCATTGATGCGAGCACCAATATCTTCGTTTTCTGATACGACGGTAACGATGATAGGAACTTCTAATGTTGCTCGCATAGCTTTAATCACTTTATTGGATGTAGGAGCGTTAACAACAACTCCCATAGCGCCCTGTTGCTCTGCGTCAATGGCTAAACCAATAACACGAGCACCACGGGTTGTACCACCACCAACGCCTGATATAACAGGTATATCAGCTGCTGTAATGATAGAGTGAGTAATGATGGGTTGAGGTGTAAAGGGATATATCGCAATTACAGCATCAGCATTACAGTTTCTAATAATTGCAACATCAGTAGTAAATACAAATGATTTCAACAACCGACCAAAGATACGAATACCTGATGCTGATTCAATTGCCTTTGGCATTTTAATTGTGTGTTTACGCAAACTTCCATTATATTCTGGTACTAACATAGGGCCTCCTTAGATTAATCGTTTCTCAAATCCACCATCGACTTTAAGGTTTTCATTCAGTATTACAAAAGCAGTAGGATCAATGGTTTTAATCAGTTTTCTTAAATCTTCAACTTCAGATTGAGCAATAATGGTAACGATGACATCCATTGAGTTGCCAGTATAAGCTCCTTTACCATCCCAGTGTGTTACACCGCGACGTAAAACATTATTGATTTGATACTTAACATCTGTGTTCTTAGTAAAGATCATAACGTTAACTTCAATGTTATGAGTGTGGAACTTATCTAAACAGAATGAGAAAATAAATGAGTATACAATTGAGTATAATGCTGTTTTAACATCATATATAACCAAACAAATTAGGTAGATGACTGAGTTAATCATTAAGTAGACTGAACCCATACTTCCTTTGTTTTTTTGCGAACGGTAGAAACCGATGATATCCACTCCACCTGAAGATCCTTTAACCTTATAAGTGAGAGAAGATCCAAATGATCCAATCACTGCAGCAAGTAGAATTGCTATAAACACATCATCTACTAGAGGTGCTTGAGGAATTGGGACAATTGAAACGGTAACTGTTTGTGCAACAATTGATAACAGCGTCAACATAACAAATTTCTTAGACATACGAGTGTATGCAAAGATTAATATTGGAATATTAAACAGTAAGTTAATCACTCCTAGTAATTCAAAGGGCGGATTAATTTTCATTACTTGGACGACAAAATCACTCAGTAACTGAGCAACTCCGAGGATCCCCCCATTGTAAATTGTCGCTGGTATTAGGAACAAATTCACAGAAAGGGCAAATAGAATACCACCTAAGGTGGCAAATGTTACGTCTTTAATATTTTTCATACATCCATTATAACAAATTCGATTTGAATTACATCTATAAGGCCGTATATTTTCAAAGTATTTCATATTGTAATTTGAAAGCACTGATATTTTAATGCATATACCTAAATTAGGTAACATGTGGTAAAATAGATAAAAATGAAAGAGGCCATTATGAATATTAAAAACAAAAGTAAAAGTAGTCTTAATCCACGCTTCTTACTAGCGTCATTGATTGCATTTTCACTAATGATCATATCTGGAATAATTATTGGCTTAATCAAGCAAGTAGGTAATTTTGACCTTTTAGTAATATTAATTGGAGTCTTGAGTGCTCTTGTTTATCGACGTATTGCAAAAGATTTCAGTATTACCGTGGGTATTTTAAGTGTCCTTGCATGCTTCTTTGGACTTCTGATTGTTGAATGTGTTGCTAATTTTGGGGTAGAAGGTTTATTGGTCATCAATAACTATGGAACGCTTCTAAATTTTGTAATTAGCGAAGATTTACATAGAGTGTCTTGGAGTGTTTATCGACTTCTAGCTATATTAATAGCATTCAGCTATTCAAGAGTTGTTTAATGGGGCGCGATACTTTTGCAACTATTGATTTAAGCAAAGTAAGTCAAAACTATAAACTCTTAGAAGGATTATCAAAGACTAAGGTTTTTGGTGTTGTTAAAGCAAATGCTTATGGGCATGGTTCAATAGAACTAGCTAAGCATTTAGAAGCTCTTGGAACTCCATTTCTATGTGTTTCATCTATAGATGAGGCATTAGAATTAATAGAGAATGGGATCCAAAATAATATTCTTATTTTTTCTTATGTCTCAAAGCAGGATATTATTAAGTATCATCATGAGAACTTTGCTTATACTGTTACTTCAAAAGATTGGTATGAATCCATTAAAGATTTACCAATGACTTTAAGATTACATGTAGAAATTAATACAGGGATGAATCGATATGGTATTAAAGAATCTGATATAAATGATTTATTTCAAGGTCATCATATTATTGAAGGGGTTTATACTCATTTCAATGCTCCAAGTATTAATGCTTCAACACTGAAACAAATGGAAGAGTTTAAGAAACTTGTTACTAAATTAGAGGAAGATGTAAAATGGATTCATTGTGGAAATGCACCAATGGAATTCATGGCTGACAATTCATGGATTAATGGGGGAAGATTTGGATTGGGACTTTATGGTTACCGCTTGGATTGTCCACAATTACAACCAGTACTCCATTTAACCACTAAGATCAATCACATTGATGTTCTCAAAGCAGGAGATACACTGGGTTATGATGCAACTTATACTGCTCATGATGATGGTATCTTTGCTGCGATGCCCATTGGTTATGGTGATGGTTTTGATTTAAGGAACAATACTACTTCAGTTTATATTAATGATAAAGCTTATCCAATTGTTGGGAAAGTATGCATGGATCAAACCATGTTGCTTATTGATTCAGATGTTAAGTTTGAGGACTCTGTTGAGATTATTGGACCTCATCGCACTTGTTTCATGATCGAAAAGGAAACTGGTATGTCGGTATATATCCAATTAACTGGCTTGAGTCATCGATTAAAACGTATTTATATCTAAAAATAAAGACACCCTAGGGTGTCTAATTTTTTAATCAATACGATCTTGAATTTCAACATTTTGAATGGCTTCAAATCGTTGAGAAATTTTATTGGATGTAATGCTGATATCATCAACATTACGACTGACACTTCGAATGGATGAAGACAGTTTATCCCAACGATCTTGGTAGCGTTGAAATTCTTTGGATAGTAAGTGAAGGTGTTTCTTGATTTCAGCAGCATGTTTTTGTTGTTCTAGGTCCTTAAGTACAACTTGAATAGTAGTTAGTGTACTCATTAGAGTTGTGGGTGAAACCAACCAAACATTTCTTGTTTGAGCATAATGAATGATATCAGGGTGGTAAGCATGAATCGTCGCAAAGATAGCTTCTGCAGGAATGAACATGATTGCTTGGTGGATCCTCATTTCAGGAATGATGTATTTGTTAGCAATATCATCAATATGTTTTTTACAATCCAGAACAAACTGTTTTTGAGATTGAGCAACAAGTTCACTAGAATTATTAGAATCAACCATACGACGATAGTTTTCAAGAGGGAACTTAGAGTCAATTGGTATGAGACCTAGGGGTTGTGGAAGTAATAAAATAGCATCGACACGGTTAGTCTTCAATGAGTATTGAAGTTGATAGATTGAATCGTTTTTCTCACCAAATATTGATGAAAGTAATGAGTTTAGTTGTACCTCGCCAAAGATACCTCTTGTTTTCTTATCAGTTAAGACATCTTGTAAAGAGGTGATGTTTCCTGATAGTGCATCAATCTTTTTCTGAGTTTCATCAATTTTTGTTAAGCGGGCTACGATGTCCGTAAAAGTTTTGTTAGATGATTCAAATCCCTTCTCTAAAGATTCACTAACCCGATTGTTGATGTGTTTCAGGCTATCTTGTAGGAGTAGATTAGATTGATTAAAATGATCCTTAAGAGTTTGATAATTAGATTCTTGATAGTCCATTTGTTGTTTGATGAGTTTGGTTTCCAGTTGATGTTGCATTTGAAGAGATTCCATAAAACGGTGGTCCATACGATCTGTAAAAGAATCAAAGTTTTTGGCTAAATCTTGAGCCTGTTTTGAACCTGGTGAAGATAATAAGTTAGCTAATGAAAGCCCGATACTGATTGTTACTAAAATAATAAGAATGATATCCATGATTAAGCCTCCTATTTATGAATTGTAACATATAAGAGTGTTATAATTACTAAAAGGAGGTATTGAATTATGAAACTTGGAATTGCATTATCTGGTGGTGGAATTAAGTCTTTTTCTCAACTGCCGGTGATAAGAAAACTCAAAGAAGACAATTTAAAACTCTCTGCTATTAGTGGGACCTCAATGGGAAGTGTCATCGCTTCTTTGGTAGCTAGTGGTATTGATATTAAAATTATAGAAGAGAAGTTAATCGAGATAGAAAACAGACTATCAAAAGATAAAACTTTATTCTTACCCAGCTTTAAACTTTTACCTTTCTCAAAGGAACGTTTGGAGGGAGGCTATGTTGATGGTTCTCTTTTACAAGGCATGTTACAGGAAATATTTGATGAGTTTAAGATCAAACATATTTCTGATGTAAAAATACCTCTTGCGATTACCTCAGTAGATATCGTTACAGGAAAACTTGTTGTATTTGTATCTCACCCAAAACTTTTTGTGAATCCTGATCCTAATTGGATTGTGATATCTGATGTCGATTTATCATTGGCGGTTAGAGCATCATGTTCTTTCCCAATTGTTATTTCTGCCGTACCATATGGTGATTATAAACTTATTGATGGTGGGGTAATTATGAATTTACCATTACCATTATTAAAAAACTATCAAGTGGATCGAACCATTGCTGTTACCATGCACTCTTTACCAAAGATGCAAGATCAACTTAAGTTTACCAACACACTCACTCGAGTACTCGATATTCAAAGAGTTGAGATGGACCGCTACTTTGTTAAAGATGCAGATGTTGTTATCAATATCCCATTGAATGAGGTTCAAATATTTGATGTTGGTAAAGGGCACTTCACTATTGAAGCAGGAGAGAAAGTCATCAAGAAAAATGATGAAGATATCTTTGCTGATATATTAAAACGTCGTTGGACACATTTTATTAAATTTAAATAGAAGTGGTCAATTAGTAAATATTCTGCTATAATGATAATGGTTATCATTATTAACGGGAGAAACTTATGAAAACAATATTATTTAACATGAAGGAAACAATAATTTGTGGAATACTAGTTCTTTTAGGGACTCTTTTTTCGAGTCCTTTTTTACTTATCCTTGCCATTATAATAGGAGGATACAAGCAAACCAAAGAAGGTCTGATGGATACCATTAAGAATAAGAATCTAAACGTTGAACTCTTAATGATTCTTTCAGCTGTTGGTGCATGTTTGATTGGTTACTATGAAGAAGGAGCTGTGCTTATCTTTATATTCTCATTATCAGGTGCATTAGAGGAATTTACTTTAGACCAAAGTCAAAGAGAAATTAGAGCATTGATGGCATTGCAACCAGAAATGGCACAACTGCTTCAAGAAGATGGTACAACCATCGAAGTAAATATTGATAGTCTTAATATAGGTGATCGTATAATGGTTGCTAAAGGAGCAATAATTCCAATTGATGCAATTATTAAAGAAGGTTATTCCAGTATTGAGGAAGCTGCAATCACAGGCGAGTCTTTACCTGTTGAAAAAGGTGTTGGTAAGAGTGTTTTTGGTGGAACCTTGAACATTTCGAATCCATTAGTTTTAGAAGTAAGTAGCGATTCATCAAATACTTTGATTCAAAAAATTGTAAAAATGGTTGAAGATGCTCAAAATTATCCATCTAAGACTGCCTTGTTTTTAGAGAAATTAGAAGATTCTTATGCACGATTAATTCTAATAGCGGTAGGACTGGCGATTGTAATTCCAATTCTTGTCTTCAAGCAGAGTTTCGAAGTAACAATTTATAAAGCTATGATTTTACTGGTGGTTGCTTCACCATGTGCTCTGATAGCTTCAGTAACTCCAGCAACACTTTCAGCAATTTCCAATGCTGCTAAAAAAGGAATTCTGGTTAGGGGTGGCGTACACTTTGAAAAGTTAATGGATGTTAAGGCTGTTGCCTTTGATAAAACTGGAACGCTAACTCACGGTCTACCATCGCTCACTGATATTCATATGGAAAATCAAGATGATGTTGCTGCATTAATGGTATTGGAAAGTTATTCATCACACCCATTAGCTGATGCTATAGTAGGTGGATTAAAAGAAATCCATCAAGATCTAGTCTTGCCTCAGGTTTCTGAAGTAGAAGAGGTTGCAGGCTATGGGGTAATCGGGAAAGTTCATAATGCTATATACCGTATTGGAAATTTAAAACACATGAATAGTGATAACAACCCATTCCTAATTGAATCGGAAAAACTTGCGCAAGAAGGTAAGAGTTTAGTCTTTATCCAAAAGAATGATCAAGTGATAGGCTTGTTGGCGCTTATAGACCAGGTTAGAGATGATGCTAGAGCACTCATCTCGTGGTTACACTCTCAATCTATCGAAACTATAATGATTACAGGGGACAACCCTAAAACGGCTCAGTTCATTGCTGATGATATCGGCATTGATCGTTTGATTGCTTCATGTTTACCTGATGAAAAAGCAAACATCATTCAAGACCTTGAAAAAGAGTACGGATCAGTTGTTATGATAGGTGATGGTATTAATGATGCTCCAGCCCTTGCTAATGCATCTGTTGGTATCGCAATGGGTGGAGGAACGGATGTAGCAATTGAAGCTGCTGATATTATCTTGGTAAAGGATGATATCTCTAATCTTCGCTTCGCAATTGAAATATCTAAGAAATTAAAAACCATCATTATTCTAAATATCAGTTTTTCATTCATAGTCATCACGATATTAGTTATCTCCAACTTCATGAATATGGTCAATCTACCTTTGGGTGTAATTGGGCATGAAGGCTCAACCATCTTAGTAATCCTCAACTCATTGAGATTACTCACAGTTAAGAAAAAATAGTAATATTAAGACTTTCAATCAAGGTAGCCTAAGCTACTAAATTTGGAAGTTTTTTCTATCAGACTGGCGATTTATAATATTTACTAATAGTAATTTCATAATTAGCTAACAATTAAATACATAATATTTACGCTTGTTCTTAAAACTAAGGCGTGGTATTGTCATCTTCTTTAGAAGTTAGATTATGTTATAATTAAATTTATCGAGGTAAAAATATATGAAAAAAACAAGACGTAAGATAAATATACTTGGCCTTATCGGTGTCTTATTGATGGTGACAGGATCGGGTTTAATCATCCACGATCAAGTAACTAAATACTTAGCAAATAAAGAAGTAAAAGAATCAATTGATAATTTCTTTGATGAACCAGCAGTTAATGTAGGTACATCTCCAATCTTAGCAGATGGTGATGTTTTCGGAACAATTGAAATGCCAACAGTAAGTACTGTTGCTCCAATCGTTCAATCAGCTAATTGGGATCACTTAGAGAAATATGTAGTAGCATGGCCTGATCGAACATTGGATAGTGGAAACTTTTCAATTGCCGGACACAATGGAAGTTGTGCATCATGTCTATTTAGAGATATCCATCAGTTAAAAGATGGGGATCCCATTCTAATCACAACACGTGAAGCAGTCTATGAGTACAAAGTATTTAAAAACTTTAAAGTTCACTATACTGATGGTTCAGTATTAGATGATATTGAAGATAAAACTACAATTACTTTAGTTACCTGTGAGGAAGCTTATGTAGGTTCTACTGTGCGGGTCATTATTCAAGCAGAGTTAGTATCTGTTACTCCGCGCTCAGGTAGCCCAGCTTAACTAATATTTTACGATGGGCTGTCACTATGGTCGCATCGTCTAATGAATCTAATGGTATTAATACAAGGTGGTCCAAATGGAGCACCTTTTTATTATAGACTTGGATATCCCAAGTCAGGTGAGAAAACTTATGGACTAATTTTGTTTGTACCTTAAGTTTTTTATCATGGCCTTGAATTTGAGGAAGTCTTAAAAGACCCTTCATTAAACCATCACTATCATCTTGTGACATTAGAATGCCATTGTCTTTGATGCAGATGAAGGCTGACATAGGGTGTACAGTTGACTTTTTAGCTTTGGGGATGAATGGTATGTCAGGACCTACTTCACCTCTAAAACAAGCACATAAGTCGCCTAGGGGACAACCTTCACAAGTAACGTTATGAGGTGTACATACCAGTGCACCCAATTCCATTAAAGCTTGGGAGAAATCTCCAGGATTAGCACCATTCAATGCCAGTTCGTGTTTTAACCATGTTTCAAAGTAATTATAAGCAGCTTGTGTATTTACATTGTCTGTATAGTTTAGTGTTCTTGCCATTACCCTTTTAACGTTTCCATCAATTGTAACTTCTGGTAGTCCAAAAGCAATAGCAGCAATAGCAGAGGATGTATAAGCACCTATACCAGGAATTTTCATTAGGAGTTGCTTATCGGCAGGAAGTTCTCCGTTAAAATTCTCCACAACAAAAATTGCTCCAGCATGT
>JBGXRX010000091.1:0-7622 GCA_041811795.1 Erysipelothrix sp. | reverse complement strand
TCTAAAGATCGTCAACAAGAATTAGTGGATTTATTTGAACTTGATCCTCATGTTAAAATCAAGAAAATGAGCAAAGGGACTAAACAAAAATTGGGAATCGTTGTTGCGTTTATGCACGACCCTGATGTTTTGATTTTAGATGAGCCGACCAGTGGGTTAGATCCTCTTATGCAAAGTCGATTTATTGATTTAATTCTGAAAGAAAAAGAAAAAGGCAAAACCATTCTCATGTCTTCACACATGTTTGAGGAAGTAGAAAGAACCTGCCATCGTGTTTGTATAATTAAGGAAGGTCGAATTGTTGCGATAGATTCTGTAGAAGAACTTAAAGAACAACAGGTTAAAAAATATATCGTGACTTTAGATACTGAAGATCAAGCTAAAAAGTTCGCTGATGAATATGGAAACATTGTCTCTATCATAAACAATCATGTCACACTGATTGTCCAAAACAACTTACAGCAACTCATAGAGTTAATGAACCGTTATCCAGTGATTAATTTATCGGCTCCAGTTCAGAGTTTAGAAGAAATTTTCTTGAGATATTATGGAGGTAAGGATCATGTTTAATAAGACACTCTATAATAAAGAAATAAAAGGAAGTTGGAAAATCATGTTAGTTTTTCTAGCTGTCATCACCATGTATTTTATTATTATTGTCATGATGTTTGATCCAAGTGTAGGAAGTGCCCTTAATGAATTCGCAAAAGCATTCCCAGAGATGATGAAAATAGTCGGTATGAATCCAGACGACACCACAATGTTAAGTTTTATGGCTTCTTACCTCTATGGATTTATCATGTTAGTCTTTCCAATGGTTTACTCAATTATCACAGCAAATCGTCTGATTGCACGCCACGTTGACAAGGGTTCAATGGCTTATCTATTAGCAGCACCAGTAAAACGATTAAGTGTAGTGTTTACTCAACTAATGGTATTACTAACTGGAACAGTATTACTTATTGGGTATGCGACCGTATTAGGAATTATTACAGCAGAAATGCAATTCCCAAATGAATTAGATCTTAATGGATTTTTGATGATCAACCTAGGGACTCTTGCTCTTCATTTGTTCATCGCAGGCATTTGTTTTCTGAGCTCATGTATTTTTAATGACACATCCTTGAGTATTGGTTTTGGAGCAGGCATCCCTGCAATCTCTTATGTTATCCAGATGATAGCAAACCTAGAGGGAAAACTAGATCCTGCTAAGTATTTCACGTTCTTTACCTTCTTTGACACCAAAGCAATCATTGCGAAAGAAAGTTTTGGAACCTTTGGAATAGCTGTCTTATGTATTGGAGCCTTGATCCTCTATTTCATTTCGATTAAAGTGTTTACTAAGAAAGATTTACATATTTAGAAAAGCTTCTCAAATGAGGCTTTTTCTTTACTACTCATAAATGGAAAAGGGTGTACAAATGGCAAGCACTTTCTACATCGGTTCAACAATTACTAAAGGAGGACTAAGAAGATGACATTAATTGATCGCTATATTTATACTGTTACAAGATACTTACCTGAGTCGATGAAAAACGATGTTTCAAGCCAACTCAGAGCAACTATTGATGCTAGATTACCAGAGAATCCAACACCATCAGATATTGAAAAAGTATTAAAAGAACTGGGCAATCCGTGGAAGAAGGCTAACGAGTATCAACCTAATAAGCTCTATTTAATTGGACCAAACTATTATGATCACTACTTGACTGTGTTAAAGTTAGTTCTTAGTATTGTCGCAACTGTTTTAATTTTATTAACTATTGTACAAGCATTCACCCAATTATCTCTACAGGTTGATCAACCACAGTCATATATCAAGCTCTTTACTAATTTGTTTTCAAGTGTTATTAGTGGTCTGTTTCAAGCCATTGCCTGGGTAACGATTGTCTTTGTTATTATTGAACGATCATCAATGGAGGGGACTCAAACAGACAGTGAATGGAACCTGTCAGATTTACCACAAGTTAGTCAACCAAAGCTAACAATCTCACGAGGTGAAGCATTCGTAGAATTATCTGTAGTTATTTTCATGACATTTTTAATCTTAACTCAACCACAGATCATTGGATATTTTGAAAAAGTTGTCGAAAATGATGTACTACAAATTGTAAAGGTTCCACTCTTTGATATCACTAAATTTTCTCAGTATTCAATCGTGATTGTTGTATCAAGTGTCTTCACCATAACGATGTCTATTTGGAAGTTAATCGCTGGACATTGGAATATGAAGTTAATTATTGGAAATATTATCAGCAATGTCGTGGTGGTCGTCGCAGCAATGATTATTCTCTTGGATAACTCAATTTACAATTACGACTTCTTTGAGAAACTAGCAGAAATCTTCAAGGTATCACCTCTCAATGTTGAGATAAGTTTTAAATATGGAGTATGGATAACATTAATCATTATTGTGTTGACTTCGCTTGTGGACTGTATGGTCCCACTGATACGCTATATACGTAATAATAAAAGAGTTTCAAACGATTTGTGATCAAACATCTATGTTCTATTTTCGACATGAAGACATTCATAAGTGGTGAAATATAGCCTATAAATATTATAGGGTGTAAGTGTTGAGGAATAAAGTTGATAAGAGTTCTCAGTTGTGTTTAACATTCAAAAAGCATGGTTTGTTCAAGATCTTGAAACCATGCTTTTAAATTGGGTGATCAGGGGTCATGAATACAAAACAGATTAACTTTTGTTTTCTAAAGTGTTTTGTTTCGGTAAGTGAATGTCAGATTGGCAGTCGTAAATCGCTTAATTTCACGAATCCTATAAATCGGCTCAATGATGTCAATGAAGACTAAATGTACAGCTTCCCACGCAAAGACCCATCCACCAATTAATAGGCTTTCTCTTAAAACTCTGAAAAGAATAGAACTTGACGTAGTATCTATGAGAAGTCCATAGATTGCGAGTAGAGAAAGCGAAACAACCAATAAGACAATAGCCGTTCGAATATAGCGTCTCGTTTTCTTTGTCTCTAAACGATAGAGTGAATGATAATAGTTTTGAAAACTTTCACGAATCTGAGATTCCTTTGTACTGCTGTGTGATTCATCTTCTAACATAAAACTGATTTCTATTTTCTTACTCAAAGGGATATCGGATGAACACAAGTCTAAAAATTGAACAAGCGCAGTATTGATGTCACGTTTTTTAAAGACAGAGTTATCCCATTCATGAAAAAAATCCAGATAGTTATCCAAAGATATATCAATGATAACGCGATTGGTTGTGGGGTTAATCCGATACAATTGTTCGTAATATTTTTCTTTTTTCATAGACTTAATTATACATCAAATGATTAAAGTTAAATTGAAATCATAAGTATTAATACAATAATTATCAAATAAATCGAAAAAGATATGAATTAAGTCCACTATTTGGGTGACAATTTTCTAGCACACAACAAAGACGTGTCAAACTAAGCAGCGAATTGATCTTGTTGAACAGCTATATAGTTAATAAAAGAGCAGAGACAACGAAGCTTTCTGCTCTTATTGTTGGATTAATAGACTCAGTTTCCTTGGTTTTGAGTGCGATACTTTATAGGAGACACTCCTAATCGTTTGGTAAAAGCAGCACTAAAGTAAGAAGGTGATGAGTAGCCAATCATACTAGCAATATTAGACACTGAATGATTAGTAGTAATCAATAGGTTACATGCCTCATTAATCCTAGTATCGATTAAGTAATCGATAACAGCCTTTCCTGTATAGTCCTTAAAAGCGTGCGACAAGTGGAAAATGGAAGTGTGTACTAAGTCAGCCATCATTTGCAAGGTAATATCCATGTGATAATTTCTATCAATAAACTGCTGGACAACAGCACATTCAAGCGAAATACGGGTTGAATCAATATGTGATAACCCTAAGTTACTAGCTCGGCGCATCATATTTATCAACAGAATTTCCAAGAGTTTGTTCGCAATCTCTTTGTAGTGGTCTTCTTTATAGGTGCCCTCATTGATAATCGATTTTAAATAGTAAAGAATCTCATGTTTGTAATCTTCAAAGTTATGAATAGAGAAACCTGATTCTTGGAAAGTATCAAAATTAATACCACTAATCCCTAAGGCAATGTAATGAAAGGTTTCATTGTTAATAGCCATTTCAGTATGATTAATATTGGAATTGATTGAGATAATATCATCTTCACGAACCGGATAAACTTGGTTTTCAATCCAAAAAGATCCTCTTCCTTTTGTGATATAGAAAAGTTCCGCAAATGGATGAATATGAGGTGTGGAATGCCAATCCTTATCGTACTCTGCTTCCGTGATGTATAAAAGATCTGCATTAATAGTAGGAAGAGAAGAGGAAGAAAGATCAATTCGATGATTTGCCATAGAACCTCCAGTTTAGAGAAATAAACTTTACATAGCAATTATAGCAAGAAATCTAAACTTAAACACAAAATATGAGTAGAGAAATAGGATTGGAATCCCTTACAATAGGAGTACAAACATTACAAGGAGGAAAAGTAATGAAAAAACTAGTGCAATTATTGGTTTTAATGCTTGTTACAGCGATGTTAGTAGCTTGTGGACAAACAACAACCGATAATCCAAAAGAACCAAGCCCAACCACACCAGATCCAACTGTCGAAAAAGTGACATTAAAGATTTCTGGATTAGAAGGCGGATACAAACGTGCACACTGGGATGAACTCGCAAGAAAGTTTGAAGAAGCTCATGAAGGTGTCACAGTTGAACTAGAATTAGCACAAAATATTCACGAAATCTTACGTCCACAAATTCAAGCTGGAAACGTCCCTGACATCATTTATTTATCAGTAAACTCCGAAGGTGGATTAGTTGATACAATGGTCCGTGAAAAACAACTTGAAGATATTTCATCACTATATTCAATGAAAGTTCCAAATGAATCAGTTACAGTAAGTGAAAAAATTCTACCAGGCTTTGTAGACAACCTAATTATTAGTCCATATCAAGATGGTAAATCATATATGGCACCTCTATTCTATTCACCAACAGGTTTATTCTATAATGGAAACTTAGTTGGAGAAGGAAAGAAATTCGAATTACCAACAACATTTGATGAGATGATTGCTTTAGGAGAAACAGCAAAAGCAGATGGAAAAGCATTATTTACTTATCCAACAGCAGGATACTTCGATGGCTTTATGTTCTCTCTATTAAATATGGCAGTAGGACCTGCTGAGTTTACAAAACTCATGAATTACGATGTCAATGCTTGGAACAACCCAGAAATTAAAGCAGCATTTAATAAAGTTGGAGAAATGTTAGAATATCTACATGCCAACACAGTTGCTCAAGCAAATGGAAATGACTTTACAAAAAACCAACAAATGATTTTAGATGATGCAGCACTCTTTATTCCTAATGGAACATGGTTACCAAACGAAATGAAAGATGCTCCACGTGTCGATGGTTTCAAATGGGCAATGAGCTCTATTCCAGCTCTAAAAGAAGGTGGAGATAGCTATGCTTACACATTCTTCGAACAAGCATACGTACCACTAGGAGCAGAAAACAAAGATCTAGCATTAGAATTCTTAGCTTACCTATATTCTGATGAAGCTGCCGAAATTATTTATAAGAATAGTGGTGCAGTTCAACCAATCACTGGAACAGATAGCTTTATTTCAGCAACTGATGAAAATTCAATTTTCTACAGTATCTATGACAATGGTGCTAAAGCAGCTATGGGCGGTTTTGCGGCAGCAGAATCAGTCGAAGGTGTTAGCATGTCAGATGTTCTATTTGAACAAGTAAATGCAGTAGGTAATGGTACCGTTACACCTGAACAATGGTATAATTCAGTCGTTGAAGCAGTTACAAAGATTGCTGCAGCAAATAAATAACAAGATGTAAGGATGAGAATCATCTCATCCTTTCTTTTCTAAGGAGGGCAAATGAAAAAGAAAAATCGACTCTTTATCACTTTGTGTGCACTACCAGGAATCCTATTAGTCAGTATCTTTATGGTTTATCCGACACTCAGTGTCTTCTCAATGTCACTTTTTAAATGGGGCGGACTGAGCCCAACCAAAACATTTATTGGATTAGGTAATTTTGTCACACTCTTTAAAGACAAAAACTTCTTAAGAGCCTTTCAAAATCAAGTTCTGCTCATAGTGATTGTCACAATAGTCACCATTGTTTTAGCGTTAGTCTTTGCTTCAATTTTAGTGAAAGAGAAAATAAAAGGACAAAACTTTTATCGAATTATTTTCTATATTCCCAATATTTTATCAGTTACCGTCATCGCAAGTATATTTTCAGCTATCTACGATCCTAGTCAAGGAATTTTAAACGGGTTTTTCAAACTCTTTAATTCCAATCATGTCAATATCCAGTTCTTAGGGGATCCTCAAATAGTTGTCTATGCCATTGCGATAGCACTCGTCTGGCAAGCGATAGGATATTATATGGTTATGTATATGGCAGCAATGAGCAATATACCAATAACTCTGTATGAAGTAGCTGAGCTAGAAGGTGTAGGCAGATTTAAGCAGTTTACACAAATCACGATCCCACTGATTTGGGACAACATCCGAACTACATTGACTTTCTTTATTGTCTCGAATATTAACTTATCTTTCTTATTTACAAAAATTATGACAAACGGTGGACCTTATGGATCTAGCCAAACATTCTTAGGGTATCTATATAACCAAGCATACGATAACTCAGTCTTCGGATATGGAATGGCTATCGCAACTGTTGTATTCATCTTTACGTTTATCGTAGTAGGTTTCATCAATATCGCAACGAAACGAAAAACTATTCAGTTTTAGGAGGCACCATGAATAAAAAACAAAGAATGTCTACTGAAAAACTGTATAAACTCTTTATATATGTAGCTCTTATTACATTAGCAATAACTATATTAATTCCGGTATTTTGGGTATTTATGGCATCTATCAAACAGAACTCTGAGTTTTATGGTAATCCATGGGCACTACCGGTTTCAGTCCATTTGAATAACTTTAAAGAAGCTTGGGAAATCGCAAAAATGGGTGAATACTTTATGATTTCAATTTTAGTAACAGCCATGGCATTAGTCATTCTGTTAGTCACCGCAATCCCATTGGCTTATGTTTTATCTCGCTTCGAGTTTAAATTAAGAAAGTCATTAAGAACATTGATGATGGCTGGACTATTTGTCAACGTGAACTATATAGTTATACCAATCTTTTTAATGCTCTTAGAAGCAGATCGTTTCTTAATTCGAAATGATTTAATCTCAGGCTCAGGGTTTTTAAACAATCATTTTGTATTAGCACTTGTTTATGCAGCAACCGCAATCCCATTTACGGTTTATTTATTGATGTCCTATTTTGAATCGATCCCTCGTGCCTATGAAGAAGCAGCTTGGATTGATGGAGCATCAAACTTTAGAACAATGACCAGAATAATTGTGCCGATGGCTCGTCCAAGCATTATTACTGTAATACTTTTCAATTTTATGGCATTTTGGAATGAATATATCATTTCATTAACACTACTACCCAATACGACAAGCACACTACCTGTAGGACTCATTCGATTAATGCAAGCACAACGGTCTGCAGCAAATTATGGACCGATGTATGCAGGGTTAGTCATTGTCATGCTTCCAACACTT
>JBGXRX010000090.1:0-13890 GCA_041811795.1 Erysipelothrix sp. | reverse complement strand
GAGAGAATGGACCATGTTTCATCTTATGGTTATGCATTTGGATATATAGGAAGTACAATACCATTCATTATTGGTGTTGCTCTTATTTTCTTTGGGGATAAAATTGGTTTATCAACATTATTTGCTACTCAATTATCATTTATAATCACAATTGCATGGTGGGCAATATTATCCATTCCACTACTAAAGAATGTTAAGCAAGTACATTATCTGGAGCATACTAATAATGTTGTTCGCACTTCATTTAAACGTGTAGGACAGACTATGAAGGACATCAGAAAAGATAAGAAGTTATTCTTCTTTATTCTGGCTTATTTCTTCTATATTGATGGTGTTTATACAATCATATCAATGGCTACGGTTTATGGTGGTGAAGTGGGTATTGGGGCTGAGATGATGCTATTAGCACTCTTAGTTACTCAGTTTGTTGCTTTCCCATTTGCTATTTTAAGTGTTAAGGCTTCAAAGAAATGGGGCATTCTCAATGTTATTAAGCTGTGTGTATTAGTTTATGTATTCATAGCTATATTTGGATTCTTCTTAGCTCACGCATGGCAATTCTGGACTTTAGCTATTGTAATTGGTATGGCTCAAGGTGGTGTACAATCACTTTCTCGATCATACTTTGGACAATTGATACCTAAAGAAAAAGGGAACGAATATTTTGGATTCTTTGATATCTTTGGTAAGTTTGCAGATTTTATGGGACCGATGATTATTGCTACAAGTACATTAATCTTTAATGAATCAAGATATGGTGTATTGATGTTGGTGCTTCTCTTCATAGTTGGACTTTCCCTACTTGGTAGAGTTCAAAAAATTGAAAATTTAGAAAATCAAAATTAAGCTCAACTCACTCCTCATGGAGTGAGTTTTTTATAGCCTTATTTTATACCGGAGCTCAATCTTAAGGGCTTAATATGGTACAATAAGGTAAAAGGAAGGTGTCTATGATTATAATCGATGAAGCAGTTAAAAATGTCCTTTCAAAGATGAATCAAGCTGGTATTGAGGCATATCTTGTTGGAGGTTATATTAGAGATCTTCTTCTGAAAAAGAAGAGTTTTGATATCGACATTTGCTTTCGTGGATCATTAAATGAATTGGCTGAAATATTTCAAGACTGCAACCTTGATTTATCGGCTCAGCAATTCCATTCCCTATCGTTTTCCATAGGTGACTTTAAGTTTGAGTGTAGTCATTTTAGAAAAGAATCAGAATATGAAAATCATCGACGTCCATTAAAAATTGAACTTGTTAATACATTGCAAGAAGATCTGATCAGACGTGATTTTACCATCAATAGTATTGCTTTTTCACTTGAAGATGGTTTGGTCGATACTTTTGGTGGTATGGGGGATCTTCAAGATAAAGTTCTTAAGACGATAAAAGATGCTCAAGCTACATTTAAGGAAGACTACCTAAGAATATTTAGAGCTTATCGTTTTAAATCTCAATTGGGATTTACTTTTGATGATGCAAGCAAAGAAGCACTAATCTCACTTTTACCACTTACCTATGATTATCCAGTTCAGTGGTGGCAAGTGGAATTTGAAAAAATGATTATGGGTCAGCACTTTTTAAGTATGGCGTTGGAGGAGGGAGATCTTCTTAAGTCTCTATTTCCAATATTTATAGAAGCTTATGATTGGGACCAAAGAAATCCTTATCACCTTTATAGTCTTTATGAGCACACAATGAGGGTAGTATCTCATGTTCCTTATGATATTCGTTTAAGATATGCTGCATTATTTCATGATTGTGGAAAGCTAACTACAGAAGTTCATGATGATAAAGGGATATCGCATTACCCAGGTCATGCTGAGGCATCTTATGAGTATGCAAAGGATGAGCTTCAACGTTTTCAAATGAAAAAGAAAGATAGAGACTACATATTAAAATTAATTCGATACCATGGTGTACGTATGCCGGTAGGAATTGATACAGTCTATAAGATGGCAGTAGAACACGGTAGTGAGTTTCTTCAAGATTTAATTCTATTAAAGAAGGCTGACAATATCTCAAAGAGTGAAAAAGGACACTATCAGATTATTAAGTGTGATCAGTTCATGTTGGACTTGGAGCAAATCATTGCAGAAGCATGGCCATTAAGAGTTAAAGATTTACAGGTTAAGGGTGATGATTGTATTGCTCTTGGTGTGGAGAAGAAAAATATATCAAAAGTATTAACGCAAGTATTAAATACAGTAGTAGCAAGACAAGTAGGAAATGATTTAGAAAATCAATATTCAATTCTCAAGGAGGTTATTTCAAATGTCATATATTAATGTAGATTCGATAAAAAAATATTACCAGGTTGGTGATAATCAAATAAAGGCAGTTGATGACATTTCATTTGAAATACCTAAAGGCCAGTTTGTAGTCGTTGTAGGGCCATCTGGGGCTGGTAAGACAACAGTCATGAATATCCTTGGGGGAATGGATTTACCAACGGATGGAGCCGTTTTAATCGATGGTAAAGAGATTACTCATTATAGTGATAAGAAACTTACACAATACCGTCGTGATGATGTGGGCTTTGTATTTCAATCCTACAACTTAATTTCAAATCTAACAGCTTTAGAAAATGTTGAATTGGGTGCACAAATCAAGAAAGATACTAAGGACCCAATGTCAGTATTAAACCAGGTAGGACTCAATGATCGTGCTAATAACTTCCCATCACAATTATCAGGTGGTGAACAACAAAGAGTTGCTATTGCCCGTGCCATTGCTAAAAATCCTAAGATTTTACTGTGCGATGAACCTACCGGAGCACTTGATACAAGTACAGGACAGCAAGTACTTAAGGTTTTAAGAGAATGTTGTGATGTCTATAAGATGACTGTTATTCTAATTACTCACAACCAGTTTATTACGCAAATGGCAGACCGTGTTATTGAGATAAAGAATGGTCAAGTTGCACACGACACCTTGAATGAAACGATTCTTTCTGTGGACGATATTCAATGGTAAAAGATATATTAAGAGGCATTAAAAAGAAATGGTTTCAATTTATAGCAATACTCATCATTACAGCACTGGGTGTTGGTTTTTTTGTTGGGATTCAAGTTACTGGTTACAATATGAGAGTGACAGCAGACCAATACACCAAGACTAACGAAATAATGGATTTCTATCTAAGCTCTAGTTTGGGAGTCGACCAAGAAATGGTTGATGAGTTAAGTTTGGACTTAGATGCAAAGGTATTTGGGCTTATTGATGGTGATGCATTCATTCGAAAAGAAGGTTTTGACCAAGTCATTAAAGCCTATGACTATAATGATAATACAAAAAAAGACCTGACTTTAAGTGAAGGTCGTTTACCCATTCTTGAAGGTGAGATAGTTGTTGATGCCTTAATGGCGGAACACTTTGATATTGCCATTGGAGATGTCCTCACCTTAGGCTCAAGTGACATATTGAAGAGTCGAGAAGTTACGGTAGTGGCTCTAGGAAACTCTTCACTCTATTTTAATCAGGAACGTGGTCAATCTAAATTAGGACGATTGAACGGTTTTATTTATGTTCAAGGACTGGAAAGTAAAGATGATATTTTCACTGGGATTCGAGTTATCGCCAATGAAGATGTAGACCCACTTACAATTAAAGAATCAATTGAATCTATCAAAGATGAGTTAATGCTGGGACGCTATAATCGTATTACCGAACCGATTAAGGAAGATCTTATTAAGGCACAAAGTGATTTAGACAAAGCCAATTTCGAAGTTAATAAAAAATTCGAAGATGCATGGAATAAAATTCTGCACGAAGAAATGTTATTAAATGATGCAAAAAACGAAGTTATCAACGGAATTTTAGAACTTAATCCTGAGACTAAGGGAAGTCATTATCAAGAATATTACGATAATTCAATTCAATATTTCACTCAATTAAAAACAGAAACTACAGAGCAATTTAAGCAAGCTCAAGAACAGATTGATCTCATGCCAGAAGGTTTGGAGAAGGATTTCGCCAGCATGGATCTCATTCAAAAAATTGAAATGTTTCAAGCAGACATGCTGCAAGTAGATGCTGCTCATCAAGCATTTAAACAAGGTATTGATGAAATTGTCGAAGGTGATAAAGCTATTGTGAGTGCTAAAGACAGGTTTCAAAAAGAGAAGAAAGATGCTTTAGCAAGTATTTCTGAGGGTCAAAAAGAGATCGATGATGGTTATAAAAAGCTAGATGAAATGGACAAAGGGTCATTCTATATTATTGATAGAGATGGTATTATCATCGGATATTCAGCATTTTATGATGACTCTAAAAGAATTGAGTCCATTGGAAAGGTCTTCCCACTAGTCTTCTTTGGTGTTGCCGTTTTAGTAACATTATCAACAATTACTAGAATGATTGAAGAGAGTAGAGTTGAGATTGGAATCTATAAAGCATTAGGTTTTTCTCGTATGAGAACGACTCTTAAGTTTACAGGATTTACATTTTTCTCTTGGTTAATTGGTAGTGGATTAGGATTGGCTTTAGGCTTTCTGTTCATTCCAGTTCTGATTTATAATGCTTATCGAATTATGTATATTACTCCCGAACTCCAAATAGGATTTATCGGTTCATACGCATGGATTCCATTACTCTTAAGTTTCCTATCATGTGTAGGAATTGCATTTGTTAAGGCGCAATCGGTAGCGAAAAACACTACTGCATCCTTACTGATGCCGCCAAGTCCAAAAGGGGGACAACGTGTTTTCCTTGAACGATTTGGATTTATTTGGAATAATTTAACTTTCCTATATAAGGTAAGTTTAAGAAACTTATTTAGAAATAAAACTCGATTCTTGATGACCTTGGTAGGTATTGGGGGCTGTTGTGGTCTGCTTATTACTGGTTTCGGAATTCAATATTCGATCAACTCAATTGTTGATAAACAGTTTGATGAAATCATTCAATACGATGCTGTTGTAGCATATGATAAAGAATTTAATCTCAATGAGTCTCTGATTTTGGATTCACCCTACACTGAAGTTGCAGTAGAGAATGTTACTGTTGATAATAAAGAAGTTTCAATCTATGCAGTTGATGACCTCAATGATCTAGAAAGTAAAGTTCATTTCAAAGATCGATTATCTGGTAAGGCACTTAAAGTAAGTAATGATGATGTTATTATTAGTGAGAAATTAGCCATCATTAAAAACATTAAAGTTGGAGATACTTTAGAGTTTAACCAAGGGGACAAAGTGCACCAGGTAAAAGTGAGTCAAATTACAGAGAATTATGTTGCTCATTATATTTACATGTCAAAAGACACATTTAAAAACGTAATGGGTTACTCAATTGATCCCAGCATCATCCTTATGCAAGAAGATTCAAGTCTTGGTCAAGGATGGGATCAAGACTTAAGAAATGAAGCTGGAGTACTCAGTGTAAATATTCTAGGTGATATGAAGTCTACCTACAAAGATATGATGGGAAGTTTTGATGTTGTTATATTGGTTATTGTGGTTGCTGCATTTGCACTTGAACTTATAGTTCTACTAAACCTAATCACTATGAACATGTCAGAGCGATATAAAGAACTGGCAACACTGAAGGTATTAGGTTTCTATCCTAAGGAATTATCCTCATATGTACTGAGAGAAAATATTATCCTCTCATTACTGAGTCTATTTGTAGGTATTATTTTCGGAACATTTTTACATAAATTTGTTCTCTTAAGTGCTGAGATTGACATGATTATGTTCAATCGTGTTCTTAAACCATCAGCAGTGGTCTGGGCTTGTCTACTGACCTTTGCAATGTCCATGATAATTAATCTGGTCATGAGTAGAGGTGCTAATAAGGTTAATATGGCAGAGGCCCTCAAGTCGCAATAAATGATTTTGTTTGACTTGATGGTGTATTCTTTGTTATATTATCTAATATATTTAACGGAGGTTTGCTTGTGCAAAACAATGATGGGGACTCTTGTCCCAGGAAAAATTTAATTAATAATAGAGATGGTCAACCCTATGGAGGACACATTTAATGATAACCAGTATGTTACTTTTGTTTGTATTGATATTGCTAAATGGATTTTTTGCAGGTAGTGAATTGGCTTTTATCTCAATCAACAACAATAAACTTAAAATTTTGGCTGAAGAAGGTAATCGAAAAGCTATTAAAATTTTAAACTTAAAAGAAATGCCCAACCGCTTTCTATCAACCATTCAAATTGGTGTATCCCTGGCAAGTATTTTATCAGGGGCCTTTGGTGCAGACGCATTTGCTCAGGTATTAACTGACTTTATCGTAGCACAAGGATTAGGTACACCTCTTTTAGTTAAACCTATTGCGACATTATTAATCACCTTGATGATTATGTTTGTTATGTTGGTCTTTGGTGAGTTAGTACCTAAACGTGTTGCAATGAGTCATACTGAAAAGTTTGCTTTTATTGCAGTAACACCTATTGCATTCTTGGCTAAGATTTCAATGCCAATGATTCACTTACTATCATTCTCGACTAACCTTGTTCTAAGAATCCTAGGTATTGATCCCCACGGTTCTGAAGAAGAGGTTACAGAGGAAGAAATTCGATTGATGGTTGATGCTGGTGAAATAGATGTTAAAGAAAAAGAAATGATTAATAACATTTTTGAGTTCGATAACTTGGAGGTTGCTGATATCATGACTCACCGTACCGAAATTGTTGGTATTGGTGTTGATGCTGATTTCAATGAATTGATGGCATTAGTAGACAAGGAACGATTCACTCGTTACCCTGTTTATGAAGACAGTATTGATAACATCGTTGGTATTATTCATTTACGTGATATCTTACGTTATATGAAATTCCATAAAGGACAAGAATTCAATGCCAAGTCATTGATGAGGGAACCATTCTATGTTCCTGATTCTAAACAAACTGATGAACTCTTTAGAGAACTACAATTGAATAAAACACATATGGCAGTCGTCATCGATGAATACGGTGGAACTGCTGGACTTGTTACCATGGAAGACTTGATTGAAGAAATCATGGGTAATATTATGGACGAGTATGATATTGATGAGGTCACTCATGAGCTTATTGAAGTTCATTCAGGAGAATACCTAGTTGATGCCTCAATGGATCTAGAGGATCTTGAAGATGTACTTCAAATAGGATTACCAGTGGATGACTTCGATACCGTATCAGGATTCTTAATCTCTGAACTGGGCCGTATTCCAACACAAGAAGATGTACTAGAGGATGACTCAGATGTTGACTTTAAGGGTTATCGATTCTCAATTCTTGAAATTGATGAAAAGGTAATATCAAAACTAAGATTAACTAAGATATCCGATTTAGAAGAGATAGAAAAAGAAGCCTAGACTATGTCTAAGCTTCTTTTTTGTTTGTAGTAGAAGTAAATGCTTACTACAAATCTATTTTATCTGTTATGTCTCTAAGTTTTAGTCCATCTAACTTATCTCTCATCAACTGATCAATCGGTGTATAAAGATGATCGCATAATGCTGCGTTGATGGAGTCATTATCAGTAGATGCAGGTGTTTTTTCAAACAGTGCAGGTTCTAGTGATTTTAAAATGTTATACATGGAACATTGAGATGAGGTTAAGAAATAACCTCCTGTAGGTCCTTTAATGGAATCTACTAGTTTGGCTTCTTTCAAATGAGAGAAGATTTGCTCCAAGTAGAGTTTGGAAACATTAAGATGTTCTGATATTGCCTGTAAGGTTATAACATCTTCCTTAGCAAGATCCATATAGGTTAGGGCTGCTAAACCGTAACGTGTTTTTGCAGATAGTTTCATGTAATCACTCCTTGTAATTTTAGTTTAGGGCTTAAAGAGCCTTCTGTCAACGGAAGTAACTGAAAACATAGTTAAATTGTCAACTATTACTAAGCATATAAATATTCATGAGTCATAAAGCGTGTTATAGTTAACATACAAAAGAGGTATGTTATATGAAAACAGAGAATCAAGAATTTGAAATTGGAATCTATACACTAGGTGATTATGTTGAAAATGCTCAAACTGGTAACAAGGTAAGTGAGCAAGAACGTATTGAGGAAATAATTGCTTATGCTAAAAAGGCTGATGAAGTTGGATTGGATGTATTTGCACTGGGTGAAAGCCATCAGGAGCATTTTGTCTCCCAGGCACATACAGTTATTTTGGGGGCGATTGCTAGAGAAACAAAGAATATTAGAATATCTTCTTCTGCAAGTATTATCTCAACATCGGATCCTGTTCGAGTCTATGAAGATTTCTCCACAGTTGATTTACTATCTAATGGTCGAGCAGAGATCATTGCAGGGAGAGCATCACGAGTTGGACTCTTTGAACTATTAGGTTATGACTTAAAAGACTATGAAGAACTTTTTGAAGAAAAGTTTGAATTATTGAAACTCTTAAATGAGGAGAAAGTTGTTAATTGGCAAGGGGATTTTAGAAAGCCGCTTCATAATGCTGTGCTTTATCCTAAACCTAAAAATGGATCTATTCCCCTATGGCGTGCTGTTGGTGGACCTGCTGCATCCGCAATGAAAGCGGGAGCTCAAGGTGTGCCTATGATGTTAGCAACATTAGGAGGACCTGCTGAACTCTTTAATGAAAGTATTGAAGCATTCAGATCTTATGCTGATCACTATGGGCATGGTGAGCTACCTGTTGGTGTTACTGCACTCTTCCATGTTGCTAAGGATGATATCTCTGCATTAAGGGAATTCTATCCAAATGTCGATTTAGCATTTAGACGTGCTAATGGGTCAGGATTTTCAAAAGCATTGTTCTCTCAACAAACTGATAAACGTGCTGTTATGCTTATCGGTAGTGTAGATAACATTGTTGAGAAGATACTATATCAATACGATATGTACAAACACGACCGTCTTCTATTACAACTTGATGTTGGTGGTATGGAATTGGATGCTGTATTAGAGCAAATCGATATTATTGGTAAAGAAATTGCTCCACGTGTTAAAGCAGCAATTAAGGAGCGTCAAAATGATAAAAATTCTAGCAATTAGTGCATCATTGAGTGGTAGTAAATCTCGTATTGTACTAAATACACTAAAACCTTTATTTTCTAATGAGGTAAATTTTGAAATATTTGATTTAAAAGAGCATGATATTCAATTTGCTGATGGTAGAGATTATCGTGATTATAGTGGCTCAACTCAATCTTTGATTGAAAAGATTATTCAAGCAGATGCCTTAGTAATCTCAAGTCCAATCTTTCAAGCTTCGATCCCTGGGTCTTTAAAGAACGTCTTTGATCTATTACCTATAGATAGTCTAAGAGATAAGCAAGTTGCTGTTCTTACCAGTGCAGGTTCTGATAAACATTTTCTAGTTGCACAATATCAATTAAAACCAATATTGCAATACATGAAGGCTCAACCCTTTGAACCAACTGTCTTTATGACAGGGCAAGATTTTATGGGAGATGCAATCATTTCTGATGATATCAATATGAGAACAGAACTTCTTGCTAAAACATTTGAAATTAAGATTAAACAAGGAATTGCAGATAAATTAGCAGCAGATGCTGAGTTCGATTTTTAGCTAGTATTCCATCCAAATAGGCTTTATACTTGACAAATTGAGAGCCTTTAACTAATATAGTAGACAGATAGAGTGTTACTGGAAACAGGCATTAACTATGATTAGCATCCGATAGGGTGTTTTATAGTGGTGCCTGTTTTTTAGTGCATCACACGAAGGAGGAGAAATGAAAGACAAGATTTTTGGGGTACTGCAAAGAGTCGGTCGAAGCTTTATGCTTCCAATCGCTGTATTGCCAGTAGCCGGATTACTATTAGGTGTTGGGGCGTCGTTTACTAATCAAGTAACAATTGCTCAATACGGATTAGAGTGGTTATTAGGGAGCGGTACTGCTCTGAATGCACTCTTAATTATTATGAGTAAGGTAGGATCAGCAATCTTTGATAACTTACCACTTATATTTGCTGTAGGTGTTGCTATTGGAATGGCACGTCGTGAAAAAGAAGTATCTGCATTATCTGCAGTTGTTGCTTTCTTAGTTATGAACGTTTCAATCAACGCTATGTTAACAATCACAGGTTCAATCCTAGCTGATGGTTCAATTGCAGAACATGTAACACAAGGTACAATTACATCAATGTTAGGCATCAATACACTTCAAATGGGTGTATTTGGTGGTATCATTGTTGGATTGGGTGTTGCTGCTTTACATAACAAGTTCTACAAGATTGAAATGCCAAACGTATTATCATTCTTTGCTGGGACACGTTTCATACCAATTATTTCTACATTAGTTTACACACTTGTAGGGATTGCGTTATTCTTTGTATGGCCATATGTTCAAAATGGTATTTACGGTTTAGGAAACTTAGTTGCTGGAGCTGGATACTTAGGAACATTCGCACAGGGAATCATTAAGCGTGCTTTAATACCTTTCGGATTACACCACGTATTCTACTTACCATTCTGGCAAACTGCTGTAGGTGGAACAATGGAAGTTGCTGGAGTCTTAGTTGAGGGTGGACAAAACATCTTCTTTGCACAATTAGCAGACCCATCAACACTACGTTTCTCAGCAGAAGCTACTAAATACTTCACAGGAGAATTTATCTTCATGATCTTCGGATTGCCAGGTGCTGCATTAGCAATGTACCATACAGCAAAATTAGAAAAAAAGAAAATTGCTGGAGGATTACTACTATCAGCTGCAATTACTGCTATGCTAACAGGGATTACTGAACCAATTGAGTTCTCATTCCTATTCGTAGCTCCAATGTTATTTGGTGTTCAAGTCCTATTAGCAGGTTCTGCTTATATGATGGCTCACATCTTCAATATCGCTGTAGGGGTAACATTCTCAGGTGGATTTATTGATTTACTTCTATTTGGTATTCTACAAGGAAATGCTAAAACTGGATGGTTACTAATTATTCCTATTGGTTTAGTTTACTTTGCACTATACTACTTCATCTTCAAATTCCTAATTGTTAAGTTCAACTTAAAAACACCAGGACGTGAAGATGATGATCAAGAAACAAAACTATATTCAAAACAAGATGTACTTGATAAAAAAGGCAACCAAGTTAATTCACAATCACTATTGATTGTTCAAGGATTAGGTGGTTATGATAATATCGCTGAACTTGATTCATGTGCTACTCGTTTACGTGTTTCTGTTGTTAATGGAGACTTAGTAGATGAAGGTGCTCTTAAAGCATCAGGTGCTGCTGGAGTGGTTACAAGTGGAAAAGCCGTTCAAGTAGTTTATGGTCCTCAAGTTTCTGTAATTAAATCAAAACTTGCTGACTTATTAGAAAACCCTGTTGCATTAGAAACAGAAGAAAAAACTCAAACACCTGAAACTGTAGAAGTTGAAGAAGAAAGAGTTGATGGGATGATTGAAGTTGTTTTCTCACCTATTTCAGGTGAAGTAATGGATCTATCAGAAACTCCAGATGCTACATTTGCTCAAGGGATGATGGGTCAAGGTGTTATGATTATGCCAAGTGAAGGTAAAGTTCTTGCACCATTTGATGGTGAAGTAACATTTGTCTTTGCAACTAAACATGCTATCGGTTTAAAATCTGACAAAGGATTAGAAATGTTAATTCATGTTGGTATCGATACTGTTCAATTAGACGGTAAAGGATTTACAGCTCATGTTCAAGATGGAGACAAAATCAAAACAGGTGATTTATTACTAGAATTTGATATTCCCTTCTTAACAGAGAACGCACCATCACTAGCTACACCAGTTATCTTTACTAACTTAGCTGATGAAAGCCTAAATGATGTTCAATTAGGAGCAATAAAAGCTCAAAAACAACTACTTGTAATTAAGTAAAAGTGTCTTACTATCAGAAGACTATTGATTTAACTTCTGAGCAATATCATGCTTAGTCATATATTCATAAGGTTCAATTCAAAAGTAGCTATACCAGCAAGTTTACTTGTTTCTACTCTTGTCATTGAATCACACTCAGACCACCGTAAGGTGGTCTTTCTTATTACATTGGGAAATTACCTAGATTAATTTGGAAATATACTTCTAAGAAATGCATATCAAGTATCAAAGTAAATTAAGGTGCATAAAACATCTCTCCTTTTAAAACAATTTCTAAGCAGTTGTTATTGATTACCCTTTGATGATTAAAAGGTTTAAGATAAGAAAATTATTAATAAGTTGCTCTTAACTTCTGTTTTGATGTACAATGTTAAGAGTTTCTAAAACCATAAAACCAATTGTAAGAAAGGGGGCAAATCTAAGAATGAATAAAATAATCAAGATACTTAACCACAACGCGATTCTTGTTCATGATCAGGTGGATAATCAAACACTGCTAATCATGCATACTGGAATTGGTTTTGGAAGAAAAATTAATGACTTCATTGTAGTTGGTGAAATGGATCAAATTTACCATATTCAAGATTTTTCTATGTCTTCTAAGGATCAATCTATTCTGCAAAAAATGAACCCACTTTACTTGGAAATCAGCCATGATTTATTAAGTCTATACCAATCGGAGTTTGGTTCTTTAGATGAAGGAAAATTAATCCCATTAGCAGATCATATTGCATTTGCAATTGAAAGAATCAAGAGGGATATGACAATATCCAATCCTTTCTCTAATGAGATACGTTTGCTTTATCCACAAGAGTGGGCTATAGCACGTAAAGCCAGAGAAATAATATTCAATAAACTAGCGGTACTCATTAATGATGATGAGATCGGATACATCACACTTCACCTTCATGCCAGTCAGGAAATTTCGAAGGATCATGGCTTTATAGTAGCTATGATTGTTAACAAGTCCATACGACAAATCGAATCACAGTATAATATTATTGTTGATATGAACTCGCTATCTTATTCAAGACTCATGATTCATATGAAGTTTATGATAGCTCGATTAAACGAAGATGAAATATTAACACTGGATATGGAAGGTTACACAAAAGCATCAATTCCTACAGCTTATGAAGTAGCAAAAGATATCGTCGATTCTATGTCTGAAGCACTAGGGAAAAATGTACCAGAAATTGAAATTGGGTATCTTGCAATGCATATGGATCGTATACTTGCTGATTCAAAAAGCTATCAAAGCACTAAATAATGCAAAAAAATACGCCCTAGAGCGTTTTTTTGTATGTGGTCTATAAGTATTGATTAGGCTAAATCTTCAAGTTCTTGAATATTAATCCTTTTCATATTCATCATTGCATTCATTTGCTCATCGTTTTGTAAAAGGCTATCCATATTGGATGGAACGATTTGCCAAGATAGGCCAAATTTATCAATTACCCATCCACATTGCTCAATCTCTAAATTATCTTAGAGATTATCATAGTAGTAATCCAGTTCCTCTTGATCCTTGCACAGTACAGTGAATGAAAAAGCATTACTGAAACGGAAAATCAGCCCCCCCATCAAGGGCTATAAAATCTACTCCATTGAGATTAAATTCTGCGGTTAATATTTTCCGCTCATTCCCTCAAAGTGCTCGTTCTGATCTTCCGGCGGGTAGTATCGAATCGAATTTATTGTTGAATTAGGAAATACCTTAATGTAATAATTTATTGCTTCTTCGCAGTTATTATCTGCAAACCATAGACTTGGGACAATGTTTAACATAGTTGTGTCCTCCTTATAACCAAATTATATCAAGCATCTTCTCAGCGCTTTTACTATTTGCATCACATTTTTCAATACTAGATGTCAAATAAGCGATCAACACTTTCCTTGACTCGCCATTTCTAAATGTGATATTTTTATGTAATAAGATGTACGTTTTTTATAATATATTATTTTTACGGATTGTATAATGAAGTTGTCCACCTAAAAAATAAAAAGCACCATTCACGATTAATCCCATGTATTATTAAGTTACTAGACTAAATAAAGGGGATCAGAGAATGATGCAAACTAATAATACAACGAT
>JBGXRX010000089.1:0-4625 GCA_041811795.1 Erysipelothrix sp. | reverse complement strand
GATTGCTTGTCCCTTGTCTAAATGATCTCTATTAAAATCCAGATGATAGACATACATTGGGTTATTACTTGGAATGGTTGGTGGCATAATGGTTTCATGGCCATCCCATGGATAAATAGTGTTGGTATAATGTAATGAATCATAACCTTCCATTTGAACATGAGCCGGTACACTGATAGGATCTAATGCATTGATATTACGTAATGGAGAAAAGAGGTCTTCACTTAGTTGCTCGAAATTATCATACTTTTCAAACTTCCAAGAACCATCCAAACTCATTCTAAAGGAGCTTGTATCTAATGCTGAATAGCCCTTCTCACTTTTATAATACTTGTGAGATGAAACTGCATCTAACCGATTGATTGCAAAGACACTTGGATCTTCAATAAAACGCTTATCTAAAAACATACTAAACTTCCTCCTCTAATGTGATGGTAATAATCTTACTAGCAAAATCTTTATTCATATCAACAGGTATCAAGAGTCCAAAATGAACTAATTCTGAACCACTATAGATTTGATCATCAATCTTATAGCGAGCATTGATATTCAAGCCATTGAGTTTTAATCGCCACAGTGGCGCATTGGCACTAGCCAGAACCTGATAGACATAGAGTGTGATTAACTTTCCATCCAAACTCTCTATCATCCAAGCCTTTTGATTCTTAGGATCATTTGATTCTAATATAGTAAATCTACCATTTTGAGTTTCTTCTCGGTAGGTTTTATACCATTGATTGTGATCTTTAACCTTCTCTAATGACCTGGCATCTTGTTTGGATAAATCTAACTCATATCCTAAGTTAAATGGTGCAGCTACAGCAAACCTTAAATCTAATGGTGTTTCTCTTCCTGTTTGATGGTTGGGTATATCGGATACATGAGCACCCATAGTTTTTTGAGGGAAGATCAGTACTGACCCTTCTTGAATTTTCAATCGCTCAATTGCATCGGTATTATCACTGGTCCATACTTGAGGGAAATAATTTAATACCCCCCAATCAAATCGGCCACCTCCACCAGCACATGCTTCAAATAAAATCTTAGGGTAGCGTTCTTGTAGCATTGCAATTAAAGAGTAGAAGCCCTTCATGTAGTCAAAGTTTGCTATTGGGGCCTTGGTAATCATGGAGTAGGATTGGACGATGGGTCGATTCATATCCCATTTAACATAATCTAAATCTAGTTCATCAAAGACCTTAACCAACATCTCATATATTACTCGGACTACTTCACTTGAACTAAAATCTAAAACATACTGATCACGAGATGTTGTTGGTGTTCTTTTACCTTCTCTGAGTAAATATTCAGGGTGTTCTTGATAGAGCTGACTCTTCATTGAAATCATTTCTGGTTCAATCCATAGTCCAAACTTCATATCTAGATTATGGATTTGATCAGATAGCATTTTGAGACCTTGAGGAAGTTTTTCCTTATTCAAGAACCAATCTCCTAATGAAGTGGTATCATCATTACGATTACCAAACCATCCATCATCCAAGACAAAGAGTTCTGCACCAACTTCTTTTGCAGA
This sequence comes from Erysipelothrix sp., assembly GCA_041811795.1. Lineage (GTDB taxonomy): Bacteria > Bacillota_I > Bacilli_A > Erysipelotrichales > Erysipelotrichaceae > Erysipelothrix. The sequence goes on along the minus strand of JBGXRX010000089.1, from coordinate 3,091 downwards.
CTTGGCAATCTCTAGAAGTTTATCTTGATCAAAATCAAAATATTTAGCTTCCCAGTTGTTGATTAGAATTGGTGGTTTTTTAAATAGCGGTGTAGCTGGTAATATATGGTCATTTACAAAATTATGGTGAGCTTGCAACATGCCGTTGATGCCTTTGTCACTATAAGTTAATATCACTTCAGGTGTCATTAACTTATGGTTTGGTTTAATACTTAGGTTGGAGTTTAAGCTTTGAATTCCCATTTGTATTCTTAATGATTCTATTGAATCAACTTCACAATGATACTCAAAACTACCACTATAAACAAAATTTAAAGAGTGAACTTGACCTTGATGGTAGTTGGTACTTTTGTCCAGCACTCCTAAAAAAGGAGTTGTATAATGAGATGATGCTCCACGATGACTATTGATGCTATGGATACCACGTGATAATGGGAAACGGTCGATGTTTCTTTCCTGTGCCCACATACCACTTAAAGTAAGTGCATCATAAGATTGATTAGGTAAATCAAGACTCATCGACAAAGCCTTCTCAACTCTTAGTTCTTGTCCACTACGATTATCAATTTCAATGTGCCTAGAGAGTGAATCCAGACCTTCATAAGTGTGATAGTAAAGATGAACATAGACCTCTTCATAAGCGTCCTTTAATGTAACCTCTAAACTCATTTCTTTATTTCGACTTGTAGGTAACCCTTGATTGGGACTATTGTCTAAATAAATTCTGTGAGATTCATACTTGAGATCATTAATATAAGTCCCATCAGCCATCTGTAATATCAGTGAAGACGCTCTAAAGTCTCCATTACCATAAGTAGCGATCTCTAAGGGTTTATGCTCGATGGTATCATTTCGACTTCCTTGATGGTGGTTACTTGAATAACCTCGATTCAAATAGGGATAGGTATTGTTGGGATTTAGTCCATTAATTTTCTTTCCCCAATAGAGATGTTCCAAATTACCAAAATCATCCACCTTAAACATGTAGCTAGAATCCTTTAAAGATAGATTAAATACCTTTTGACTACTAATAAAATTAATCATGACATCCTCCTTATGGTAAGCGCTTACCAATGTGTTATAATATTTTACGGGGTACTTATGAAAAAACTACTAATTATTGATGATGAGTACATAATCTTACAAGGTTTAAAACACCTATTAAATTGGGAACACCATGGATATGAAGTTGCCTTTGATACTCAATCACCTCAAGAAGCTTTAGACTACATTAAATCCAATCCAGTAGATATTGTGATGAGTGATATTCTCATGCCAGAAATATCAGGATTAGAATTACTGCAAAGAATTAAAACATTCAACCCAAATATTCATGTTGTTATGGTGAGTTCCCATAGCGATTTTGAATATACTCGACAAGCTTTAAAATTTGGTGCATCAGATTATATTCTTAAAACCAATTTAAAACCTGAAATCGTATTAAATGTTTTAGATGAACTTCTTGTAAAGACAAATGAGAATCAGGAACAGGACCTTAAAGTTAAATTAAGGCGAGACATCGTTTCTTATATGTTAGGCCAAATAGACTTACCAGATCCTTTAGACTACTTTACCTACCCTTACTTCTCTTTCTTCTTTTCATCCTACCCAAGACTGGAAGCATTAAATGAAATTAGCAATTACCTTCATTTAACCCTTCATGATAATGGTAATGAAATCATCATTATTAATACTCCTACACCACTTTCAAACAACCCAATTCCTAAATCAGGATTTGTTCTCAATTTAAGAGATTTAGAGTCATTAGGAAGTTACTATAAAGTTTATCAATTTCAGAAAGAAATAAGGTTCTATGATAGTGAGATGGCTTTTCCTTTAGATTTAGATTTTTCATGGAAAATACGTCCCTCATTTAAATATAGCGATGGACTTGTTAGTCATGCAAGTCATCAACTTTATGCAACACTTAACCATCTCTACACCTATATCTTAAATCTACTTGAAGAGGAAAATTACAGTCCTTTAGAACTAAAGTCATTTATATCAAATGCTTTATATCAAGTCATGAATCAGATCGAAAGACAAAATATAAAATCTAATTCAACCACTGCATTCAAGTTACAACTAGTCTATCAAATTCAAAACTCAGAATCCAGTCATGACCTAATCCAAGCATTAGATACCATCATGTCCGATTTATCCATCATTATTCAATCTTACATTCAACAAAGTGATATCGACTTTAGAGACCGTATGTTTGAATACCTAGAGGACAACTATCAACAAGCAATTGGTCTTGATGATCTAGCCTTACATTTCAATTTCTCCTATCATTACATGTCAGAACTCTTTAATAATCACTTTAATACATCCTTCTCTGATGTTCTTAATAATCTTAGAATCAATAAAGCACAAGAACTTCTAGATGAGACTCAAGATTCATTAAAAGAAATCTCACATCAAGTTGGATACTCTAATTATTCTCACTTTTCTAAACTTTTCAAAAAAATTACCCACATCAGTCCAACCGAATACAAACGTGGTAATCACTAATGTTAGGACTTAAAAAAAGGTTTCGAGAGAATCAGTTCTTTATCCAAATTTTAACTGTTGTTACATCAGCCATAATCATTACTGTTACCATCACAATCCTTATATTTATCTCTATTACAGAACGTAATGTAATTGAGAACTTCAAAGATTCTCATCAGCTCATCATTAACGAGGTAATGATGAACTATACCGATATTTTTGAAGAGTCGGTAACACTTTTGGATACCTTTAATAACCAAAATACATTGAAGAATTATCTCTATTCAAAAAATGCCAGTTCTATCGAATCTGCTAACATCACTTACAACATGACTCGCATGATGAAAGATGTTGATGCAAAACTAAAGAATGTAGGTGGTAATCTATTTATCGTCTTTAAAGATGGCATTTACTATGGATTTGATGATGGTCGTAAAGAACCCAAAGAAACAATCCTTAATCAAGCTTTCCTAGAAGATAAAGAAACTAAACTTTTACTCTATGATATTGTCGATAAAGGATTTACCCAACTTTCTAATGATCGAGCTCAGTTCCTAATGCATCGAAATTTATTTGATGATAAGGGACTCTATTATGG
>JBGXRX010000088.1:0-13789 GCA_041811795.1 Erysipelothrix sp. | reverse complement strand
ATGTGCAACATCTTTTTTAGATGGAATCATAGCAGCTTTAATATTGTGTTGTAACATAATATCGTCTTGGTAGAAGAATTCTAAAAATTTATTAGCAGCTTCATGCTCTTTGGTTTCATTATTAATAACGATTGACCATCCTGTTTCAGCAGCAAACTTAGGTGTATCTGTATACCAAGGCATAGCTACATATTTAAAATCTTCACCATACTTAAGTTCAAATACATGTTCTCCTTCTGAAATAGTCCAAATACCACGTGGGACCATTGCAGTTTTATTTGAGAATAGTTGTTGGTATCCTTCCATATCACCACCGCCTACTAAGCCTTCCATATCTGTTACTTTATCAACTGCTACCATATCGTAGAGTTCTTGGAATGCCTTTTTAGCTTCTGGTGTATTAAAAGTAAATTTACCATCGCTGTCTTGATATTGTCCACCCTGAGATAGAATCATGGATGTGAATATATATGGAACTGAATCCCAGTTTACAAAATCAAATCCCTTAACTTCATCTGTTGTTAATTTCTTAGCCAGTGTTTTTAATTCATCCCAAGTTTTAGGTAAAGTTTCATCAGCCACCAATGTATTGTTGACTAACATCCCACCATTTTCGATATTGAACTCTAATGGTAATCCAAATAATTTACCTTCATGTTCTAGTGCACCATAAGTAGAAGGATAAGATTCCTCAAAGATAGCTTTTGTAAGTGCTTCTGGCATTTCTTGAAGAGCACCTGTTGATGCAAAGTCGATTCCCCATCCACCCCATAACTCATAGATATCAGCACCACCAGTTTTTGAGATTAATGATGTTTGAACTTTTGATTCAAATTGATCATATGGGAAAAACTCGAACTCAACTTTGATACCTGGATTCTTCTCTTCAAATGCTTTACCGATTTCTCGATAAGACTCATTCCAAGACTCATTTTGATGACCCCAGAATGTAATTACTGTATCATCTCCATTTTCTGATTTTTTACCACATGCAGTTAAAAGCAACAATACTGTTATTAAAACGACAAATATTTTTCTAAACTTCATCTGTTTCCTCCTAGTTCAAATCCAACGATTTGAAGTTTTTTAGATATTCCTTATTTTTAGTTAACATTTCTTGTACCATATCTTTAATTTCTTGCATTGATAGAACTGCAGAAGTTAATGGATCGAATAATATCGCTCTAAAGACTTTCTCGGCGTCTCCTTCTATTGCAGCTTTTACAGCCAATTCTTCAATCTTAGCTGAATTATTAATTAATATTGATAGATGATCTGGAAGTGTAATCTGTTTGATACTTCGAATACCATCTTCATCAACAATTACAGGTACTTCTACACATGCACCTTCATCAATATTTGTAATGTAATTTTTATTTCTTATATTACCGTTGAAATAGTATGGTGTATTATCTCCAAATAATGCATTGAATATGTGTGAGGCATATTCTTCACCACGATTTAAATCAATATCGTCCTTAGCGACCCATTCCTTGTATTCATCCTCCCAAGAATCCTCACGTTTAAGGTACTCTTTAAGAATGTAGGCATGCTCACCAGGATTCCATCCAGTACCGTGAGTACAATACTTTTCAATCAAGTCAGGTCTTTTTCTAAACCAAGCCATGTATTCTGAGTTATGACCACTTGATTCTGTTGGAAAATAGCCAAGGTGTCGATACATTTCTATTCGAACTTGTTCCTCATTATAGATATCTTCCTGTTCAGTAACTGCTTTGATTTGATCATAAGCATCTTTCCCATCTACTTTAAACTCTAAATGAAAGGCTTGATGATTAATTCCAGCACATGTATATTCTACACGAGATGGATCTACATCAATCCAATTTGCCAGCATTTCAGCTGTCCCTTGGACTGAATGACATAAGCCAGTTACATTAACATCAGTTTGAGTTTGCAAATAACTAACAAGCATTGCCATAGGGTTAGTGTAGTTAAGCACTATAGCATTAGGACATACTTTTTCTACATCTCTAATAATATCCAACATTACTGGCGCTGTTCTTAAAAATCTAAAGATTCCAGCAGGGCCACGTGTATCACCAACGCAAATATCAACACCGTATTTCATCGGAATTTCTATATCATGTCTCCAAACATCAACTCCTCCTTGTAATATTGTGATTAGAACACCATCTGCATCTTTTAAAGCTTCGATGCGATCAGTCGTTACTTTTACACTTGCTTTATATCCTCCCTTTTCAATAATTCTCTTAACACCATCATAGGCATATTCTAATCTTTTCTCTGATACATCCATCAGCATTATTTCACAATCTTGAAATGCTTCAAACGTTAGAATGTCTCTAACAAGTCCTCTTGTAAAGTCTAAGGATCCAGCTCCTATAAAGGTAAATTTCTTTCCCATATGACACCTTGTTTACTAAACATTTTAGTAAAACCTTTCTATAACTCGATTATATTTGATAATTTTAATCATGTAAAGGCTTACAAGTATTTTTTAACTAAACTATTGACAAAATGAAGTAAAGCGCTTACAGTGTTTAGTAAACAGGAGGTTATTATGAGCACACTAAGAGATGTAGCAAAAAAAGCTGGAGTTTCAACAGGAACTGTATCCAGAATCTTATCAAATGATGAGAACTTTAAGATATCAGATGAAAAGAGAAAAGCCGTATTAGACGCAGTAGATACTTTATCCTATCTATATAAACCTAAGAAACACAAGGTTCCCAAAGTAAAGTTAGGAGTTATATTAGCAGTATCATCTGAAAAATATGGTGACCCCTTTTTCAATACTATTTTGGGTAGCATTGAAAAAGAATGCACTAAACATAATTTTTCAATTTCTATAATCAAACATTACAACGAACTAAATTCCAATCAAGCCCTAGAAGAATTATTTGTTCTTAAATTGGATGGTTTATTTCTATTGGAGAATATTCCCTCCCCTTTGTATAAAGAGCTCAAACTTGAAATCCCTCATCTCGTAGGAATTGATAGCACAGCTAAAAACTATAATAACGTTGGATTCGATATTTTTTCAGCGCATGTTGAAGCCATGGAATATTTAATTGATTGCGGTTTTAAGAAAATTGCGTATTTTGGTGGAGGTTCAGCTCGAGAAAACTTTAACTCATCACCTAAAGTTTCAGCATATTATGACACTCTAAGAAAACATAATATTAGAGTCAATAAAGATTATATATATGATACTGAATGGGATGTCGATATTTGTGCACAAGCTGCACGAAAATTATTACAACTTGATACTTTACCTGAAGTTATTTTCGCCGGAAGTGATACCTTAGCCGCCGTAATCTTAAGCGTAGCTTATGAACTTGGTATCAAAGTTCCACAAGATATTTCGGTATTAGGTTTCAATAATATCCCTTCAAGTGCAATTTCCATACCTGCCCTTTCCACTGTGGACATCCCTACTAAAAAAATGGGAGAAATAGCAGTCACAAGAATGAAAGATATTATTGAGGGAGACAAAGAGATTTACAATATTGCTTTACCAACTAAAATCATTAAAAGAAATTCTATAAAGGAGAAGAACTAATGAAATACGTTATAGGCATTGATGGCGGTGGAACAAAAACAAGATATACACTATCCACCCATGATTTGGAAATAATTGAAGATTTCACTGATTCAACCATTCACTATCAACAGATTGGATTTGAACAAGTTACAATTAGACTGAATAAAAATATTGCAAAATTAATTGCTAAAGTAGATGATGTTAATCTTATTACTCATGTATTTGTCGGACTACCTGGCTATGGAGATATTAAGAATGACACCCCCAATCTAGAAGCAGCAGTTAAAAATGGTCTAGGGAACCTTTCTTACACTATTGGTAATGATACTGAAAATGCTTTAAGTGGTTCTCTAAACGGTTCTTACGGTATTAACGTTATTGCCGGGACTGGTTCCATTGGACTAGGAATTACAAGAGACGGAAGAAGATATACCAGTGGTGGATGGTGTCATGATTTCGGTGGTGATGAAGGAAGTGCTTATTGGTTAGCTTGCCGTATGTTATTGGAATACACTCAACAAAGCGATAACAGAAAACCTAAAACACTACTCTATACTTATCTAAATGATGAACTTCAATTAGAGGACGATACAGATATTTTAGACCTAACCTTAAACAAATATAAAATGGATCGAACTAAGATAGCTTCACTTTCAGTCCACCTTAGTGCCCTTGCATCACTAAATGATTCAGCCGCTTTAGCTATCTTTAAAGAAGCTGCATACGAATTATCCAAAATTTATTTAGCAATATTTAAGGAATTAAAATTTGACACATCTGTTCCCATATCGTATTCAGGTGGCGTATTTAAAAGTGGTAAGTTCATTTTAGAACCATTGAAGTCCACACTAGCTGAAAATAATCTAACTCTATCTGACCCAGTTCACGATCCTAGTGTTGGCGGTTTATTGTTAGCCATTAAAGCAAGTAAGTAGCAAAAAGGCAATCAGACTTTTAATTAAGTTTGATTGCCTTTTCATTGATACAAGATTATTTAATTTAAACCGGAAGTAAATTGCTTTAATTCTTCAACTGAATCCATCAACCATACTCTGAAAGCAGGGTTCATGAGTGGTTCTAGTTGACCCAGCGCATTAGCCACATGTTCTGCAGATTCATATTGATAACTGCCAAAATTATACTTTCCAGACTTATAAAGTTTTATTCCTTTTTCAAATTCTGGGTAAATCCCTAGAAGCGTTTGTATTTGATTTTCTGCCGCTTCAAGATCAGCTGCATTATAGTGTGCATGACCTAGTGCAAGATTAAACTCAATAGATTCAAAACCTTCCCAACGCTCATCAAGTGTAAGCTCTAAATCATCCCCACTCATAATTAGGGAGAAAATATTAACTAAATTATATCGTACACCCAGATTGTCTGATTCATTAAGTTCTAGCATATTTTCAGCAATAGCCAGTCCTTCCATAATATATCTAACATCAATTAAGGCCTCTAATTTCATGTAGAGTAATCTCATATAAGGTCTTGTTTCCAAAATGCCATAAAAAGAACCCATATTTTCATGCAGTTCAATACCCATACCCTCGAGTTCTCGTTCTGCTCGGTACAGTGCATCATCGACCATTCTTAAAATATCATAGGGGTCTTTTGCTACTAATCGAATATACTCTATCTCAACATCAAATAACTTGTCGTTTTTTTCCAATAGATCTTCTAAAATCTTCTTTCTCTTACCTTTTGCCCTTGTTGACATAGCCAACTCAAATAGTTCGTATTCTTCATCATTCATCATAATATCACCTCTTACTTTAAATTATATACTGTTATTATCAAACTACAAAGCCTAATTTTACAATTTTAAAAACACAGCCAAAATTGACTGTGTTTATTTCAAAATTAGATAGAAATTGAAGTAACTTTTTCTGACTCAATAGCTTTTTCGTAAATACGGCGTGCATTAACAACGTCTAATACAGCAGAACCAGTTGATTTGAAAATTGTAATTTCTTCTTCAGATGTACGACCAATCACTTCACCGTTAATAACTTGTCCTAATTCACCTTTGATAATGTCTTCAGTAACAATCTTATCAGCTAGAGGAATCATTAAGTCTCCAGCTTCATTGATAACACCATCGACAGTATCACAGTAAACTCCCCCTGCTTTAATGAGTACATCAGCACCAATTTCTTGCATTTGAGGTGTGTATGAACCAATTCCATTAATGTGTGTTCCCGGTTGAACTAAATCAGCTGGGAATAATGGACGTGTAGTCGTTGTTACACAAGTAATAATGTCTGCATTACTTACTGCTTCCTCAACTGATGGTGCTACAACAAACTCAATGTTGTGTTTTGCTGCCATACGAGTTGCGAAATCTAGACTACGTTCTTGGTTTAAATCACAAACGTATACTTTCTCAATTTCTCTAACATCTAAAACAGCTGCAACTTGCTCTTCAGCTTGTCCACCCGTTCCAAAGATAGTAAATATTTTAGAATCTTTACGAGATAGAATATCTGTACCTGCTCCAGCAACAGCACCTGTTCTCATTTGAGTTAGGTATGTTCCATCGATAAGAGCATTTACTTGACCTGTTTCAGGATCAATTAATACCATTGTTGAAGGTACACTTGGGATGTTCTTTTCAATGTTGTTTGGATAAACTGAAACAATCTTAACTCCTAAAGCATCTGCATCAGCAGCATAACCTGGCATGTATAAACTCTGTCCAGCTTGTTCTGGAATATCAATGTTTGTTCTTAAAGGAATGTTTGCCCCTCCCTTTGAATAGATTGATAATGCATCCTTATTAGCTTGAATAGCATCTGCCATTGTATAAACTTCTTTAATTAATTCTTGATTGATAATTGAAATTTTCATAATTATTTAGCTTTTCTTGATGATGAGATCATTTGGTATGCTGAGAATAATACTACAGCAACTACAACCCATTGCAACATAGCAACATCTAAACTCTTAACTACGAATACTGCAACTAGAACGCCTAGTGATCCAAATATAGCTGCGGATAGAGTAATCTTACGTGAGTAACCACCTAGTTTAATAAATTGCATTGAACCTACAGGTACAGAGAAAGTACATGCACCCATCATGATTGGGAACGCCACGAGTGGACTTAATCCTAGAGCATACACTGTAGCTGAAGTTAGAGCATATGATCCAATACCGATGTTATTAACAGCACCGTAAATAAATGATAGAACACCTAATAGAACAAGTTTAAATCCTGATAGACTTGTTGCTACTCCACCCTCTGGGTAGAATCCAAATTTACCTAGTAAGATAAGTCCTGCCGCAACTAGTAGTCCTGCTGCAACAAACTTTTTGATTGTGTTAACTGGTAATTTAACAACATAACGTGGTGATAAGTATGCCCCTAAAACTTGAGCTACGATTGGAATTAATAGTGTTTTCATGTCTACATCAATTGATGAGATGTAAAGTAAGGCCATTACCGCAACTGGAATAACACATTGTGTATTCAATGTTCCTGGTAACTTTTCGTCGCTTACCCATTTTAGTTTAGGGTAAACCGCTGCTGAAATAGCGAAGTCTGAAATGCCAAATGTTGAAAGCATGAAGATGAAGAAATGGGCAATCGCCATTGCGATTGGATTCCCTGGTTCTTTAATAGCCTCTTCTTTATTCTTAAGTAAGTCACTTACAAATGTTGCTGCAAAATATCCGTTAACAAGTACGATTAGTACAAGTAATACTGTTAATATAGTCATTATTTTTCTCCCTGTGATTGATTGAATATTGCACGAAGCCCAGCAAAATCGGGTCCGTATTTAGATTTTGTTTCTATTTCAAAATCGCTTAGTAATCTTAAACAATAAGCATCATGTTTTACATATTCTGATGCAAACCAAACCATACTTTGGTTCTCAGTGTTAATCGCTGTCGTCTGTCTCTCATTTGGTATTGAAGCATAAAGTACCTCTTTAGAATCCACAACACACATTAACCAGCGTGAATGGTTTTCTTGGATCAGTCTTTCTTCAAATCCGTGAATGTAGAGATTATCAAGATCATGCTCATAAGCTCCTGACTCATCGTATAAGATTGTTACTAGATTAATATTCTCTTTTTCTTTTTTCTTAAGTGCTTTTGCTATAGTGTCATTAAGTTCTGGTGCCCAAATTTGTACCAATATCTCACTATTTGCTTGATCTATCATTGTCTCGAGTTTCAATAATATTCGCTCATAGTTTTCTAAATGCCAAATTTGATCATCCTCTGGTTTTATAGAAATCTTGTCTGTCTCTTCTCTTAGTATTCTTAAACTTGCCTCAATATCATTCTTTGCCATGCGTTCAATTTTACTTGCTGGCTCAGCTTTATAGATATTGTTTTTCCCATTATGGGAGCATACTAAGATTCCTCTAGATACAAGTGCTTCAAGTATTATATATACTCTACTTCGCGGAACGCCACTGAGTTTTGATGTTTCATAGCCATTTTGAGCTCCACTTTTCAAAAGTGTTATATATACTTTCGCTTCGTTTTCCGTAAACCCTAAAGAATTAAGTACCTGAATTAGTTCATCCATGTTAGCACTCCTTGCGGTGTTAGTTACCGCCTGTAACTACTATACGATTATATTTTGAACATTTCCTTGTTCTTTGTGAACATTAACACAGACTTTTTGAAAATTTGAACATTTTCCTTCAAATAGTGGTGTTGTATGATAAACTATGTCATTAATTTCACAAGGTTTGATAGTTACCCTCTAAGAATACTGATAAATTTGCATCTGTAATTCATTGTATATTTGACATTTCTTGAGATTTTCAAATGTAAATCATTACTTCTAGCTAGTATTAATTTGACTTATTTACATAGAAACGCAATAAAAACGCAACTCTAGAATCAAATTAATGACTTTAAAATTGAGTTTATCTTCTCTGTTTTGATACCTAATAATTTCCCTTTGATCCTACAGATATTAAGAGTGATGATTTATCTGAAACTCTTTTTATACTATGAGTATAAGTGATAACATAAGAATGTCCGCACTCCCCTATACTTGCCATTTGATTTTACATTTCTATAAGTGGACAACTTGCCATTGCAATTTAGACCTAAATATATTATACTTTGTCGTCAATTTTATGACTTCGACTGTGGTTAAATATGTCATTTAACTATGATAAACGGTTTCATTTCTCAACAATAGAAATGAAAAAGCTGTTGACACATTTGTCAACAGCCTGAAACAACTTCCTAAGAAGTGGTTATGTAATTTATTAAAGAATTGTAAATCCTAAAGCTTTAATGTCATTATTAAACATTTTAACCGTATCTAGAGATAACTCTAATAGATCTTTACCTAACATTGGTAACTTATCCAGTAATGCGTTTGGTACTGTAACGATATCACATCCAGCTTCCTCAGCTTGGAAAATGTTTAGTACTTCGCGAGTTGAAGCCCATAGAAGTTCTACATTGTTCTTGCTGTGGCAAATTTCAGCTGATTGCTTCATCAATGGCATTGGATCAACACCTGTATCAGCGACACGTCCTGCGAATACTGAAACGATAGTTTTTGAGTTTTCGCTTACAGCATCTACAGTTGCTTGAACTTGTTCAATTGTCAAAATAGCAGTTACGTTTAAGTTAACACCTTGGTCAGATAGTTCTTTTACTAATGGTAATGATGATTCTCCTAGTGTGTTTGTAATTGGAATTTTTACAAAGACATTGGGTCCATATGATGCAATCTTTAAAGCTTCTAACTTCATTGTTTCAAAGTCATCAGCGAATACTTCAAATGATACAGATAGATCAGGAATTGCTGCAACAACTTCTTCAGCGAAAGCATTGTAATCAACAACACCCCCTACTTTCATAAGTGTTGGGTTAGTAGTAAACCCTTGTGCAACTCCTTTTTTGTATACTTCAAGCATTTTTGTTACATCTGCACCATCTGCATAAATTTTAATTTTTGACATTAATTATCTCCTTTTTATTTTGTATTACTAATTTCAATTTTTATTCTTGGTCTTCTTCGTAAACGTTATTGATTGCCTCTTTAGAAGGCTTAATGATACTTGGTAATACTAGAGCAAGTAATGTAACTCCTGCAATTGCATAAATACCGATGTTACCGATGATCTCACCAGCATAACCTAATAGTAATCCAATAACAGCAAAGTCAGCATCACCAAATGTTGTATTAGCAAATCCTAGTGATCCTAGAACTGGTAATAGTAAAGCTGGTAGGAATGCTAGCATTAAACCGTTAACAAATGCACCAACAATCGCTCCTCGACGTCCACCAGTTGAGTTTCCATAGATCCCAGCTGTGGCACCACAGAAGAAGTGAGGAACAAGTCCTGGAATAATAAGTACTCCACCTGTGAATCCAAGAACTAACATACCGATGATTCCACCAATGAATGATGAAACAAATCCGATAATTACAGCTGTTGGAGCATAAGGGAAGAATACAGCACAGTCTACTGCTGGAATTGCATTAGGAATAACTTTGTTTGCGATACCTTGGAATGCAGGAATCAAGTCAGCAAGAATCATACGAACCCCTGCATAAACTACTGCAACACCAACTGCGAATTTTAAACCTGACAGGATTGAGAATACATATGGGTTAACACCATTTGATAACTCAGCAAGAATATACTCACTTCCAGCTGCAAATGCTGCAACTAGATAAATAATAATCATTGTTAGAGCTGTAGAGATTGTAGTATTACGGATGAAGCTCAATGATTCTGGAACTTCAATATCCTCTGTACTCTTAGAACCTTTACCAATTTTTTCACCGATCCATGCTGATACGTAGTATCCAATACTTGAGAAGTGACCCATGGCAACTTCATCGCCTTCAGTAACTCGAAGTGTATATCGTTGACCAATTGCAGGTGAGATTGCTGACCAAGCACCTAGGAAGAATCCTCCTAGTAAAATCATTGGAGTTCCCGTGAATCCGATAGCGCCAAGTACTGCTGATAGTAGACATGCCATAAAGAATGAGTGGTGTCCTGTTAAGAATACATATTTATAACGAGTGAAACGTGCGATTAGTACGTTGAATACTAAACCAGCAACTAAGATTGACATCGTCTCAACACCTAATAGTGCTTGAGCAACTGATGTAACAGCCTCATTATTAGGAACAACACCTACGATGTTGAATCCTTTTTCAATCATTTTTGATAATGGTTCTAGGTTAGCAACGATAACATCCGCCCCAGCAGATAACATCAAGTAACCTAAGATTGGCCCTAAAGTACCTGTAAGTACCTTATGTGCCTTCTCTTTCAATGCAATCAGACCAACCATAGCAACAATTCCCATTAGGAATGCTGGTTGTTGTAAGATATCTGATAAAAAGTTTAAAATTCCTTCCATTTTATTCTCCTTTAGCTTGGTTAAGCTCTATTAAAACAGGTAATACGTCTTCAGTAATTTTCTTAGTATTCATGTAACTACGTGTAATAGCTACCCTTTGAGTATCCTTGAAAATACTTGCAAACTCTTTAACTGTAACGAATAGATCACAATCTTTTCCTGTTGCAGCATTTGAATCTGAAGGTTCTACTGAAACCGCAATATTATTCTCCTTAGCAATGGCCTCAATCTTCATCTTTAACATAAGACTTGATCCGATTCCATTACCACAAACTGTTACTATTTTTAACATCTATACTTCCATCCTTTCAACTCTATCTTGTATAAATTTATATAATACAGATTGGTCGCTCTCGCCAACCATGTAATCAATGTCTTCTTCATCTTCAAGAAGAGCTGCTAATTGCTGTAATGCTGTTAGGTGAGATGTATTGTCTGTTCCACTTAGAACAAACATTAAATGTACATCACCTCCCTCACCATCCTCAAAATCAAATTTGATAGGTTGTTTACTATGGAGTAGTGAAATCCCCATTTTTACTGCTCCATCTTCAGGACGAGCGTGTGGTATTGCTACTTTTGGTGCAATTACAATGTAAGGTCCGATTTCCATTACTTTGCCTATCATAGCGTCGATGTATCGTTCCTCGATGTATCCTTTTTCAAGAAGTGGTTGAGCAGCAAGGCGTATCCCTGCTTTCCAATCAAGTTCTTGATCAGTGTATTGAATCAAATGATTCTTTAGTAGTTCATCCAAGTTGAGACCTTCTTTCTTTATCTTATCTTTGTATATCAATTCGTATAAATCTTCATATAGCTGAGTTTCATCATGGATGGTCCCATGTTTACTAACAACACTTAGTATTTTTGCAATGTCGATGTTAACATCTGTATCTTCAAGATTGAATGCTAATCGCACTTGTCTTCGAAGTATGTCCTTTTCTCTATCGTTCATAATCGGTCTAACAACAAATGTTGGCTTGTTAGTACTGACGTTAACTGTAGAGAAAATCGCATCGTAAGAATTTTCGTCTAAGGTATCAAGTTCTGCCACAGTATGTATTCCCAAGAAGTTAAATGATGGAAAGATGGCTTTTAGTTGTGAATCTAAAACTAATGAAGAACTAATACCATTAGGACAAACAGTTATAACCTTAAGTGATGTTCGACTGGGACTTTCATTTCTTAGCTGACCACCAAAGTGAATGGTGAAATAGGATAATTCATCGTCTGTTAACTTCTTACCTACATATGATTCAAAGGGCTCTAAACAGCGCTTAATTAATAGAAACAGGTCTAGATATTTCTTTTTTATCATTTCGGTAAATGGATTAATTGTTGGAATGTCGAATTTGACTCTGAAGTAACAAGGTACCAGGTGCTCATAAAGGTTCTTCTCTAATGTTAGAGTTGATATAGATGAGAATGATGCCATTGTTAGAGCCTTTACACGAGCTACAATCTCTTTAGATATAACTGCAAGATTAGGGTCATTTCTTAGAAATTGACTTCCTTGCAGAGCACCTAGTAGACGTACTGTGGTAAAGACACCTTCATTGCTATTTCTAATTCCTAACTCATGAGCAATCGTTTTACCAAGTTCATAAAATGGTTGCCCCTTTATATAATCAACAGTCTCTTCAGAATAGGTAAGTGGGTTGTGATCCCTTTGTACTTTGAGAAGTAATAAGATGTTAATAAAATCATCATATCGCTCTGGTACAAAACTTGCCTTATATGCCTCACATGCCTCTTCTACAATTGTAACTACATAGTCACGATTGTAAGTTAGATCCCATGATGCAAATATTTCCTTAAGAATGCCTAATCCATATTCTGCTGATGTCAACTGACTCATTGCATACTCACACAACCTACGAATTGACGCTTCCTCGCCACTTAGGTAATAACCCTCTTTACGGTTATTGAGGAGTTGGACTTGGTAGTGACTTGCCAATTCTTTAAATATTTTCAATTCATTTAGTATCGAGTTCTTACTCAAGTTGAGTAAGTCTTCAAAGTGTTTTACAGATACCCAACCTTGTTTAATAAATAGACAAACAGCAATGGTATAGGTTCGATTGATGGGAGTAATAACTTCCCTAGTATTCAAGAATTCAATAATAATCTTTGAATCTTCTTCGAATGACTCAGGTACTATGATGGTGCCTTGATTAAATTCCAGTAACTTTAAGTCACAGGCCTCCAAAGCATCATTTAGTAAACTGATTTCATACCAAAGTCGTTTCTTTGATATATTGAATTTTTGCGATACAAGATCAACCGACTGGTTATTGAATTGACCTAAGTAATCGATTATATTTTGTGAATGTTGTCTAATCACTACTATTCCTCCTAAGTATATTATAGATTGTAGCCACTTACATTTCAACTTTACTTGAGTCCAACTTAATAGACTACTTTTAAAATCCATTGGACCGATTGAATTCTAGCCTAATATTAACACATCGATATATCATTTGTTTTATGTTTACGTATTTGTTACAAAATAATATATCATTATGTTTTTAAAGTTTATAATGTCTTACAGAACAGTCCTTATATTGGGACTTACTATTCATCACAAGCTAGGCTAAATTTTATCCTTTAATACTAGGGTCTACTTATTTTCTATTAAATAAAAACACTGATAACCCCTATTGTTATCAGTGTTTTTGATTATTGTGCAATTAAACTATGAGTGATTAATCATTATAAATTCTGGAAATACCGATCTAAGTATATTATTAGTCGAAATTTATAAAATCATAAATCAATAAATCTGGTGGTAGTATATATTTCGGACAGGTCAAACATAGAGTTTGCAAATAAGTTACAATAGTTGTAACTCTAGTAGGAAACTAACATGTCGAAGCTTTATGATGAAGATTTTAAATT
>JBGXRX010000087.1:0-2887 GCA_041811795.1 Erysipelothrix sp. | reverse complement strand
GAATATTGCGACTGGTACCTTGGCTGGCAAATAATTAACCGTAATTACTGTTAAGAGAAGTCCTAGACTAAAGCCAATTACAATTAATAGTATTGACTGATAAAGCACTGATTTCATAATATAGAAGTTTTGATAACCCTGTATCTTAAGAACTCCAAATATTGATTTCTTCTGCATTGTTAAAATATACATGAATATACCAATAATTATTGATGATATGAATGCTAAAGATATAATCATAAGTCCAAAAGTTAAGACTTGTGCCTGATATCCAGGAAGACCATTAATAAAATCATTAATAGGAATGTACTCTAAATCTGCATCTTCAAAATTATCTAAATATCCTGATTCATATATTACTACTGCTGATACTCGCTCTGGCATATTGGGAGTTGGTGTCGCAACAGCATCTATATCATCATCACCTGTCGTATACAACATCATTGACTGCGAAGCCATTTCCTTACTTACATATGCAACAGGAACCGTATTATAGTTAGAATTTTGAGTGAAGCCTACTACTTTAAACTGTCTTCCTGTTCTCGCAACTATGATAGTTTCATCAAGTTGGATATCCAAATCATCTTTTATATTAGAAGAAATCATTATCTCATTTTCTGAGTTAATTACTCTACCCTCTATAACTGGTGCAGTTATTCTATCACTATTGAGGTCATAACCAATAAATACTAGATCTGTTGGTGTATCTGCTTCTTCATCTTTAATATAAACAGTAGTACTGGCAACATTTATTCCATCCTCAACATTAAGTGAGAGTTCATCAAGTTTATTTAAATCTATAGAAGAACTATAAATACTCTCATTGGATGATTTAGATATTATTACTCCTTCTGCTTCCCAATAATCCACGGCAGTTCGATTAAGCTGGGCAAGCCCAAAGGCAAGTGATGCTAAAAAGTAAACAAGGTAAGCAATAAGTGCCGTAACTACTATAATCATTATAAATCTTAGTTTTTCTTTCTTAATTTCTTTTAAAGCTAAATACATATTAGTCTCCTCTACAATTTTATATCATCAAAGAAATAGCTATCTATCAGATAAGAAGTATCATACTTGTCAGATAGCTTATACAAATAGCGATAAATCTCTTTGTGATTCTTTTTACCATTTTCAAAATCATTAATTAACTTCATGAACTTATCTTTTTCTGAACCTGATGATGTTTTCTTGAAATAACCCCAGACATGTTGGAAAGCATTAACCCGACTTCCAGTCGTCCCATATTCTTCGCTCTGCAGACTATCAATCACATTATAGAAATTTATCAAGTCTATTGATTTGCTATCTTTAAACAAGGTGCGCAAATCATTGTATGTTTTTTGTGATCTTGCCATTATCCAGTACTTGTAACGTGCCCACTCACGTTCAATTGCTGAAACTGATGGATTAAATAATTGATCAACTTTGACAAAAGAGCGATTCTTGTCTTTCACTTCCAGCATAATATCAACTTGTGCATGTTCGTAATACTGAATATAATCTAAAGCAAATCTTTGTAAGTCTATTGTTTCTGAGTGTGCTCCTGACCGCTTCCCTAGCGCTTGCTGACTATAATGAGCTTTAGGTCTGCCATCCTGTAACTTCCATGTAGAAACTACTCTCTTCATCATGTCTTGCACTCTCATGTTTTCAAGTGATATATTAACTTCATGATGAAGATTATCAAAAACTACTGGTATCGATATTCTGGCAGAAATCTCCAATACATCAGCCACTGTATACAAACGATCATCATTCTCAATAACTAAGTATTTTTTTATACCCTCATCAAGCATATTGTTGTAAACATCGACAAAGCGATCGATTGCTGCAGCTTTATCATCATATATTCCACCAACATGAAGAATCATCTTACTAGTTGAATCAATTGCTAAAAGATCCAGTATCTTCGCATGGTAGTGTAGTTCCTCAATTGAACTGTTAACTACACTTGGATTCTTTGAATTGATAACTGTATATTGTCCAGGATGGACAGAGACTCGGATATCATTATCTCTTATTTTTATTCTCATTCTTTCAAATCGTTCTTTAAATTCATGCGACCAGTCTAAAGTATTTAACTCACTTGAACCAAAAGGAATCAATGATGATGAAATACGAAACATCTTGTTGTTATGTTCAATATTATAATCAATTGTCTGTTCAAGAACAGCTAAATTATGTTGAATTATCTCTTTTAAACGTTCTTCGGTAATTCTGTCTTTTCTACATGTTTTGTAGTCATTAGGGTACACGTCTTGATTCATACATGCATAACCTACTCTTGGTTTAAAATTATTCACAACTATACCTCCTTTAATATAAAAGTGTGAATGGAAATGAAAATATTTCATCTCTTTCACAATATTTCGCAAAAGGCCCATTCACACTTTAAAGGTGTTATTAAGATGAATTAGTCTAATTCCAACTTATTTCCTTAGAATATACAATATAACTGCCAAGTATATCCTTTCATATAACCTATTTTATTTTCTTACTTCCGATAAACGGTACTAATCTTGAAACTCTGCTTGAATATTCAATGAAATCCTCTCTTGTCTTATATTTGTTTTCCAATAAAGGTATTCCAGAGATATTATTTATCAATAATGTTATCAATAATGGAGAAATAATCCCGACAAGCGAATAATGATTTTTGAAAAGGCTTATAAATATACCCCACCAAAAGATTATCTCACCAAAATAATTAGGATGTCTTGAAACACCCCAAAGTCCCGAAGTCATAAGTTTCCCTTTGTTAGTCTTCTCTTTTTTAAACTGAGCCAGTTGATAATCAGATATACTTTCAAAGATAAGTCCAAATATTGCGACTGCAATTCCTAATCCAAACAGATAGAAATTGGTTTGATGATTTATCGTGGTTGAT
>JBGXRX010000086.1:0-12562 GCA_041811795.1 Erysipelothrix sp. | reverse complement strand
TATATAATTAGCAATAGAAGGAGATTTTATTATGAAAAAATTATTATTACTACTAACTGTAGGACTTATATTTCTAGCAGGTTGTTCAAAGAACATCATGTCAGAATACCCACAGTTAAAAACAAAGGATCATCATTATGTAACAAAAAAACTATTCTGAAATTTTAACAGATATGGAAAATAAAGTTCCTGGAGTTTACTATTTCGGTTTCCCTAAATGCCCATGGTGCCAGGTTTTAGTTCCTGAAATGGAAAATGTCCTAAGCGAATACGACCTAACTGCTTGGACAGTCGATACTTCAAGCAAAGAGTTTGAAAACAATGCAGTCTTAATTAAACGCTTTGAGGATTTCATGAAAACATTCCCAGCAGGAGTTGCTAATGAATCTGGATCAGTTCCATTTACAATTGCAATTTCTAAAGATGGTGTTGTTGATGCACACTTAGGTACAACACCTGACCATGACAATCCACGTATTCCACTAGATAACAACCAAAAAGAATTCTTGACTGCACGTCTTGAATACTTATTCGAAAACGTAAAATAAAACATTCAATACCAGGACTTAAGCCTTGGTATTTTTTATTTTTAGGACCCTAGTCTCTTATATATTTGGTATACTCTAAAGGTAGAAATACCAGAAGTCGATTGACATGCATGATTGAAGATGACATGCTATAATATATTTAATGGTTACAAACGTAATCTAAAGGAGGATCCTATGTCAATTAAACAAGAAGCATCAAGTGCTGAGTGGGAAGTTATGAAGGTCATATGGACCTTAAAAGAACCTACCAGTCGTAGTGTCAGCCAAGTCTTAAAAGACACTATGGATTGGGAAAACGCAACTACTAAAACCCTATTGGGTCGCCTTGTTAAAAAAGGTTATTTAAAAACTCATAAAGATGGTAATCGCTTTATTTACGAAGCTCTTATCAGTGAGGAAGATGGTGTTAATAATCGCCTTCTCGATGCTGCCGATACATTCTGTACCAAAGCACGCGGACGATCCATCGCCAACCTTATTGATCACCTTCAATTAAGTTATGAAGATCGAGATCTCATCATGCAAGCCATGAACAACAAAGAGTTTAAAAAATCTCTTGATTGTACTTGCTTAACAGGGTGTCAATGCCAACCAGGACAATGTCACTGCGGTCACAATCACAATTAATCCAAAAAAATCGGTCCCACAAGGACCGATTTTTTTATTGATTGAGATATTCTAATGCAACAATGGCAAGTGAAGCTGAAGTTGTTTCTAAAACATCATCATTCCATTCAAAAGATGGATGATGGTGTACTGGCTCCTTCTTGCCCTCTTCCCAAATACCTACATTATAGTAAGAAGATGGAACTGCTTCTGCAAGGTATGCGAAGTCTTCAGCACCTAGTGAAGGATGAGGTTGTTGTACAACTTTTTCCTGACCAAATGCATTGATAAATGCAGACTCAGCAAGCTTTGTCATTGCATCATTATTAATTAGTGGTGGATATGATGGGAAATATTCAAAATCATACTGAGCACCATTAACATCACAAATTGATTTTAAACATGCTTCTAACATTTCTGAAACAGCATTTCTCGTTTCTGGGAATAGAGTTCTAATGGTTCCTCCAACAACACATGTTTCTGGAATAACATTCAGACCCTCTCCTGCTTGAATTTTTGTAAAAGAAATTAGTGCAGGTTTTACCGGATCAATACGTCTTGTTAGAATCATTTGAGCATTGGATATAAACTGAACTGCAAGACTGATTGGATCAATGGTTTGATGAGGACTTGCTGCATGTCCCCCAACACCTCTAATAAGGATTTCAAACTCGTCAGGAGCACCATACATAGCCCCATAGCGCACCTCAATCTTACCAAATGGAACATGACCTCCAAGATGAAGTCCAAATGCTGCATCAACCTTAGGATTCTCTAATAGACCCTCTTGGATCATTGGTAAAGCACCACCATCAGTCTCTTCAGCGGGTTGGAACATCAACTTAACATTACCGTGAATCTGACCTTTCATTTCAGATAAGATCATTGCTGTTCCAAGTAATCCTGCTGTATGACCATCATGACCACATGCATGCATTAAACCTTCAACTTTAGATGCGTAAGGTACATCAGCACTTTCCTCTACAGGGAGTGCATCCATATCAGCACGAAGTAGAACTGTCTTTCCGGGATGTGCCCCTTCAATCAGTCCAACAACCCCAGTATCTGCTAATTTATAATTGGGTATTCCCAACTCATTAAGAACATTAATAACATAGGCTTGAGTCTGATACTCTTCATGAGCTAATTCTGGGTTTTCATGAAAATGACGTCTTGCACGAACCATCTCAGGTAAGTTCTTTTTAGCTAAATCAAATATCGTTTGGTTCATTCTTATTGCCCTCTGAATCGACTTACAAATGCTTTCGTACGATCTTTCTGTGGGTTATTAAAGATTGCATCAGGTGTCCCTTCTTCAAGAATAACACCATCATCCATAAAGACTACACGATCACTGACTTCATGAGCAAACTGCATTTCATGAGTCACAACAACCATGGTTAATTCTTCATTAGCTAAATCCTTCATTACTGCTAATACTTCTCCAACCATTTCAGGATCAAGTGCAGAAGTAGGTTCATCAAAGAGTAGAATTTTTGGATCCATTGCTAATGCACGAGCGATAGCAACTCTTTGCTTTTGTCCACCTGATAGAAGAATGACATTACTCTTAGCAAAATCTTTCATACCTACTTTAGTAAGTAATTCCATTGCTTTGCTTTCAGCCTCTTCACGACTTCTGTTAAGCACAACCATTTGAGGTCGAACACAGTTTTCTAATACATTGAGGTTATTAAATAGATTAAAGTTTTGGAATACAATTCCAACATTAGTATGAAGTTTCTTTGGATCCATGGTTGAAATCGATTCACCATTAAGAAGGATATCCCCCTGATTGTGTTGTTCCAAAACATTCATACATCTAAGTAAAGTGGATTTACCTGAACCTGATGATCCAATAATTGAGATAACTTCACCTTTACGTACTTCTAAGTTAATCCCTTTGAGAACTTGAAGTTGATCAAAATTTTTATAAACATTTTCTACTGATAATATAATTTCTGACATAATGACCTCCCTAAGCCATGTTATCCGCATCCGTCATGGATGTTGGATAAGTAGATGGACGCGTTTTTGTTTTATCAAGACGCATTTCAACAAATCTTAAAATGATTGATAAAATTGTTGTTAAGAATAGATAAATTGCACTTGTAATGGTAAATGTTTGCATGATCTGATAGTTGCTTGAAGCAATACCTGATGAGACAAAGAAGAGTTCTGATACACCAATAATATTAAGTACTGAAGTATCTTTAACGTTAACAATTAACTCATTACCTAAAGCTGGTATAGCATTCTTAATGGCTTGAGGTAAGATGATGTGTCGCATGGTTTCCCATTTAGTAAATCCAAGTGATGTAGCAGCTTCAAACTGTCCACTATCAATTGCTTGAATACCACCACGAACGGTTTCAGCCATATATGCACCTGTATTAATACTTACAATAACAATCCCTGCCACTAGGTTACCCATTGGTAGATTAGACCATCTGAAGCCTGGAATAACAACCGATACACCATAGAACATAACCATAGCCTGAACCATCATCGGTGTTCCTCTAAAGAAGGTAACATAGACATTAGCAATGGCATTGGTAACTTTTGATCCTCTTGATACTGCAATCAAAAGAGCAATAAAGAAACCAATTAAAGTAGCTGTAATCGATAATACTAAGGTAGTGATTGTACCTCGAATGAAAGCTGGATAGTTATTTGAAATAATCTGTGTGATTTGCTCAAAGAAGTTTCCACTTGAGAAGTCACCAGCATGAACCGCTTTATCCATCAGGTCAGCCTGAGTTTCAGCAGAGATGTTGCTTAATGCTTCGTTAACTTCTTTATGAAGTTCGTAGTTGGTTTTATTCATACCAACAGAAACACCAACCATAGCATCAGTTAGTTCAAAACCAGTTTCACCCTTGATAGGGATGTATTTTAAGTCAGGATGTTTGTAGTTGATGGTATCTCCAGTTCCATTATCAGAAATGAATCCATCAATTTCTCCAGCTCCTAGTGACACTATCATTGTTCCAAAGTCTTGCATATACTGAGCAACTTGTACTCCATTTAATTGAGCTAATAGTTCTGGATGGAAAGTACCTACTTGAGCAGTTACTAATGCATCCTTGAAGCCATCTAAACCTTGACCATCTGCAAAGGGTCCATCACGCTTAACTACAATTCCAAACTCTGTTAATGAGTCAATATAGTAAGGTTCAGAGAATGTAATTTCTTGTTTACGCTCATCAGTTGGTGACATACCTGCGATGATAGCATCGATTTGTCCTGTTTGAGTGGAAAGGATTAAGCCTTCCCATGTAATTTTACGAATGACTAAATCTTTGTTCATATCTTCAGCTAAAAGTTTAGCAATTTGAACATCATAGCCTTCACAATATTGACCACCTTCAATAGCAACTCCTGTTACACCTTGATCTGATTGCGTCCAGTTGTAGGGAGCATAGTTACATTCCATACCAACTGTAAATGTTTCACGATCACTTGGTTTTTGACTACAACCTCCTAACACTAATAAGATTGTTAATAGCACCATTATCTTTTTCATAAGATCTCCTTCTCTCATTGAACAAAAAAAGACATCAGTAAGGTTGGCTGATGTCTGAGCATTTTTAGCGCCAACCCTTACGGATCGAGTGATAGTGATGTTTTCACTATCCCCACAAATAATCTATGTCTAGACTATTCATTCGGCGATGATTACCTTTCAATAGCGTCTTCGTATACCTACTCGACTATTTACTCTTTTGCATCGCAACCTCTATTCAATTTAACAATCACTCTATACAATAAAAACTACTTTGTCAAGCAAATGACTGACAATCTGCTAAATACACCTAAATAGAGCTGATATTAGCCTTATTAAGTATAATACTTAGAATTAGTCTTTTATGCCTTAAGTCTTTTTTCACCTTCAAGATCACGGTATTTCTGCACATCATGGGATACTTCAAGAGTTCCGATGTAGTCTCCCTCTTTGTTGTGTATAGCATAATATGCAATGTGGATAAACTTACCACCCATTTGAATCCAGAAGGTTTCAGATTGACTACGCCCTTCTTTAAAATCATTTAACATGGTCTCAACAGTGTCTACCGATTTAGGTGGATGACAGTTTTGAACCAATCTTCCGATCACTGATTTACCTCTAACGAAGATACGATCGGGAGCCTGGTTGAAGTATTTAACAGTATCATCCTTATCAATAAATGTCATATCGATGGGCAAGGAGTTCATGATGGCTTCTAACTCTTCTGGATTAAGATGACCAATCTCAAAATGTAAGTTGTTACTTCTCATGGCTTCCTCAGCAGCTCTATCTTCTCGATAAGCTGTCACGAAGTCTTTTCTTTTTGGTTTCCAAACAGATTCAGGAGCAACCAAGCAATATCCGATTTCTTTGGTGTCGTGGGCTATTTGTAACCATTCATCTTCAGTAAAGTAATCTACTATCATAGGTAGTAGAATATACTCTTCTTTAAAAATCATATCTTCAATCCTTTTTCTTAGCGCTAGGAAGATATCTTGAATACCTGAGGCTTCATCTTCTACCGCTGTTTTAAAGTTTTTTAAATCTTCTCTGATTTCATCATCGACTCCCCACATCACTTGAGGTGGAGCATTGAAGCCATACTTCTCCATCAGTGGGAAGAAGCAGTTCTCCTTAACACTATAGTGTTTATCAATATCAAATAGGAGATTGATTTGCATCAACAAGGCAATCTTAGTTTTAGGATTAATCTCTTCTTCAAATGCTTGAACACAGTTTTCGATGGTATCAAGTTGAAGTCCGATTGCGACATTAGAAGCTTTCATGACTGATACAGGATGACCCACTTGTTCCATTTCACCCATCAAACCATGAATTTCATCGATGGATCCATTAAAGACATCAGCATGAATATCGCATAACTTTTGAATCTCCATAACATCCATTCCCTCATCAACAAGCGTTTGCTCCATAACAATAATCTCACTTGCATCAACTGAGTCGAAATG
Organism: Erysipelothrix sp.; assembly: GCA_041811795.1. Classification (GTDB taxonomy): domain Bacteria; phylum Bacillota_I; class Bacilli_A; order Erysipelotrichales; family Erysipelotrichaceae; genus Erysipelothrix. The sequence goes on along the minus strand of JBGXRX010000086.1, from coordinate 6,431 downwards.
CTCTCTAAAACTTTTCTTAACTTCTTGAGGATCTTCCCCTTGATGAAGTCTGATAATAATTGATTTTAATTGTTGCACCTTCTCACTATCTAAAGCTTGATTACGGTTATCTATAAACTCACTCATGGTCTAATACCTCCACTTGAATTGAAGCAAATGCTTTATTTACAGTATCCATATCTAATGATAAGTGCTTAATGGCTGTAGATAGTGTTGTAACTCTCCCTACAGTGTTTAATGTCGCATCATGAGCCATAGGAGCAAAACCTAAGTCTACTAGTACCTGACGCGCTTGTGGTAGTTCTTTTACAATATTATATATAGTTTGATTAATTGTTATTGTTTTCATAATCATTCCCCCATAAATTAAGAATACCATAGTGAGTAATCATTAAAATTGATAAGACGTCAATAATTATGGGATTCTCCACACATTAACTAGCTTAAAAAGCAGTGTGCAATCAACTAGTGATAAATGTTGTTTTCTCACAAAGATGCTCAAACTTTGATGTATCTATAAAATCGAGTAGCTAAGAAGTAACGTAATTTTCGTTACTTCTTTTGCTCTCACAGAACCGTACGTACGTTTCCCGTATACGGCTCATGGTATTACTATCAACCTTTATAAAAGGTCGACAAAAGCCCTATTTCATAATGCGTAAGGTTCACCAATTTTATTTCATCAAACCATTTATTGGGAATGACTTGGTGTATCAAAAGAACTTTTGAGTTCTTCCACAATGTTACGTTCATATTCTCGCCGTTGTGGGTAATTGACTGACGTCGCATTTCCTTATGCATCGCTTTGTATGTTTTCCATTGTTTCATGCGTATCATTCTGAGTCTTCTTCGTATCCATGCCATATTGTTTCTGCAAAACTTTCCAATATTTGCCGCTTTATAATAGTTAATCCATCCGCGCAGATAGCGATTGAGTCTCGCTATAACCACTTCCATTGGAACACCTGAATTACGTTTTGTCAGTTCTCGAACTTTGTCCTTGAATCTAACAATTCTTTTCGGGTCTATTGTTATACAATTTCGATGTATTACGAATCCTAAAAATGAGACACCCTCTTCAAATGATGTAATCGTAGTTTTTCGCTTGTTAACAGTTAAAGCCAGTTCTTCTTCTAGTATTTTCGTTGCCCAAGTGAGTGCATTACCTGCATCTCGCTTAGATTTTGTGAATATTAGAATATCATCTGCATAACGAACCATCCGATAGGATGAGTTTGTCTTAATTCTTTGGTCAAAAATATTAAGATAGATGTTACTAAGAAGTGGGGAAATAACCCCACCTTGTGGTGAGCCAATTTCGCTACTTTCAAAAGAGCCATCGACAATAATTCCTGATTTCAAGAACTGTTCAATGAGTTTTAGAACACTACCATCACCGATGGTCTTTCCTACTTCATTCATCATTATTTCATGGTCAAGTGTGTCAAAGCATTTACTCAAATCCATATCAACGACATGTTCCAAGCCACTCATTAAGAAGAGTTGGGCTTTCGCAACTGCCATGTGTTGTGATTTCTTGGGTCGATATCCATAACTTGATGGGTGAAATTGATCATCAAACAAAGGTTCAATGATATTTACTACTGCTTGTTGAACCACACGGTCTTTTACCGTGGGAATTCCAAGCAACCTTACACCACCATCAGGCTTATCAATCTCAACCCTTTTCACTGGACTGGGTAAATATGTTTTGGTTTTGAGTGCTTGATGTAGAAACTCTAAATTCTCTTCGATGTGTTCAGCAAAAAGTTCCACCGTTTCCCCATCATATCCAGGGGCTCCATGGTTTCTCTTTACTGCATTGAACGCCATTGCAAGATTTTCTTTATGATAAATTTTATCAATTAGGCTATACCATTTCATCATCAGTCACTCCTTTCTTTTGTATCTTTCCATGCATCTCTCATAATTCAATTTCTATACGTTATTCACTCAGAGTACCTTGGCGTTTCTAGTCTCTTGGACAATCTACAAAGGCAAATCTAAGTTACTTCATATCCGAGTTATAAACGGTATCAAGACCATTTAACAAGTGATATTTCAACCACTTCAAAGACTCCTTCAATCTCTTCATACAAGATTCTTGATAAAGATTTGTAATACCTTCCGCCCTTCGCATCACCATAAACCTTTTGAGTCTATGATGCCACAGCGACTTTGCTTCCTGTGTCATCTTAGTTTTATCCTCCAGACAGTTACCTGCTTTCTTAGGCTAAGATTTAATCACTACTATGGCTTCATCTGCAATCTGCACCCTTCCATAATTCTTGTGTTACCTTGAATTACTTTATATAACCACGGATACAGACCTTCTTGGGTTAAGTTACTTCGCCTGTATTTGAAACGACCATCATAACGTATAAGATTTCACTACTTGTTGGACTTCTTCACTTCTTGCAAAATTATCCATCTTATCCGCCAACACTGGTTCACTTTCGCTTCGCTCCAATATACTGCCATCGGCTTCCTTCAGACAGAGTTGTCACCAACAATGCCCTTGCTTACAGCTTACCTTCCATATTTTGTAGTGAGGTGGTAGGGTGTCTTTCAACCCATCGGCTCGGCAACATGCCCAACAAACAAGAAAAGGAGGCCTAGGCCTCCTCCATTTCTTTAATTGCTGCTTTTAATTTTTCGTGTGGATCTTGCCATCCTTCAGGTTTAATGGTTTTACCCATTTCATTGAAGTGTGGTTTTCCATCAGCCCATAGTTTTGACATATTAGCTTCTTGAACAATTTCAAACAATGCTTCTGGTTTTACTCCCATTTCAACTAGAGTACCTAATGCAAAGTAAATTGTATCAATCATAGCATCTGCTTGTTCAACAACTTCTTTCGCTTCAAGAAATTCATTGATTTCTTCTAGCATCCAAGCATAACGAGCTTTAGCACGTTCTTCCTTCATAAATACTGGTTTGTCTGCTACTGGGTGTTTAAATGTTTCATGAAACTCCCTGACCGCTTCCCACTCTTTATTCATTCCCATGTTAAGCCCTCTTTTCTATATGTTTAATCATTTCATAATCATCCATAATATATCCATGACCAATATCGAATTGATACGATCCATTGATTTCAAAACCAAAATGTTCATAAATCTTCAGAGACTGATTGTATTTATTAACATAGAGTTTCAATTGATCCTTATTCAAACTTAAGGCTTGGGCTTCCAAATGGTCTAAGACTAAACTGAAGTAGCCTTTACCACGATGATCTTTTAGAATATAACACTTACTTAAAAGCATATCTCTATCACCAACACCATAAGCACAATAACCAACTGATAAACCATCAACATCCAGAAGATAATAATTCAATTCATCATTCTCTATCGATTGAGCAATAGCTGAATAAGACTGTAAATTTTCTAACATATAGTCAATTTGATCTAATGATAAGGTTTTTGAATAATAGTCATTCCAAATCTCATTGGCCAAATCAGCTACTTTAGAAATATCTTGATCACTCTTTACTTGAATGAATTTCATTTTAGCTCAATTTATTAAAGTCAGAAATATCTAAATCTTTAGTATCTACTGTAATTGATTTAATTGTTACATCCACTAATGGACGATCTGATTTATCAGTAGCACTTGTAGCTAAAGCATCGATAACTTCTAATCCAGTAATCACTTTACCAAATGCTGCATAATCACCATCTAAGTTCTTAGTTTCTTGGTGCATAATAAAGAATTGTGAACCTGCTGAATCAGGATGGTTTGAGCGTGCCATTGAAAGCACTCCACGATCATGACTTAATGTATTCTTGTGACCATTCGTAGCGAATTCACCTTTGATAGAGTATCCAGGCCCACCCATTCCTGTACCTGTTGGGTCTCCACCTTGAATCATGAATCCTTCAATAATTCTATGGAAAATAAGTCCATCATAGTAACCTGAGTTTGCTAGTGTAGCAAAGTTGTTAACACTCTCTGGTGCTAAATCTTGGTATAACTCTGCAGTCATAACACCTTCACTTGTTGTAATTGTTGCAATTAATGTTTTCGATGGATCTGGTGTAAAAGTATCTACTACCGGAGTTTCATCTGGTTTTTTGTCCCCTTCAGGAGCTTCATTTTTACTACCACATGCTGTTAGTAGTAATAGCGTCATTGCTAATATAAGTATTTTTTTCATATTTCCTCCAAAGTCCTAATGAAAGTATTTTACCACATTCAAACAAGTGATAAAACCTCTAGCCATAAAAGCCATAATTTAATACATTCTTGCACTAGTTTAACTCGGAAATTTAATTAAAATCTGCATTATTTATAGAAAGACACTCCGTTAAGAGTGTCTCAGCCTGTTGACAAATGTGTCAACAGCCTGAAATCAGGATATTATTATCTTGATTTTTATTTGAGATAGTTTCGATTATAAACTTGCATACGATCAATAGATTGATTAATTGCTTCTTGAGATATTTTACTTGTATCATAATCCTCAAGACTTGTAACCATTGTTTTGAATTGGTTAACTAGTAATTGCTTAACCTCTTCAACAGTGATTTCTTTACCTAATGCATCTTGTATCGTCGTGAGTTTATTAGGATCAACACGAATGACATCTTGAGTAATTTCATAAAACTCTGAGATGACTTTACTTCTCTTCTCTTGATCACCATTAACACCTAAGTAACATCCCACTAAACTATTACCTTGTACAATACGAGATGATGTTCCTGCTACTTTTCTACCACTAAGAGATATGTCATATAGACCCGGGCAATAAGCTCCATCAATCTGACCTAGCTCAAAGTTTAAACCTAGTGGTTTCAGAGCATCTTGGATGAACTGATGAAATACATGATATGGATTTTCCTTAAAAGCATCTACTTTATAAATCAATGAGAAATTAAGGATACCTTGATCATTGGCAACAGATCGACCACCTGCACCACGAATACCTACCTGATACCCTTGTGAGCGATAGTGTTTTACACCTTCATCAAAATAAGGTGCTTTCGTATCATCAAATCCAATTGAGATTGTAGGCTTACTTTGAGAAAACATTTGTAATACCATTTCTCCATCTTTTAGATTTCTAAGAACTTGATCGCTTAAGCCTGAAAATTCTTTAGCATCCTCAACTGTTTTAAAATCTAATAAATTACCCTTCATACCAACACCTCTTCCTTACTCGTATATTATCACATACTAAATAACTATGTTACTCTCATGCCCACTCATAGAGCCCATTTATAAAATAATTATAAGCCAATTAGGATGATAAGAACAGTAATAAATGGTAGAATAGAAACTGTATGAACTTTTATAGCTTTGCTGTAAATATATGTTCACTTGATACTTATGGAGGAAAATAATGAAATTTATATCATGGAATATCGACTCACTTAATGCAGCATTAACATCCGATTCAGCGCGTGCTTTATTATCAAGACAAGTACTGACATCAATAATCAACCATAATCCCGATGTTATCGCGATTCAAGAAACTAAATTATCAAGTAAGGGACCAACTAAAAAACATTTAGAAGTCCTAACTGAATTATTTCCAGACTATCACAATGTTTGGAATTCTTCTGTAGAACCTGCTCGTAAGGGTTATGCAGGAACTATGTTCTTATATAAGAATCATTTAGACCCACATGTGACATATCCCAAAATTGGTGCACCTTCAACAATGGACTATGAAGGTCGTATCATTACCTTAGAATTTGAAGACTTCTACTTAACTCAAGTCTATACTCCTAATTCAGGTGATGCCCTAAGCCGTCTTGAAGAACGCCAACAATGGGATGCACATTATGCAGACTATATTGCAGAGTTAGACCAAGAGAAACCTGTTATTGCAACTGGAGATTACAACGTTGCTCATAAAGAGATTGACCTTGCTAACCCAGCAGCTAACAGACGATCAGCTGGATTTACTGATGAAGAACGCCAAGGCTTTACAAACCTTTTAGCTAAAGGATTTACCGATACATTCCGTCATATTCATGGCGATGTACCTAACATTTATTCTTGGTGGGCTCAAAGAGCAGTCACAAGCAAGATTAACAACACAGGTTGGAGAATTGATTACTGGTTAGTAAGTGATCGTATTGCAGACATCGTTCTTAAATCTGAAATGATTGATTCTGGAACACGTCAAGACCACACACCATTACTTATAGAACTTGATTTATAACAAAATAAAAGGATGCATCTTCTGAATTGTTTTCAGAAGTGCATCCTTTTATGTACTTTTACATATAAGTCTCCTTGTAGACTAAGTCTTATTCTTGATTATATTCCATTAGGTATTCGATTTTACCCGTAGCTTCATCAATTGATTCATCACTAACTACAAATCCTTCTCTACGATAGAAATTGTGTGCACCCACATTTTTTTTATACAGGGATAGGTTAATGGTGTTTTTTATGCTTTTCCCAAAGTCCAAGAGTTT